>NZ_JBAKHU010000001.1:0-500705 GCF_036906895.1 Micromonospora sp. CPCC 206060
TCAACTTTTACCGATCACCACCACGCCGGACATCCATCACAACCGGGCACCTTCAGCCCATACGAAACACGGCCTAGCGCACCGAGCCGACAGGCGGACCCAGCCGGCTAGCGGACCGGGTGCCCGGCGCCGCGTAGGGCGTCCTTGACCTCACCGACACTCAGCTCGCCGAAGTGGAAGACGCTGGCGGCGAGGACGGCGTCCGCGCCGGCCGCCACCGCAGGCGGGAAGTGGGCCACCGCACCGGCCCCGCCGCTGGCCACCACCGGCACGTCCACCACCCGGCGGACCGCGCCGATCAGCTCCAGGTCGAAACCGTTCTTGGTACCGTCGGCGTCCATCGAGTTGAGCAGGATCTCACCGGCGCCCAGTTCGGCCGCCCGGTGCGCCCAGTCCACCGCGTCCATACCGGTGCCGCGCCGCCCCCCGTGGGTGGTCACCTCGAAGCCACTGCCGGTCGCCCCCGCCGGGGCACGCCGGACGTCCAGGGAGAGCACCAGCACCTGCCGGCCGAACCGCTCGGCGATCTCCGCGATCAGCTCGGGCCGGGCGATCGCGGCGGTGTTCACCCCGACCTTGTCGGCGCCCGCGCGCAGCAGGACGTCCACGTCCTCGACGCGGCGTACGCCACCACCGACGGTGAGCGGGATGAAGACCGACTCGGCCGTGCGGCGTACCACGTCGAGCATGGTGCCCCGGTCGTCCGAGGAGGCGGTCACGTCGAGGAAGGTCAGCTCGTCCGCTCCGGCCCGGTCGTACGCCGCAGCCAGCTCCACCGGGTCACCGGCGTCGCGCAGGTCGACGAAGTTGACTCCCTTGACCACCCGTCCGGCGTCCACGTCCAGACAGGGGATCACCCGTACCGCCACCGTCATGGGCTGAGCCTATCTCCCCGGATGAGTCGGCCGACCCGACCGGGTGGCCGGACCAGCGGGTGGGCCGCGACGGCGGGTGTGACGCGGGGACAAGTGTTAATAAGGGCCCCTTCCTCTACCGAAAGCGATAAGAAGGGGCCCTTCCTTACACCTACAGGCGGACGAGCATCTTGCCGAGGTTCTCGCCGCGGAGCAGGCCGAGGAAGGCTGCCGGGGCGTTGTCGATGCCGTCGACGATCGTCTCGTCGTACCGGATCTCGCCGGAGCGCAGCCAGCCGGCCATCTCGCCGAGGAACTCGTCCCGCAGGCCGGCGTGGTCGCCGACCAGGAAGCCCTGGAGGGTGAGCCGCTTGCCGATCACCAGCGCCAGGTTGCGCGGCGCGGCCGGCGGCTCGGCGTCGTTGTACTGGGCGATCATCCCGCAGATGGCGGCCCGACCGTGGGTCCGCATCGCGGCGATCGCCGCCTCCAGGTGGTCCCCGCCGACGTTGTCGAAGTACACGTCGATGCCCTTCGGGGCGGCGGCCTTCAGCGACTCCTTCACCGGGCCGTCGTGGTAGTCGAACGCGGCGTCGAAGCCGAGCCCGAGCACCCGTTCCACCTTCGCGGGTGAGCCGGCACTGCCGACCACCCGACCGGCGCCCCTGCGCTTGGCGATCTGGCCGACCAGGCTGCCGACCGCACCGGCCGCGGCGGAGACGAAGACCGTCTCGCCGGGCTGCATCCGGGCCACCGCCAGCAGGCCCGCGTACGCGGTGAGCCCGGTCATGCCGAGCACGCTCAGGTACGCCGACACCGGGGCCAGCTCCGGGTCGACCACCCGGGCGGAGGCGGCGTCGACCACCGCGTACTCCCGCCAGCCGAGCCCGTGCAGCACCGTGTCGCCGGGGCGGATCCCGTCGGCGTTGCTGGTGAGCACCTCTCCGAGGGCACCGCCGTCGAGCGGCGCGTCGAGCCGGAACGGCGGGATGTAGGACTTCACGTCGTTCATCCGGCCCCGCATGTACGGGTCGACGGACATCAGGGTGTTGCGGACCAGCACCTGCCCGGGGCCGGGGGTCGGGACCGGGACCTCGACCAGCCGGAAGTTCTCCGGTGTGGGCCAGCCGTCGGGGCGGGAGGCGAGGTGGATCTCCCGTCCGGTGGTGGGTGCACTCATCGGTGCCCTCCTTCGGTGTCGCCGGGGCGCCGCCACCGCGACAGCGGTACGGCAGGGCCGGCACGGTCAGCGGACGGTCAGGGTGACGTCGATGTTGCCCCGGGTCGCGTTGGAGTACGGGCAGACCTGGTGGGCCTGGGCGACCAGGTCCTCGGCGACGGCCCGGTCGACCGCCGGCAGCTCGACGGCGAGCGCCACGGTGAGGCCGAAACCGCCGCTGCCGTTCGGGCCGATGCCCACCTCGGCGTCGACCGTCGAACCGGTGACGTCGGCCTTGGCCCGGCGGGCCACCAGGCGCAGTGCCGAGTGGAAGCAGGCGGCGTAGCCGGCGGCGAAGAGCTGCTCGGGGTTGAGCGCCCCGCCGGCACCACCCATCTCCTTCGGGATGGCCAGGTCGACGTCGAGCGTGCCGTCGGAGGTCTGGACGTGGCCGTCGCGGCCGTCCCCGGTGGCGTGTGCGGCGGCGGTGTAGAGCACCTGCATGGTCGTCACTGCTCCTTCTGTTGGTGGATCGTCGCGGTGATCCTGGTGAGGGTGTCCCGGAGGGCGACCAGCTCGTCGCCGGTGAGCCCGGTCGCGGCAGCCACCCGGTAGGGCACCTGCTCGACCCGCTCCCGCAGTGCCCGGCCGGTGTCGGTCAGCGCGACGGTCACCCGGCGCTCGTCGACCGTCGACCGGCGCCGGGCCACCAGCCCGGCCGCCTCCAGCCGCTTGACCAGCGGGGAGAGCGTGCCGGAGTCCAGCCGCAGCTCGGCACCGAGCTCGGAGACGGTGGGCGGGTCGTCGCCGCGTTCCCAGAGCACGAGCAGGACCAGGTACTGCGGGTAGGTCAGGCCCAGCTCGTCGAGGATCGGCCGGTAGACGTCGGTGACCGCACGGGACGCGGCGTAGAGCGCGAAGCACACCTGCCGACGCAGCACCAGATCATCGTTCACGGGTGAACGATAGCGCGCGATTAAGTTGTGCGCAACTTAATCGCCTCCGAGGTACGCCTCCACCTCAACCTCCACCAGGTGGTCCGGGTGCAGCAGCCCGGCCACCACCACCAGCGTGGCCACCGGCCGGACCGCACCGAAGACGGCGTTGTGCGCCCGACCCACCTCGTCGGCGTACGACCGGTCCACCACGTACATCCGGGTCCGCACCACGTCGGCCGGACCGGCACCCACCTCGGCCAGCGCGTCCAGCGCGATCCGGAACGCCTGGGCGGTCTGCGCCACCGCGTCACCCACGTGGGTGACCTGCCCATCGACGGTCGACGTGCAACCGGCGGTCAGCGCGAGCGCACCGGCCCGGACCACCCGCGAGTAGCCGTACGTCCGCTCCCACGGGCCACCCGAGCCGAGCCGGGTCACCAGCGTCACGGCCGGGCCAGCGTCTCAAGCGCCTGCGCCACGGTGAACGCACCGGCGTAGAGCGCCTTGCCGGCGATCACGCCCTCCACCCCGACCGGCTCCAGCGTGGCCAGCGCCCGCAGGTCGTCGAGCGTCGAGACACCACCCGAGGCGATCACCGGCGCGCCGGTCCGCGCGCACACCTCGCGCAACAGGTCCAGGTTCGGGCCGCGCATGGTGCCGTCCTTGGTGATGTCGGTCACCACGTACCGGGAGGCGCCCGCCTTGTCCAGCCGCTCCAGCACCTCGAAGAGGTCACCGCCGTCCCGGGTCCAGCCCCGAGCGGAGAGGGTACGACCCCGCACGTCCAGCCCGATCGCCACCCGGTCGCCGTACTCGCCGACCACCCGGTCGCACCAGACCGGGTCCTCCAGCGCGGCGGTGCCGATGTTGACCCGGGCCGCACCGGTACCCAGCGCGGCGCGCAGCGACTCGTCGTCCCGGATCCCGCCGGAGAGTTCCACCCTGACGTCCAGCCGGCGCACCACGTCGGCCAGCAGCGCCGCGTTCGAACCCCGACCGAACGCGGCGTCGAGGTCGACCAGGTGGATCCACTCCGCGCCGTCGGACTGCCAGGCCAGCGCCGCGTCCAGCGGGTCGCCGTAGGTGGTCTCGCTGCCGGCGGCGCCCTGCACGAGACGGACGGCCTGGCCGTCGGCGACGTCGACGGCAGGAAGCAGGGTGAGGCTCAACTCGGTCTCCTCGATCAGGTTCTACGGTCCAGGGCGATCACCACGACCGCCGGAAGTACGAGCACCAGTACCAACGACAGCAGCACCCGCAGGGCGAGGTCGTCGACGAGTGCCCAGATCAGGGCGGCCACCGCCAGCACCACCAGCACGATCCCGGCCCGCTCCGCACGGGTACGTCGGGGTAGCAGCCGACCGGTACGCCGGTCCGGCAGCCGGGGGACCAGTCGCCGGAGCAGCGCCCGCCGGCGCTCCCGCCGGGCGCGTCTGCGCTGCCGGGCGGCACGTTCCCGCTCGGCCGCCACCTCCCGTTCGGCCCGACGGCGGGCCCGCTCCCGACTCACCGGCCCACCGGTCCGGCGACCAGCACGACAGCCGGCACCGGTCCGCCGCACCCGGGACGGGGCGCGGGCGCCGCCGCCCGGTTCACAGCGTGGCCAGCCAGTTGCCCAGCAGGGTGGCGCCGGTGTCGGCGGACTTCTCCGGGTGGAACTGGGCCGCCGACAGCGGACCCCGCTCCACCGCCGCGACGAAGTCGGTGCCGTGGTGCGCCACGGTGGGCACGGCACCGGCCGCGCGCAGCGCCACCACGTCGGACACCGCGTACGAGTGGACGAAGTAGAACCGGCTCTGCGCCGGCAGCCCGGCGAAGAGCACCGAGCCGGCCGGCGCGGTCACCGTGTTCCACCCCATGTGCGGCAGACGCTCGGCGGCGAGCCGGGTCACCCCGCCGGGCAGCAGCCCCAGCCCCTTGGTGACCACGCCGTGCTCCTCGCCGTACTCGAAGAGCACCTGCATGCCCACGCAGATGCCGAGCACCGGACGGCCGGCCGCGACCCGCTCGGCGATCACCGGCCCGGCACCGAGCGCCTCGATGCCGGCCATGCACGCGGCGTACGCCCCGACCCCCGGTACGACCAGGCCGTCCGCGTCCGCCGCAGCGGCGAGGTCGGCGGTCACCGTGACGTCGGCACCGACCCGGGCCAGGGCCCGTTCGGCGGACCGCAGGTTGCCGGAGCCGTAGTCCAGGACCACCACCCGGCGTGTGGTGCGCTCACTCATGAACCCTCCCCGGGGATCAGCCAGAGGATGCCGCCCGCAGCGGCCAGCAGCGCGAGCAGCCCGACAAAGAGCACCGCCGTGCGCCCGGCCCCCTGCCGGTGCATCGACCAGGCCCCACCGACCAGCACGCCGGAGAGGGCCAGCAACAGGACCGGCAGTACCGAGCTCACCGCGGCGCCCCCGCCGCCGGCCCGGACATCAGAGCGCCCCCTTGGTGCTGGGGATCACGCCCGCCGACCGGGGATCGATCGCGGTGGCCTCGCGCAGCGCCCGGGAAACCGCCTTGAACTGGGCCTCGACCACGTGGTGCGCGTCCGGGTGCCCACCGGGGCGGGCCGCCCGCAGCACGTCCACGTGCAGGGTGATCCGGGCCGCCTGCCCGAACGACTCGAAGATGTGCCGGGTCATGCTGGTCGGATAGACCGGCCCGATGTACGGCGCCAGGACCGGTTCGTCGTGCACCACGTACGGCCGGCCGGAAAGGTCGACGGCGGCCCGGACCAGTACCTCGTCCATCGGGACGGTGGCCGAGCCGTACCGCCGGATGCCGGCCTTGTCGCCCAGCGCCTGGTCGAACGCGGCGCCCAGGGCCAACGCCGTGTCCTCCATCGTGTGGTGCGCGTCGATCTCCAGGTCGCCGACGGTCCGCACGGTGAGGTCGAAGCCACCGTGCCGGGCGATCTGGTGCAGCATGTGGTCGTAGAAGCCGATGCCGGTGCTGATCTCGGCCCGGCCGCCGCCGTCGAGATCCAGCTCGACGAGCACGTTCGTCTCCTTGGTGACCCGCTCCACCCGGGCGGTCCGGCTCATCGGGACAAAACCTCCATGGCGCTGAGAAGAGCATCGGTTTCGGCGGGGGTGCCGGCGGTGACCCGCAGCCAGCCGGGCAGACCGACGTCGCGGACCAGCACCCCGGCGTCCAGCAGTGCCTGCCAGGCCACCGCCTGGTCACCGTCGACCGAGAAGAGGACGAAGTTGGCGTCGCTGTCAGCCACCCGGTGACCCCGGCGGCGCAGCTCGGTGACGATCCGGTCGCGCTGCTCGCGGATCGCCGCCACGGTGGCCAGCAGGACGTCCCGGTGGGCCAGCGCCGCCCGGGCCGCGGCCTGGGTGAGCGCGGAGAGGTGGTACGGCAGCCGGACGAGCTGGACCGCGTCCACCACGGCCGGGTCCGCCGCCAGGTAGCCCAGCCGGCCACCGGCGAAGCCGAACGCCTTGCTCATCGTGCGGGTCACCACCAGCCGGGGATGCCCCGGCAGCAGCTCCAGCGCGGTCCGGGTGCCGGCCCGGGCGAACTCGGCGTACGCCTCGTCGACCACCACCATGCCGGGGGCGACGTCCAGTACCGCCCCGATCACCGCCGGGTCGAGGGCGGTACCGGTGGGATTGTTCGGTGAGCAGAGGAAGACCACATCCGGGTGGTGTGCCCGGACCTGGGACACCGCGTCGTCGACGGTCAACCCGAAGTCGGCGCCCCGGCGGCCGGCGATCCAGCCGGTACCGGTGCCGAGCGCCAGCAACGGGTGCATGGAGTAGGCCGGGGTGAAGCCCAGCGCCACCCGGCCCGGCCCGGCGAACGCCTGTAGCAGCTGCTGCTGGATCTCGTTGGAGCCGTTCGCCGCCCAGACGTGCCCCGTGGTCAGCCCGTGGCCGAGGTAGTCGGCCAGGTCGGCGCGGAGCGCCAGCGCGTCCCGGTCCGGGTAGCGGTTGAGGTCCCGCAGCTCCGCCGCGACCGCCTTGCCGATCGCGTCGACCACCGCGTCGGGTACCGGATAGGAGTTCTCGTTGGTGTTCAGCCGTACCGCCACGTCGAGCTGCGGCGCGCCGTACGGCGACCGCCCGCGCAGGTCGTCGCGGATCGGCAGGTCGTCGAGGGTGGTCACCGGAACCTCACCTGGACGGCCTGGCCGTGCGCCGGCAGGTTCTCCACGTTGGCCAGGGTCACCACGTGCGGGGCCACCTCACGCAGCGCCGCCTCGTCGTACTCGACCAGGTGGATGCCGCGCAGGAACGACTGCACCGACAGCCCGGAGGAGTGCCGGGCGCAGCCCCCGGTGGGCAGCACGTGGTTGGAGCCGGCGCAGTAGTCGCCGAGCGACACCGGCGCGTACGCCCCGACGAAGACGGCCCCCGCGTTGCGGACCCGCAGCGCCCACTGCCGGGCGTCCCGGGTCTGGATCTCCAGGTGCTCGGCCGCGTACGCGTCGACCACCCGCAGACCCTCCTCCAGGTCGTCGACGAGCACCGCCCCGCTCTGTTCCCCGGTCAGCGCGGTGGTGACCCGCTCGTGGTGCCGGGTCGCCGGTACCTGCCGGGCCAGCTCCGCCTCCACCGCGTCGACCAGCTCCACCGACGGGGTGACCAGGACGCTCGCCGCAAGGGGGTCGTGCTCGGCCTGACTGATCAGGTCGGCGGCCACGTGCGCGGGGTCGGCGGTGTCGTCGGCCAGGATGGCGATCTCGGTCGGCCCGGCCTCGGCGTCGATGCCGACCACCCCGCGCAGCAGCCGCTTGGCGGCGGTCACCCAGATGTTGCCCGGCCCGGTGATCATGTCGACCGGCTCGCACCAGCCGGTGCCGTCGGCGTCGGTGGCGCAGCCGTAGGCCAGCATCGCCACCGCCTGGGCGCCGCCGACGGCGTAGACCTCGTCGACGCCGAGCAGGGCGCAGGCGGCGAGCACCCGGGGATCGGGCAGGCCCTTGTTGTCCGGCTGCGGCGGGCTCGCCACCACCAGCGAACCGACCCCGGCGGCCTGGGCCGGGACCACGTTCATCACCACGGTCGACGGGTACATCGCCAGCCCGCCGGGGACGTAGAGGCCGACCCGGCCGACCGGTACCCACCGCTCGGTGACCGTGCCACCCGGGACCACCTGCGTGGTGTGGTCGGTACGCCGCTGGTCGGCGTGCACCCGCCGGGCCCGGCTGATCGACTCCAGCAGGGCGGCGCGTACCTCGGGTTCGAGGTTCTGCTCGGCGGCGGCGATCTCCGCCACCGGTACCCGCAACCGGTCGAGGGTCACCCCGTCGAAACGATGGGTGGCGTCCCGGACCGCCGTGAAGCCATGCTCGCGGACCGCCTCGACGAGCGGGCGGATCTTCTCGACCGCCACGGAGACGTCGAGCTGGGCACGGGGCAGCAGGCGGCGCGGGTCACGGGCGCCGCCGCGCAGGTCGATCCGGTTCAACACCCCTGCGAGTCTAGGCGGCGGGCCCGCGGCCGGCCCGCGCCGTCCGGGTGGCGGGACGGTGAGCCGGACCACCCCGACCAGCACACCACCATTCCCGCCGATCATGGAGTTGTGGTGCCCCACGAATGCCGCCATACGGGATCAGTCACCCACCACACCTCCATGATCGACAAGGCGGGACAGGCGAGTGGGACGGGCCCCGCCGGTTGGGCCCCGGCGGGCTACGCTCGGATGGTGAGTGCGCGGCTGCCGATCTTCCCGCTCGGGACGGTGCTCTTCCCCGGTCTGGTCCTCCCACTGCACATCTTCGAGGAGCGGTACCGGACGCTGGTCAACAACCTGGTCGGGCTGCCCGACGACACACCACGCGAGTTCGGGGTGGTGGCGATCCAGAGCGGCTGGGAGGTCGCGCCGGCCGGCGGCACCGGTCCCGGCTCCGCCTCGGTCAGCCTGCACGAGGTGGGATGCACCGCCGAGGTACGCCAGGTCACCGAGCTGGCCGACGGCGGGTTCGACCTGGTCACCGTGGGCAGACGCCGGTTCCGCATCATCGACGTCGACCAGGACGCGGCACCGTACCTCACCGCCGACGTGGAGTGGCTGCCCGAGCCGGACGGCCCGGACGAGGTCGCCGAGCTGCTCACCCCCCGGGTCACCGCGGTGTTCCGGCAGTACCTCGGCCTGATCCGGCCGGAGGCCGCGGAGATCACCGAGCAGCTACCCGACGACCCGACCGTGCTGTCCCACCTGGTTGCCGCGACCGCCGCGCTGACCATCACCGACCGGCAGCGACTGCTGGCCATCGACGGCACCGCCGACCGGCTCCGCGCGGAGCTGCGTCTGCTCAACCGCGAGGCGGCTCTGCTGCGTCAGGTCCGGGCGGTCCCGGTGCCGCTGGCGGAGCTGGCGGTGCCGCCGAGCCCCAACTGACCTCCGGTCCCGCGCCGGCCCTGGCTCCGGGCGCATCACCCGCGCCGGGCCCGGTCGCCGGCAGCCAGGGTTGCGGCTCGGGCTCCGGGTGCAGCGACGGCCACTGCGACCAGCCGGCGAGCAGGGTGTACGCCACTGCGGCGCCAAACGCCGGGATCAGCACGTCACCCTGGACGGTGGGGATCACACCGAGCACCCACTCGAACCCACCTGCCCGCAGGTCGGCGGGCTTGTCCAGCGCCTGCCCCACCTCGGCGGCATCCAGCAGCCGCTGGTAGCCGGCCAGCCCGATCTGCCGCCCGAGTCGCCAGGCCACCAGGGCAGCGCCGGCACTGCCGAGGACCGCGACGAGCAGCCCGACCGGTCCGCGTACCCGGCGCACCAGTAGCCACACCCCGATCGCGGCGAGCACGCCGAAGCCGAGCCCGAGCAGGCTGAACCATCCGTCGGCGGCGATGAACTGCTCCGGCTGCGGCTCGGCCAGGACCGCGCCGTCCTCCGTCCGCACCACCGGTACCCGGGGCGCCAGGGCGTACCAGAGCAGGCCGAGTGGCACGCCGAGCGCGGTCAGCGCCACCACGGCGCCGGCACAGATCCCGACCGTCCGGCCGGGCCGGCGGGGCGGTTCGTGCAGGAGGGTCAGGGTGCTGACGTAGGCGCTGTCGACCACGGGACGGTCGGGCTCTCCGGTGGGCTGGCTCACCGGATGATCCTCTCAGGCGTCCCCGCCGGCCGTGGCCCGGACCGGCCCGGGTGGGACAGGCAGGCCGGCCCGGGTGGGACAAGCCGGCCCGGGTGGCTCAGCGGGCGAAGGGTTCCAGCATGACCGCCGCCGCCCGCAGCCAGGCGTCCCGGGTCTCCTGCTGCAACTGGTGGTACTCGATCGAGGAACCCGCCTCCAGGGCCGGGTCGTACGGCACCACCGCGACCGCCCGGGTCCGGGTGGCGAAGTGCCGTTCCAGGTCGGTCTGCAACGGCGACCGGCCCGGGGTGGGGCAGGAGATCAGGGTCACCGCGTTGTCGGCCAGCTCCCCCATGCCGACCTCGTGCAGCAGGTCCAGCATCCAGTCGCCGCTGAACGCGGCGTCCTCGCGGGGCACCGTGGTGAGCACGAGCTGGTCGGCGGACTGCATCACGCTGCGCCAGTTGGGGCTCTCCACGTTGTTGCCGGTGTCCACGCAGATCACCTCGTGGGTCCGGCGGAGCAGGTCGAGCACCCGCCGGACGGTGAACTGGTCGAGCCGTTGGGCGAACCGGGGGCTCTCCTCCCCCGCGAGAACGTCGTACGACCCGTCGGAGGCGTGCCGCAGATAGTCGTCGAGCCGGTCGTGCAGGTCCGCGCCGTGCCGGGTCTCCACATCGGCCAGGTCGGTGACCAGGTGCCGGATCGTACGGGCGTGCCGGGCGCTGCCGGCCCGCAGTCCGAGGGTGCCGCGCAGCTCGTTGTCGTCCCAGGCCAAGACGCCCCGCCCGCGTACGCTGCCGACGGTGGCCGCGGCGAGCACGGTGGCGGTGGTCTTGTGTACCCCGCCCTTCGGGTTGGCGAAGGCGATCACCCGGGGGGTGCCGAAGTCCCGTCGCAGCACACCGACCGCCCGCTCCGTCTCGTTCGCGGGGGCGGGACGCTGCCACTGGCCCCGGGCCGGGTAGCCGCCGGCGGCCGGCGTCGCCGTGGTCACCGGCGTCGAGGCCGAGGCCGGCAACGCCGGCCGGGTCGGGTAGGCGTACTCGACGGCGGGCGCGGACCGGGCCGGATAGCCGCTGTCGAGCGGGCGGGCCGGATGGCCACTCTCCACCGCTGGCGCGGTACGGGCCGGGTAGGCGCTCTCCACCGACCGGGCCGGGTAGCCGCTCTCCACGGCCGGTACCGACCGGTCGGGGTAACCGGTGTCGACCGGCCGGACCGGATAGCCGCTCTCCACCGCCGGTACCGACCGGGCCGGGTAACCGCTGTCCGGAGCCGGCCCGGCCTGGGGCGGCTCACGCCGGTAGACCGGCTCCGCCGGGGCGGCGGCGGGATACGTCGGCTCGGCCCGGTAGCCGTTCTCCAGCAGCGCGTACCGGGACTCGGCCGGCGGTTCGGGCGCATGCCGGTAGCCGTTCTCCAGCAGCGCATAGCGCGACTCACCGGTCGCCGGCGGGTCGGGCCGGAGAACCGGGCCCGGCTCCGGCAGGGGGCCGCCGCCGGAGTAGCCGGCGGGGGCGGCCCGTCCGGCGTACGCACCGCCCGCCGTGCGTCGGGGCAGCGGAGGCCGCTCAGGATCACCGGGTACGGCGGAACGGCCGGCCCGGGTCGGCAGGGTGGACGGGTCGTCGACGGCCGGCGGCGGGTCGTCGACGGCGTGCCCACCCTCGCCCTGCTCCGTCGGCCGACCGTGGAGCCGGGCCCGGTCCAGCAGCGCGCGCCAGCGCGGTGCTGGTTCCGCAGGCCGGCCCCAGCCGGTCTCGCTGCCGTCCACGGCTCGCCCTCCCAGCGCCCTCGGTTCCCCGCCTGACAGGCTACGGAAGCAAACCCTATTCGGACCAGATCGTGGCGGATACACCACCGTCGCCGTGCTGACCCGCGACGGTACTCACGGGCTGCCCGCCGGAGCCGCCGAAGGGGGCGGCGGTGAGGGCGGCGGCGGGTCCGTCCCCCAGGTCGGACCGGGTGTCACCGACTCGTCCGGATGTCCGGGGGACGTGGCCGGGGCACCCGGGATGGATTCCGCTCCGGTGGTCATCCCGGTCGCATCCGGGGTGACCTGGCCGGCGGCGTCGGACACCCGGGCGGCGGGCGCCGGGCTCCCGCCGGCCGTCGGTAGGCCGGTGTCGGCGGGTGGACGGACCACGTCGACCTGCTCGGGCAGCGGGGGTGAGAAGACCGCGCGGTCCAGTCGGTCCACCTCCGGTGCCGGGTCGACCCCGCGTACGCCCGGCCGGCCGGCCACCGCCCTCAGGGCGGTCGGTTCGGCGCGGACCACCGCGGCGTAGACGCAGGAGCAGTGCGACCGGTACGCCGCAGCCTCGGCGGCGGCCACCTCGGCCCCACTGACGTAGACCTGCCGCAGTTCACGGTCCTCGACGGCGTCCCCGGTGACGGCGGCGGCGCGGGCCCGGTAGTCCGCCGCCTCGCGGTCCTTGCGGCGGGCGAGTTCGTCCATCCCGGCCAGCACGTCCTGCGGGACCCGGAGCGCGGGGATCCGGACGATCTGGGTCTGCCGGCCGGGCAGCGGCACCCGGCCGAGGACCTCGGCGACGGCCACCTCACCGAGCAGCGGGGCCAGCCGGTCCGGGGCGAGATAGTCGGCGAGCGAGACCAGGGCGTACGTCTGCCGCCCGCCCTCGCCCGCGGCCAGCGCGGCCAGTTCGTCCCCTGCGGTACGCAGGTAGCCGGGAATGGACTGCCCCTCGGTCACCCCGACCCGCGCGGTGGTACCCAGCGTCGGGTCGCCGGTCGGCGGCCGGTCGGTGGTCCACACGGCGGTGAGCAGCACCGCTGCCGCGCAGAGCACCGCGACGACGGTCAGCGCCCGGGGTCGGGCCGGCCCTTCGCCCATCCGGGTGACCGTCCGACCGAGTCGGGGCAGCAGCCGTTCGTCGAGTCGTCGCAGCAGGTCGCCGGCTCGCACGGTGGCTCACCCCCCCTCGTCGCTGTTCCGCCCGGCCCGGTACGGCCACCGGGTGCCGCCACCGGCCCGTCGGCCCGGTGCCGCAGCGGGCCGTCAGGTGTCGGACGGACGCGCTCAGTCGCGCAGGATGCCGAGCGCGCGATCCAGGTCGTCAGGGTAGTCGCTGACGAACTGGACTTCCTCCCCCGTTCGGGGGTGCAGGAAGCTGAGCGACCGGGCGTGCAACCACTGGCGGGTCAGCTTCAGCCGGGCGGCGAGCGTCGGATCGGCACCGTAGGTGAGGTCACCCACGCACGGGTGCCGCAACGTCGAGAAGTGCACCCGGATCTGGTGGGTACGCCCCGTCTCCAGCCGCACGTCGACCAGGCTCGCCGACGGGAACGCCTCGACGGTGTCGTAGTGCGTGATGCTGGGCTTGCCACCGGAGACCACCGCCCAGCGGTAGTCGTGGGTGGGGTGCCGGTCGATCGGGGCGTCGATGGTGCCGCGTAGCGGGTCGAGGTGTCCCTGGACCACCGCGTGGTAGCGCTTCTCCACCTCGCGGTACTTGAACGCCCGTTTGAGGGCGCTGTACGCCTGCTCACTCTTGGCAACCACCATGATGCCGGTGGTGCCGACGTCGAGCCGGTGCACGACCCCCTGCCGTTCGGCGGCACCGCTGGTGGCGATGGTGTGCCCGATCGCGGCGAGGGCGCCGATGACGGTCGGGCCGGTCCAGCCGGGGCTGGGGTGCGCCGCGACCCCGACCGGCTTGTCGACCACCACGATGTCGTCGTCGGCGTAGACCACCCGCAGGCCGGGGACCGCCTGCGGGACGACCACCGGTGCGCTGGCCGGGGCGGGCAGGGTCACCTCCAGCCAGGAGCCGGCGTTGACCTTGTCGGACTTGCCGCGTACCACCCCGTCGACCTGGGCGTCGCCGGCCTCCACCAGGGACGCCGCCGCCGTCCGGGACAACCCGAAGAGTCGGGACACCGCCTGGTCGAGGCGCATGCCGTCGAGGCCGTCCGGGACCGGCAGGGACCGGGTGTCACCGGCCGGGCGGGCCCGTCCCGCGTCGAAGACCGAGGTCATGCCCGCTCCCGCTGCTCGCTCTGGTCGCTGTCTGCCGGCGTCCCGGCGGCGTCCGGGTTCCGGCCGTTGTCCGCCGGCTCCGGGTCGTCGCCCGTCGTGTCCGGCTCGCCGGACCGGCCGAGCCGGGTGCCGTCCCGCTGCCGGCCGGTCAACTCCAGCAGCACGGCGAGCAGTACGCCGCAGACCAGGGAACTGTCGGCCAGGTTGAACACCGGCCAGACCTGCCCATACGGGTCGAAGAGGCTGACCATGTCGACCACGTGACCGATGAACGTACCGGGTGCCCGGAAGATCCGGTCCGTCAGGTTACCCAACGCCCCACCGAGGACCAGACCGAGGGAGACGGCCCACGGGACGGACCGCAGCCGCAGCGCCATCCAGGCGATCCACCCGACCACCCCGAGGGTGATCAGCGGGAAGATCCAGGTGTGGTCCGAGCCGAGGCTGAACGCGGCACCGCTGTTGCGGGTCAGCGTCAGGTAGACCGCCCCGCCGAGCAGGCGTACCGGCTCCCGGTCGGTGAGGGTGACCAGGGCGAGATGCTTGGTGCCGAGGTCGGCGAGGAGTGCCACCAGGGCGACGGCCAGCAGGATCAGGGTGGCGCGCCGCCGGGGCTGACCGGGTGGCGGCTCGGCGGTGTCGGACCGGTCGGGCCGTGCTGCGGTCATCTGCTCCCCATCGACGCTCAGCGGTGATCCCTCACCGGCTCCGAGGCCGGGGAGCGCCGCTACCGGCGCTCCTCCAGCTGCTTGCAGGTCACGCAGAGGGTGGCCGAGGGAAAGGCGGCGAGCCGTTCGACCGGAATCGGGTTGCCGCACCGCTCGCACCAGCCGTAGCTGCCCTCGTCGAGCCGTTCCAGTGCCCGCTCGACCTGCGTGATCCGTTCTTTGATGCTGTTGGCGAGTGAGATCTCCTGCTCGCGCTCGAACGTCTTGGTGCCGGTGTCGGCCTGGTCGTCCCCGGCCGAGTCGGTCAGCCGGTCGCGCTGCAGCTCGGTGATGTCGCTCAGCGTCTGATCGTACTCGGCACGCAGTTCGTCGTACCGGGCCGCCAGGGCCGCCCTGATCTTCTCGGTCTCGGCGGCACTGCGGTCGGCCTTGACGGCCGGTTTGCGGCCGGCGGTCCTCGTGTCGGCTGGCTTCGCCATCGTCGCCCTCCCTTGGCCGCGGAGCCCGCGGCGATCGGCGGTGCCTGACAGGGCCCCCGGCCCGGCGGACCCCACGTACAAAACGGGCGCGCGGCCGGCGGCCGCGCACTCCAGAGATTGGCAAGAATACGGAACGTACAGGCGTGCGACAACATGCCGCACCAACACACCGCATCCGAGCCCGGACTAAACTCGTAATCAGGGCAGCACGAACGGTAGCAGACTATTCGCCTGAATCGTCACCGTACTCGCCGAACCAGCGGGCCAGCCGCCCCCGCCGGCTCACCGCCCGCAGCCGCCGCTCCGTCGCGTCGCGGACCTCGACCGAGGCCACGATGAGCAGGCTGTCCCCCACCTTCAACCGGGTGTCCGGCCCGGGTACGAAGCCCGTGCCGTCCCGCAGTACCAGCGTCACCGAGGCGCCCATCGGCAGGCGCAGCTCGTCCACGTGCACTCCGCCCAGCTTCGAGCCGGGTGGGATCTCCAACTGGAGCAGGTCGGCGCGCATCCGCTCCAGCGGCGCGGTCTCCACCCGGATCTCGGCCGCCTCGGCCGGCGCGGTGACCCGCAACCAGCGGGCGACCGGCGCGAGGGTGCCGGCCTGCACCAGTGTGAAGATCACCACCAGGACGAAGACCGCGTCGAAGAGCCGGTCCGCGCCCGGCACCCGTTCGGAGAGCGGGATCGTGGCGAGCACGATCGGCACCGCCCCCCGCAACCCGGCCCAGGACAGGAAGAGCTGCTCCCGGGGGCCGATCCGGAACGGCGTGGCGGAGGCGGCGACCGACAGCGGCCGGGCCAGGAAGAGCAGCGCCAGTCCGACCACCACCGCCGGCAGCAGCGCGTCGGCCAGCCGACTCGGCGTCACCAGCAACCCGAGCAGCACGAACAGGCCGATCTGGGCCAACCAGGCGAGCCCGTCGGCGAACCCGAGGATCGCCTGCCGGTGCGGCAGCCGGGCGTTGCCGAGCACCACCCCGGCGACGTACACGGCCAGGAAGCCGGAGGCGTGCAGCACCGCTCCGGCGGCGTAGGCGAGCACGGTCAGGCCGACTGCCGCGATCGGGTAGAGCCCGGACGACGGCAGGGCGGCCCGGCGCAGGGCCCACCGCCCGCCGAGACCCACCAGGAACCCGACCGCCGTGCCCATGGACAGCTCGTAGGCCACCAGCAGCACCTCGTACCACCAGGGGTGGCTGACCGGGCCACTGGCGGAGAGCAGCACCACGAGCAGGACCACCGGGGCGTCGTTGGTACCCGACTCCGCCTCCAGGGTGGCCACCAGCCGGGGCGGCAGGCGCAGCCGGCGGAGGGTGGCGAAGACGGCCGCCGCATCGGTGGAGGAGAGCACGGCCCCGTAGAGCAATGCCAGTCGCCAGTCGAGGTCGAGCAGGAGATGCCCGGCCACCCCGACCACCGCGATGCTGACCAGCACGCCCACCGTGGAGAGCGCGGCGGACAGTCCGAGCACCGGGCGCAGGGTGCTCCACCGGGCGGTCAACCCGCCCTCCGCGATGATCACGATGAGCGCGCAGAAGCCGAGGACCCGGGTGAGTTCGGCGTCGTCGAACCGGATGCCGAGGCCGGCCTCACCGATCGCCATGCCCAGGGCGAGATAGACCAGGAGGCTCGGCACCCCGAGCCGGGTGGAGAAACGGACCGCCCAGACCGCCACCAGCAGCACCGCCGCGCCGAGCAGCAGCGCCAGGTCGAGCCCGCCCGTCACGGTCGGCCTGCGCCTGCGGACCTCACCCGGCGGCCCCGTCGCGCAACCGCTGCACCAGCTCGGGCAGCCCGACGGCGGCCTGTTCGACCTGGAAGAGCTTGTCCCGGCTGGCCGCCCCGGCCCGCAGCGACACCGCAGCCGGGCGAAGGCCCAGCGCGTCGGCCAGCGCCCGACGGGCCGCCTCGGTGGCCCGGCCGTCGACCGGGGGAGCGTTCACCGCGACCACCACCGCCGGGCCGTAGGGGCCGTCGAAACAACCACCGACCCGGGTACGCGACGAGCCGGGCTTGACCCGGACGGCGACCGTCAGCGTGGCGTCGCCGGCTCCGCCGGCCGCGCCACGGCGCTCAGACCGGGCGGACATCAGCAAGCAGGGCGGTGTCCGGGGCGCATCGGGCGCAGGGAGTGAAACCGAGTTCGACCGCCTCGGCCACCGGCAGCGATTCGGTCCGGCGCCCCACCAGATGGGGGCAGGTGGCCAGGTGGTACCGGGGACGGCCATCCACGACCAGCACCGGGCTGGCCAGTCGGGCCACCCGGGCTGCGTCGTCATCCCCGACGACCTGGGCGGGGGGCTCGTCGGGTAGCAGGTCCTCGTCGGCGGCCAGATCGGATGCGGCCCCGAGCGGGCCGTCCGCAGCGGTCACCCACGCTCGGTCGGGATCGACCGGACTGTCCGCACCGGCCGCCCACCGTTGGTCCGAATCGACCGGACTGTCCGCACTGGTCACCCACGCCGGGTCGGGATCAACCGGATCCGGGCCGGACGCCGACGGACCGGGTGGTTGCCGCCACCCGGTCCGTCCGGAATCGTCCGTCGTACGCATCGACTGCACCGGGATGCCCGCCGTCGCCGGGGAACCGGCGTACCGGCTGGCGCCGTCACCCGCCCCGGCCTGCTCCCCCCGGCCCCGCTGGCCGGGCCGTCCGGCTGGGCTGCCCGGACGGGATCCACCCGCTTCGCGGGTGGCGGCCGCCTGGCGGGCACCCACCACCAGCGCCACGGCAGCCAGCAGGCTCGCCGCGATCGAAGTGATCAGCAGCAGACTGGAGCCGTTCGCCAGACCCAGCACGAGCAGCACCACCGCGACGAGGATGAGCAACAGACTTGCGACTATCACGGCTCACCCCCGCCGCATCGCTTCGAACCGGGTCAGTCGGTCACGAGGATCAGTGGCCGGCTTCGAGGGCGTTGGCGCGGCCCCCGCTGTACGAGCCACCGAGGCCGGCGGCGGCGAGACCGCCGTTGCTGGCCCCACCCCGGCCGACCTCGGTGCGGGTTATGTCCGCCTCCAGGTCCTGGCCACGGGCACCGAGGTCACGAAGCTGGCTCTCCAGGTACGCCTTGAGCCGGGTGCGGTACTCCCGCTCGAACTGCTTGAGCTCCTCGATGTGCTTCTGCAACGCGGTGCGCTTGGCGTCCAGGCCACCCATGGCCTCCTGGTGCCGCTGCCGGGCGTCCCGCTCCAGGGCGTCGGCCTTGGCCCGCGCCTCGCGGGTGACCTCCTCGGCCTTGGACCGGGCCTCGGAGAGCAACTGGTCGGCCTCGCGCCGGGCGTCGGAGACGTGGTCGTCCGCCGTGCGCTGGGCCATCATCAGCACCCGCAGCGCCTGCTGCTCGCCGTCGCCGGCCCCACCGGGGCCGCCCTGGGCGCGCATCTGCTCCAGCTCGGCCTGCATCGCCCGGGCGGCCTGCTCGGCCGCCGCCTTGTCGCGCTGCACCCGGTCGAGCTGGGCCTTGACGTCGTTGAGCTCTGCGGCGAGCCGGGGGTCGGCACCGGGACCGGCGGGGGCACCGCCGCGGCCGCCCCGCTCCACCTGGGCGCGAAGCTCGTTGTTCTCCTCGATCAGACGGGCGAGCTCACGCTCGACCTCGTCCAGGAAGGCGTCGACCTCCTCCTCGTCATACCCCCGCTTGCCGATCGGCGGCTTCTTGAAGGCGACGTTGTGAACGTCGGCCGGGGTCAGCGGCATCGAAACTCCTCGGGTCAGTTGCGGCCGCGTAGCGCGCTGGACCACCGGGTCTTCACCCGTTGATCAACCGCCTTAACACGAACTCCATCAGCACGAACAGGATAACCAGGAGCACAAGGGAGGCCAGGTCGATGCTCACGGTACCAATTCGCAATGGAGGGATCACACGCCTCAACGCCTTGAGGGGCGGATCAGTGACGCTCCACACGGTCTCGAGTCCTGCCACTGCTCCCCGGCCCGGTTGCCACCGGCGGCCGTACTGCAGTACTGCGCTCAGTACGAACCTGGCCAAAAGAGTCAACAAAAAGACATAGAGGATCAGATACAGGACTTGCAGCACGACGGACAACACGGTAGGCGAGGCCCCCTGATCGGGTGGGATCATCCCAGACTGAAGAAACCGCCCTCAGCGATCTTGGCCTTGTCCTCCGCGGTGACCTGGACATTGGCCGGTGAGAGCAGGAACACCCGATTGGTCACGCGCTCGATCGTACCGCGCAGACCGAACGCCAACCCGGCAGCGAAGTCCACCAACCGGCGGGCGTCGGCCTCATCCATCTCGGTGAGGTTGATGATCACCGGAACCCCGTCCCGGAAGTGCTCACCGATGGTGCGCGCCTCCCGGTACGTGGTCGGGTGCAGCGTGGTGATCTGGTAACGCTGCTCCTCATCCGGCACCACCCGCTCCCGCACCTGCGCCTGCGGCGCCAGGGCGAGGTTGTCCCGGGTGTGGTAGCTCAACGCACCCGACGACTCGGTGGTTCCGGACCTGGCGATCGACCGGACGCTGGCGCGTTCGGTCCGCTCCGGCCGGTCGGAGTCGGCCCGGTCGGCCTCACTCGCCCGGGACGACACCCGCTCGGCCAACCGGGTACGCTCGCCGGGTCGGGAACGGGGCGGTGCCGGCGGCTCGTCCTCGTCGTCCTCGCCGTCCTCGCCGAACTCCTCCGCGTAACGGCTCTGCCGGTAACGCGTCTCGCGGTAGCTACCCTTCTCGTAGCCACCGTCGTCGTAGGCCCGCTCATCGTCCTCTTCGACGAGACCGAGCCAGACCCCCGCTTTGCGCAGTGCGCCCATTCGCCGCGCCCCTCCGTCCGCCGTGCGGCACGCGCCCCCGTGCCGTGTCGCTGTCACGCGCGTGAACACCCCAAGTGCCCACCGGACCGAGTCGGCAATCCCCCGACGCCGACGATCGCGACCGTCCGCGTCATGACCCCCGCCACCGGAATGGCCGACTCAAACAACACTGATGTAATTTGCTGTCTCCACGGTCAGGCTACCCCAGCGTGGAACGCATTCCGAGCAACGCGCTGCCTACCCTGACATGTGTCGCGCCGTAGGCGACAGCCGTTTCCAGATCCCCGCTCATTCCGGCGGAGAGCACCGCGGCCTGCGGATGGGCACTACGGAACCGGGCGGCCACCTCGGCCAGCCGGGCGAAGGCCCGCTCCGGCTCCCAGCCGAGCGGGGCGACCGCCATCAGCCCGGCCAACCGCAGCGACCCGGCGGCGGCGAGCCGGTCGGCCACCGCCGACAGGCTCCGGTCCGGGTCGCCGTCGTCCGGCAACGCGCCCCCGCGTACCGGATCCGCGTCGATGCTGACCTGCACCAGTACGTCCAACGGCCGGTCCCGGCCGGCGGTGGCCGCCGCGTCCAGCGCCGCAGCGAGCCGGACGCTGTCCACCGACTGGACGACGTCGGCGTAGCGCACCACCGACCGGCACTTGTTGCGCTGCAACTGGCCGATGAAGTGCCACCGCAGGTCGGCCCCGGCCGCAGCGACCTCGGCCGCCTTCGGCGCCGCCTCCTGGTCGCGGTTCTCCCCCACGTCGGTGACGCCCAGCTCGGCGAGGAGCAGGGCGTCACTGGCGGGGTACGTCTTTGTCACCGCGATCAGCGACACCTCGGCGGGATCCCGACCGGCGGCCGAGCACGCGTCGGCCAGCCGGGCGCGGGTACGGGTCAGCGCAGCGGCCAACTCGGCGCGACGCGACTGCCGTCGGGCAGCCGCGTCCGCACCGCCGGCGACGCCGGCCGTGGTCGTCTCCTCGGTCATCGGGCCGGCTCAGGATCCGTTCTTGAGGAAGTCGGGCACGTCGACGTCGTCGAAGAGCACCCGGCGGGGCGGCTGCGTGGGGGCCGGCGAGGGCGGCGAGTGGGGTGCGCTCTGCATTCCGCCCGACTGCTGGCTCACTGCCGGCTTACGGGCCGGCTCGGCCGCCTTGTAGGCGGGTGTACCACCGTCGAAGCCCGCCGCGATCACGGTCACCCGTACCTCGTCGCCGAGCGCGTCGTCGATGACCGCACCGAAGATGATGTTGGCGTCCGGGTGGGCCGCGTCGGTGACCAGCTGGGCCGCGTCGTTGATCTCGAACAGGCCGAGATCGGAACCACCCGCGATGGAGAGCAGCACCCCTCGGGCGCCATCCATGCTCTGCTCCAGCAGCGGGCTGGAGATGGCCGCCTCGGCCGCCTCGACCGCGCGGTTCTCGCCCCGGGCGCTGCCGATGCCCATCAGGGCACTGCCGGCACCGCTCATCACGCTTTTGACGTCGGCGAAGTCCAGGTTGATCAGACCGGGGGTGGTGATCAGGTCGGTGATGCCCTGGACACCGGAGAGCAGCACCTGATCGGCGGTACGGAACGCGTCCATCATGCTGATGCCCCGGTCACCCAGGGCGAGCAGTCGGTCGTTCGGGATGACGATCAGCGTGTCGCACTGGTTGCGCAGCTCGTCTATCCCCGACTCGGCCTGCACCTGACGCCGCTTCCCCTCGAAGGAGAACGGCCGGGTGACCACGCCGATGGTCAACGCGCCGAGCTTGCGGGCGATGTTCGCCACCACCGGGGCCCCGCCGGTACCGGTGCCGCCACCCTCACCGCAGGTCACGAAGACCATGTCGGCGCCCTTGAGCACCTCTTCGATCTCGTCGCGGTGGTCCTCGGCGGCGTTCTTGCCCACGTCCGGGTTGGCGCCCGCGCCGAGACCACGGGTCAGCTCCCGGCCGACGTCGAGCTTGACGTCGGCGTCACTCATCAGCAGCGCCTGCGCGTCGGTGTTGATCGCGATGAACTCGACGCCCTTGAGCCCAACCTCGATCATCCGGTTGACGGCGTTGACGCCGCCGCCACCGATGCCGACGACCTTGATGACCGCCAGGTAGTTGTGCGGAGGTGTCATCGGGGTCCTTCCCTTCGAGATTGGCGGCGCCGACCGGGTCCCGCTCGGCCGGTCGACATCCACTTACAGCCAGGAGGGTGAAGGTTAACCCTCACCCTCTACTAGAGGCTTACAGTTATGTCAACCACTGATCCTCTCGGGGCAACGTAAGCGGCTCCACGCCACCAGCCAAGGACCACACCCGGCGTGTCGCCACACCCAGGGACAAACCCGGGGGGCGTACCGGTACCCAGCCGTGGCGCGGCCCACACCAGCCGCGCCTGGAGCGCCGCGACCGGCCACAACGGTGGGTCCGGACCGGACCGGCCAGCGGGGACGACCGGTACAGCCGGTCAGCGGAAGGTCACCACGTCCGGGGCACTCACATCGATGGTGTCGGCTTTCCGACTGAGCAACGCGGTCGCCACCCGAGCCTTGGTCTCCCCCCGGGTCGCGTCGCCCCAGATCACCTTCCGGTCCCCCCGCAACCGCACGGTGATCCGGGCCAGCCCCTCCACGGTCACGTCCACAAGCTGGGCCCGCAGCTCCGGAGTCAACGCGGCGAGCACGTCGAGCGCCGCCCGGGTCCCCGGATCGTCCCGGCCCGGGGTGGCCACCCGGGCCACCGGCAGCCCCGGCGGAGGCTCCGCGAGATCACGGAACACCGTGCCGGAGGAGTCGATCACCGCGAACCGGCCGGCCCGAGGCACCACCGCCGCAGGCGTCCGCTCCACCACCTCGACCAGCAGCCGGTCCGGCCACTGCCGGGACACCGTCGCCCGCTCGACCGGCGGCAACTTGCCGATCCGGTCCGCCACTCCGGCCAGATCCACCTGGGCCAGCGGCATCCCGTCCGGCACCGCCGCCGCGTCCCGCACCTGCACGGCGGTGACCAGGTCGTTGCCGGTCACCCGCACCTCGCGTACGCCGAACAGGCCGGTACCGAGCAGCGTCCAGGCGACCAGACCGGCCAGCACGGCCACCCCCGCCGCGACGGCCCAGGGCAGGGCGGCCCGCATCCGGCGCTGCCGCGCCCGGCGCATGAACCGGCGGGTCGACGGCGGTACGGCGTCGCTGCCGGCCCGGACCAGCTGCCAACGGCGCTCCGGACCGCGCCGGGACGCAGCGTCCGCACCGGCGGTCCGTCCCCGCGACGGCCCGGGGCTCATCCGACCGTGGGCGCCGCGCCGTCCCCCTGGTCCGGCGAGGCCGGACCGGCCGCACGGCGCAGCAGCGCGTCAAGCAGTTCGTCGCCCATCAGCGAGATCGGCGGGGCCCCCATGGTGACCACCACGTCACCCAGGCGCGCCCGGCGCAGCACCTCCGCCGGAACCGCCTCCCAGGACTCCACGAACACCTTCTGTGCCTCAGGCAGGTCGATCGCTGCGGTCAGGGCGACCCCGCCCTCACCCGGCTGGCGTACCTCGCCCGGGCCGAACACCTCCATCACCACCACCTCGTCGGCCAGCGCCAACGCCTCGGCCAGCTCCTGCTGGAGGTCGCGGGTCCGGTAGAGCCGGTACGGCTGGAAGACCACGACCAGGCGACCGTCCCCGGCCACCTCCCGCATGGTGCGCAGCGCGGCGGTGATGGAGGTCGGGTGGTACGCGTACTCGTCGTACACCAGGACGCCGTCGGCGGTGCCCTTGCGCTCGAAGCGGCGCCGGACCCCGGGGAACGCGGCCAGGGCCGCGGTGATCGCCTCCAGCGGCAGCCCGAGCTGGTACGCGGTCAGCACCGCCGCCGCGCTGTTCAGCCCCAGGTGCCGCCCCGGCGTCGGCAGCCGGATCTCGCCCAGCGACTGCCCCTCCACGCCTGCCAGGTAACGGACCCCGTGGGCGGAGGAGGTGATGTCGCTCAGCCGCAGGTCCGCGTCGGCCGACTCACCGTAGGTGAAGACCCGTCGGCCCTCGGCCCGCAGCACCTCGGCGAGTCGTCGGGTACCCGGATCGTCCGCGCAGGTCACCACGAAGCCCTCGGGGTCGGTGAGCCGGGCGAACTCGGCGAAGGCCGCCTCCAGCCCGGCGTAGTCGCCGTAGGTGTTGAGGTGGTCCGCCTCGATGTTGGTGATCACCGAGACGAACGGCCGGTAGATCAGGAACGACCGGTCGCTCTCGTCGGCCTCCACCACGAAGTACTCGCCGGTGCCGTGGTGCGCCCCGGACCCCACCTCGGAGATCTCCCCGCCGATGACGAACGACGGATCCTGCCCGGCCTGTTGGAAGACCAGGGTCATCATCGAGGTGGTGGTGGTCTTGCCGTGCGTCCCGGCGATGGCGATCGCCCGCCGACCGGTCATCGCCGCCGCCAGCGCCTCCGACCGATGCAGCACCCGCAGCCCTCGGCGACGGGCCTCGACCATCTCGATGTGGTCAGCCGGGATGGCCGTCGAGTAGACCACGGTGTCGACCTCGTCGAGGTTGGCCACGTCGTGGGTCATGTGGATCCGACCACCCAGCGCCCGCAGGCCCACCAGTGACGGCCACTCCCGCAGTTCGCTGCCGGAGACCGGGATACCCCGGGTCAGCAGCAGTCGGGCCAGGCCGCTCATGCCGACCCCACCCACCCCGATCAGGTGAACCGTACCCAGGTCCTCCGCGGTGAGCGTGCCGGCCGGGCTGAACTGTGCGGTGTTCATAGGGAGAACCTTTCCATAACGGCCGGCCGCCTCACCGGGCTACCCGTCCGTTCGCGACTGCGGGGCTCGCAAGCTCGCTCCTCGCGCTCACCACAGCTACCCGTCCGTTCGCGACTGCGGGGCTCTCGGTTACGGTCACCGGCCGACCGCCTCGTGGACGAAGGCGAGCAGCGCCTCGTCACCGTCACGGCGGCCGTACCCGGCGGCGGCGGCCCCCATCGCGGCCAGCCGCTGCGGATCCCGGATCAGCGGGATGACGTGGTGTTCCAGCCAGGCCGGACTGAGCTCGGCGTCGTCGACCAGCAGCCCGCCACCGGCCTGCACCACCGGCAGCGCGTTGCGCTTCTGCTCCTGGTTGCTGTGCGGGTACGGCACGTAGATCGTGGGCAGCCCGATCGCGGCCACCTCGGCGCAGGTCATCGCCCCGCCCCGGGCCAGCATCAGGTCGGCGGCGGCGTAGCCGAGTTCCATCTCCGACAGATAGGGCAGAGTGACGTACGGCACCGGCAGGTCCGCCGGGACCGGCACCGGCTCGTTGCGGGCCCCGATGACGTGCAGCACCTGCACCCCCGCCCCGGCCAGCCGGCCGGCCGCCCCGGCGACCGCCTGGTTGATCGACCGGGCACCCTGCGACCCGCCGGCCACGAAGAGGGTGGGCAGGTCCGGACGGAGCCCGAAGTGTTCCCGGGCGGTGGCCCGCCGGGCCGCCCGGTCCAGCGTGGCGATCCCCCGGCGCAGCGGCACCCCGACCACCCGGGCGTGGCGCAGCGACTCGGCCTGGACCGGCTGGTGCGGGAAGCCCACCGCCACATGTTTCGTGAACGTCATGCCGAGCCGGTTGGCGACGCCCGGCGGGACGTTCACCTCGTGGACGACGATCGGCAGTTCCCGACGCCAGGCGGCCAGGTAGGCGGGGACCGAGACGTAACCGCCGAAGCCGACCACCACGTCGGCGGCCACCTCGTCGAGTACCCGGCCCGCCGCGCGGGCCGCCCGCCACATCCGGTCGGGCGTCCGGATGAGATTCATGTTGAGCGACCGGGGGAGCTGGTGGGCGGGGATCGGCCGCAGGTCGTACCCGTGTGCAGGAATGAGGTCGTTCTCCAGGCCACGGGGGGTACCGACGCAGGTGATCCGGACCGACGGGTCGTGCCGGCGCAGGCAGTCCGCGAACGCCAGCAACGGGTAGACGTGCCCCCCGGTACCGCCGCCGGCCAGGACCACCGACCGCAGCGGACCCATCACCGTCTCCTCTCGCTCGCCGGACCGGAGCGGCTCCGGGGCACCCGGGGCGGTGGTACGCCGTCGTCGCGGCGGGCTGCGGCGCGGTCCCGGGGTGGCGAAGAGTCCCGTGCCGTCGACCGGTCCCGGGTCGGCGTCGGCCGCTCCCGGCCGGGGGTGGCCCGGTCGTCGGCGGCCGACGGCGGTACCGTGCGCCGGCCGGGGATCGGCGGCAGCGGGGCCCAGAGTAGGCGGACCCACCGGGCCGGCGGGCGCGCGTGCAGGGCCCTCGCCGCATCGGGTTCGGCCCGGGCGAACGAGGCGAGCATGCCGATCGCGGCCATCGTGACCACCAGGGCGCTGCCGCCGTCGGAGATGAACGGCAGCGGCAGACCGGTGATGGGGAGCAGCCCGACCACCCCACCGATGTTGATCACGGTCTGGCTGACCAGCCAGGTGGTCACCGCTGCGGCGGCGAGCCGCCGGAACGGGTCGGAGACCCGCCGGGCGATTCGCAGCCCGGTGTACGCGAGGACGGCGAAGAGGGCGAGCACCACGGTACAGCCGACCACGCCCAACTCCTCGGCGAGCACCGCGAAGATGAAGTCGTTGTCCGCAGCGGGGAGCCAGTCCCACTTGGCGCTGCTCTTGCCGAGCCCCACCCCGAACCAGCCGCCGTTGTCGATGGCGTACCGGGCCTGGGCGAGTTGGTAGCAGTCATCGAGGTTGCACTCGTTCGGCGGCGGCGGGTTGAGGAACATGGTCAACCGGGCCAGCCGGTAGTTCTCCGCATCCTTGTCGCCGGAGCCGGCGCCGAGCGAGGCGACCGCGATCAGCAGGCTGATCCCGAGCAGGCCCAGCGCCGACAGTGCCGCGAAGATCCGCAGCCGGACCCCGGCCGCCCAGAGCAGGCCGACCACCAGGGCCAGCAGGCAGAGCATCGTACCGAGGTCGTTGTAGCCGACCAGGACGAAGAGCAGCCCGACCACCGGGAAGAGCGGGGTGGCCAGTTCCCGCCACCAGCCCAGCTCGGCGCCCTTGCGGGCGATCACGTCGGCACCCCAGAGCACCAGGGCGAACTTGGCCAGCTCACTGGGCTGCAACTGGATCGGGCCGATGTAGAGCCAGAGCAGATTGGCCTCGACCGGGCCGATCTTCGCGACCTTTAGGTCCCGCAGCGACGCCCAGGCGAGCAGGGCGTTGAGGATCAGCAGCAGCACCACGGAGAGGCCGAGCAGCGGTCGGCCGAGCACCCGGTAGGTACGCGCGGGCAGCCGCTGGCAGGCCCAGAACGCGACCAGGCCGACGACCGCGAAGACGGCCTGCTTGGTGAGGTCGGCGTAGGCGTTGCCGTCCTCGGCGTACGCCTTGACGCTGGTGGCCGAGAAGACCATGGTCAGGCCGATCACCAGCAGCAGCCCGGCACTGGAGATCAGCAGGTAGTAGGAGGCGAGCGGCCGGGCCAGCAGGCCACGCAGCGCGGCCAGCCCACCGGCCGCCGCGTCCAGGCCGCGCGGTGCCGCGCCGGGCCCGTCCGCACCGGCCGGCTGGTCCGGGGTACGTCCACCGCCGGACTGCCGGAGCGGGTACTCGCGGGTGCTGCCCGTTCTGTCGTGTCCCTCCCCCATGCGCCCATCATCACCGGTACCGCCCGTCGGCGGGGACAGGCGCCCGACCTGCGGCGTGTCGCCCCGGATGCGCGGAAGGACCCCTGCCTGCCGTTTTCGGCGGCGGCAGGGGCCCTTCGGCGACGGCCCGCCGGGTCAGCTGACGTTGGCGAGGAACTCGCTGTAGAACAGGCCCAGCGCGATGGCCACCCCGATCCCGGCGATGATCCAGAAGCGGACCACGATGTTGACCTCGCTCCACCCGGCCAGCTCGAAGTGGTGCTGCAACGGCGACATCCGGAAGACCCGCTTACCGGTGGTCCGGAACGAGATGATCTGGATGACCACCGACATGGTGATGATGACGAAGAGTCCGCCGATGATCGGCAGCAGCAGCACGGTCCGGGTGGACATCGCCATACCGGCGATCAGGCCACCCAGGCCCAGGGCACCGGTGTCGCCCATGAAGATCCGCGCCGGTGAGGTGTTCCACCAGAGGAAGCCGACGCAGGCACCGGCCGCCGCACCGGCGATCAGGGCGATCTCCAGCGGGTCACGGACCGCGTAACAGTACTTCTCGGTGTAGTTGGGGTCGGCGCACCAGTGCCGGTACTGCCAGAACGCGATCAGGGCGTACGCGGCGAGCACCATCACCGAGGCACCGGTGGCCAGGCCGTCCAGACCGTCGGTCAGGTTGACGCCGTTGGTGGCCGCCATCACCACGAAGATGAAGATGATGACGGAGGCGACCTTGCCGACCTGCAGCGCGTCGATGTCGCGGATGAAGGAGAGGGTGGTGCTGCCCACCGTCTCGACGTTGGTGGCCGTCCCCGCGGCGTCGACCATGCTGCTCGGGAAGTAGAGCGCGATCACCCCGAAGACCGCGCCGACCAGGATCTGGCCGAACAGTTTGCCGCGCTTGTTGAGACCGGCGCTGTTGCGCTTGCGGACCTTCAGGAAGTCGTCGATGAAACCGACCGCGCCGGAGAAGACCATCAACCCGAGCAGCACCAGCGCGGTGATGGTCGGCTCGACCTGGGCGATCTGCTGGTCCGGCAGGGTGGTCAGGGCGAGGTGACCGGCGACGTACGCGATCACCGTGGCGATGATGAACACCACGCCACCCATGGTGGGGGTGCCCTTCTTGCCCTGGTGCATCGCCGGGCCCTCGGCCCGGATCGGCTGTCCGGCCTTGAGCCGGGTGAAGACCTTGATGGCGATCGGGGTGCAGAACAGGGAGATCAGGAACGCCACCCCGACGGCGACGATGACCGCCCTCACGCCGGAGCCACCCCTGCGTCAGTTCCCGTGGCGCCGTCGGCGCGCAGCGCGTCGGCGACCTCCCAGGTGCGGTAGCGGGAGCCCTTGACCAGGACGACATCGCCCGGTCGTAGCTCGCTCCGCAGTATCCCGACGGCTTCCGCCTGATCGGTAACCAGCACCGACTCTCCTCCCCAGTCCTGTACCGCTGTCGCGCCCTGATGAATGGACGCGGCCGGCTGGCCCACCACGAGCAGCCGGTCGACGCCGAGTTCGGCCGCGATCCGGCCCACCTCGGCATGCCCGTCGGATTCGTACGGGCCGAGTTCGGCCATGTAGCCCAGGACCGCCACGGTCCGGCGGCCCTGCCCCATGCCGGCCAGGGCGCGCAGCGCCGCGGCCATCGACGCGGGGTTCGCGTTGTACGAGTCGTCGATCACCGTGACGCCGTCCGGCCGGTCGAACACGTCCATCCGGCGGGTGGAGACCAGACCCAGCTCGCCGAGGGCCACCGCCAGCTCGGCCAGGGGCATGCCGACCTCCCGGGCCACGGCGGCGGCGGCCAACGAGTTGGATACCTGGTGCCGGCCGGTCAGGCCGAGCCGCACCGGCGCGCTCCCCTCCGGGGTGACCAGGGCGTACGACGGCCGTCCGCGCTCGTCGAGGGTGACGTCGACGGCCCGCAGGTCGGCGTCGGCCGCCTCGCCGTAGCGGACCACCCGGGCCCCGGTCCGCGCCGACATGGCGGACACCCGGGGGTCGTCGGCGTTGAGCACCGCCAGCCCGTCGGCGGGCAGCCCCTCCACCAGCTCGCCCTTCGCCTCGGCGATGGCGTCGGCCGAGCCGAACTCGCCGATGTGTGCCACCCCGACGTTGAGCACCACCGCGATCCGGGGTGGCACCACCTCGCAGAGGTAGCGGACGTGTCCCCGCCCCCGGGCGCCCTTCTCCAGCACCAGGAAACGGGTCAGCGGACCGGCCTGCAACGCGGTCCAGGGGTGCCCCAGCTCGTTGTTGAACGATCCCGGCGGTGCCACCGTGGGGCCGAGCCGGACCAGCAGCTGGGCGATCATGTCCTTGGTGCTGGTCTTGCCGGAGGAACCGGTCAGACCGACCACGGTCAGCCCGGGCAGCCGGTCGACCACCGCACGGGCCAGCCGCCCCAGCGCGGTCAGCGCGTCGTCGACGAGCACCATCGGCACCCCGGGTACCTCCCGGGTGCCGAGTACGGCGACCGCGCCCGCCGCGACGGCGGCAGCGGCGTAGTCGTGACCGTCGACCTTCTCCCCGGGGAACGCCACGAAGAGCGACCCCGGCCCGACCTTGCGGGAGTCGAACTCCACGGCTGACGTGACCGTGGCGGCCGGGTCGGCGGCGACCAGCCGGCCGTGGACCGCCTCCGCCACCCCGGCCAGGCTCATCTCGATCATGACCGCTCCACCAGATGTCCGAACCGACTGGTCAACGCAGCGGCCAGCTCCACCTTGTCGTCGAAGGGGTGCACCTCGCCACCGATCTCCTGACCGCGTTCGTGCCCCTTGCCGAGCACCGCGATCACGTCACCCGGCTCGGCCAGCCGGACCGCCTCGTCGATCGCCGCCCGACGGCCGGCGACCTCCAGGATCCGGCCCCGTCCACCGGCGCTCTCCGCACCGGCCCGTACCTCGGCCCGGATCGTCGCCGGGTCCTCGGTACGCGGGTTGTCGTCGGTGATCAGCAGCAGGTCGGCGCCCCGGGCGGCGGCGGCACCCATCACCGGGCGTTTACCCCGGTCCCGGTCACCGCCGGCGCCGAGGACGCAGATCAGCCGGCCGGCTTCGCCCGGTTCCCGGAGGGCGGCCAGGGCGGCCACGATCGCGTCCGGCTTGTGCGCGTAGTCGACCACCCCACGGACCGGCCCGGGGGCGTCGATGAGCTCCAGCCGACCCGGTACGCCCGGACAGGCGGCCACCCCGGCCGCAGCGGTCTGCGGGTCGACCCCGGCGGCCACCAGGATGGCGATGGCGAGCAGCGTGTTGGCGACGTTGTGCCGGCCGGGCAGGCCGACGCCGGCGGCGACGGTGATCCCGTCCGGCCCGTGCGCGGTGAACCGCTGGGCGTACCCGGCGTCGCGCACGTCGCCGGCCCACCAGGTCGCGGTCGGGTCACCGGCTGCGGAGTAGCTGACCGTGGCCGGCTGGTACAGCGGGCGCAGCGCCGGGTCGTCGTGGTTGAGCACCTCGACCGCGCACCGGCCGTCGAAGAGTTGGGCCTTCGCGGCGAAGTAGTCGGCCACGTCGGCGTGGAAGTCGAGGTGGTCGGAACCGAAGTTGGTGTAGCCGCCGACCGCGAAGCGCACCCCGCCGACCCGGCCCATGGCCAGCGCGTGGCTGGACACCTCCATCACCACCGAGGTCACCCCCTGCTCGCGGGCAGCGGCCAGCATGGCGTGCAGGTCGGTGGCCTCCGGGGTGGTGCGGACGCTGTCCACCCGGAGATCACCGAGGCGGGTCTCCACGGTGCCGATCAGGCCGGTGACGTGCCCGGCGGCGCGCAGCCCCGACTCGATGAGGTAGGCGGTCGAGGTCTTCCCGGCGGTGCCGGTCACCCCGATCATGGTCAGGTCGCGGCTCGGCTCGCCGTAGACGGCGGCGGCGACCGTACCGAGCACCACCCGGGGATCGGCCACGACGAGGGTGGGCAGCCCGGCCTCCTCGGCGGTGCCGACGCCGGCCGGGTCGGTGAGCACCGCCACCGCACCGGCGGCCCGGGCCGCCGGGATGAACTCGGCGCCGTGCCGGCGGGCACCGGGCAGTGCCGCGTAGAGATCGCCGGGTCGCACGTCCCCGCTGGCGTGGGTCACCCCGGTCACCGTCAGGTCGGCGGCGCCGGCCGGGGCCACGACCGTGAGCCGCGCGGCGAGGTCGCCGAGCCGGACAGGTGGGACGGTACGGGGACGAGGATTGCCGGGCACGGCGTCAGACCCTACCCTCTCCGCCGGCCCCGACCGCACAGCCGCCCCGGTGGTTCGTCGCCACTCCCCGATGATGTCCTGCCGTGCCTGCTCAGCGGGGATAGACGGTGAAGTTCGGGGCTTTCGTACCGCTACTCGGCGGCACCTTGTTGTGCCGGAGTGTGTACCCCATCAGGTCCTTGAAGACCGGGGCGGAGATGTCCCCGCCGCCGCCACCGGGGGTGTGCGCGAAGACCGCCACCACGTACCGGGGGTTGTCCGCCGGCGCCATGCCGATGAAGGAGGCCACCTCGCCGGACACCTTCCGGCCGTTGACCAGGCGCCAGCCGGTGCCGGTCTTGCCGGCCACCCGGTAGCCGGGGATCCGGGCCCGCAGTCCGGTGGCGTCCGGCACGGTGGTCACCGCCTCCAGGATGTGGCGTAGCGCGGCGGCGTTCTCCGGGCTGAGCACCGGGCGGGTCACCGGGTCCGGGGCGGGGGTCCGTTTCCCGTCCGGGCCGATGGTCGCCCGCACCAGCCGGGGCTGCACGTAGGTGCCGTTGTTGGCGATGGTGGCGTAGACCGCCGCCATCTGCAACGGCGTGGCGTCCACGCTGTGCCCGATCGGCACCGACCCGTACGACGATCCGCTCCACTCGGCCGGCGGCAGCAGCCGGCCGGACGCCTCGCCGGGCATCCCCACGCCGGTCGGCTTACCCAGCCCGAAGCGCTGCTGGTAGTCGTAGAGCCGGTCCTTGCCCAGCGCGTCGGCGATCCGGATGGTGCCGACGTTCGACGAGTAGGCCATCATCCCGGGCAGGCTCATCGGCCGGCCGTTGGCCCGGTGGGTGTCGGAGAACGGGGTGTCGCCCTTGACGATGGTGTTGGCCACCGGGAAGGCGGTGTCCGGCTTGATGACGCCCTCCTGGAGCGCCGCGCCGAAGGTGATCGCCTTGTGTACCGAGCCGGGGTCGACCACGAAGCTGGTGGCCGCGTCCTCCCGGTCGGTCGGCTTGCTGGGGAACGGGGTCGCCGCGTTGTAGGTGGGGTGGCTGGCCTGGGCCAGCACCTCGCCGGTCCGGATGTCGATGACGATGGCGGCGCCGGTGCTGCCCCGCACCTCGGCCATCCGCTCGCTCAGGTAGCGCTGCGCCTGGAACTGGAGGTCCCGGTCGATGGTGAGTTCCAGCGAGCTGCCCGGCCGGGCCTCGGTGGTACGGCTGTACCCGCCGGGGATCGGCGCGTTCAGGTCCCCCTGCCCGACCTCGAAGACCCGCTTGCCGGTCTCGCCGCGCAGCAGTTCGTCGTAACGGGCCTCCAGCCCCTCCAGGCCGGCCATGTCCTGGCTGGTGAACCCGATCAGGTTGGCGGCCAGGTCGCCGCCGGGCACCTCGCGGCGCTCGTCCCGGTCGGTGAAGATGCCGCGGAGCTCCAGCTTCTCGATCTGCTTGGCCTTCTCGATGCGTACCCCCCGGGCGAGGTACTCGAACTGGGAGACGTCGCCGTCCCGTTTCCGGGGGGCCATCCGCTTGACCAGTTCCGAGCGGGGTACGCCGAGCAGCGGGGAGAGGATCTCTGCGGTCTTCTCCCGGTCCTTGACCAGCGTCGGGTCGGCGTAGACGTACCGTGCCTCGACGCTGTGCGCCAGTGGGGCCCCGTCCCGGTCGTAGATCGCGCCCCGGGCGGCGGGCAGGTAGACGATCCGCAGCCGGTCCTCACGCCCGCCGCCCGCGTATGCCGGGGCGTCGACGACCTGGAGGACCACCAGCCGGATCCCGATGGTGGCGAAGAGCGCCAGGACCAGCAGGGTACCCAGGCGCAGCCGCAGCCGGGAATCGGCCAGCTTCGGCGGGCGGGGCTTCTTGCGGAGCGGCCGACGGGTGGCCGGTCGACCGGTCCGCCGGCCGGCTGCCGGGGTGGTACGCCGACGGGGCGGCGGCTCGTCATCCCGCCCGGTCCGGGCCGGGACGGTGCGCACGGTCTTGGCGCCCGCCGCGGGTGCGCTGCGCCGGGTGGTCCGGACCGGCACCTCCCGACCACCGTCGAGCACCTGCAGGGCCGGCCGGAACGGGTCACCGGACCGACTGGACCGGGGGGTACGCCGCTGCTCGGCGGATTCCCGGACGGTACGGCCCCGGGGGGTGTAGGCGCGGGCCTCGGAGATACCACCGAGGCCGGGCTCGCCGGGCTGGGCACCGGAACCACCCCGTGCCGAACCGCGCCGGGCCCCTGGCGGGTCCCGGCGCGGTTCATCCGATCTTGGTGGCACCGATCATCCCCCCGTGCCCTGCTGGCTGGTGATCGACGGCTGGCCGCCGGCCGGCTGTGGCACCCCGATCAGCCGGCCGTCGGGCAGCCGGATGAAGGCCGGCTGCTCGGACTCGACCAGACCCAGCTTGCGGGCGTTGGCGGTCAGGTTGCCCGGCATCGCCGCCTCGGCGATCTCCTTGTTGAGCTGCTGTTCCTCAATGTTGAGCTTGGCCTGCTGCTGCTGGAGCTTGTCGAGCCGGAACGCGTTCTCGTTGATCTTGGTATTGATCACCAGGATGCCGAGCACGCCACCGACCACGAGCGCCAGGATCAGCGCCACGAACGGCGCCTGGGGCACCGTCACCGGCGGCGGCGGTGCGACCCGCAGTCGCGGCCCGGTCGGGGTGGCCGGCGCGGTCCGCGTCGACACCCGCTCCACCGGCTTCAGTGCCGCACTGCCCTGCACCGGGAACTCGCCTGCCCCCCGGCTGCGGGCCCTTCGCAGGTGGGTGTCCCGGTCCACAGCCGGCACCCGGGTGCCGCCGCCCGCCGTACGCTCCGCCGTGGTCCGGCCCCCCGACCGCGGTGTGCGCTGCCCAGCGCCGCGCGCTGCGCCGGTGTCCCGACGGTCGCGCTTGTTGACGTTCATAATCCCTCCCCCTGTTCCGCCGTGCCCGTGCCGTCCCCTGGCACCCGCTCCGGACCCCCCTGGTCCGCCGGTCGCGCCGCAGCTCGCGCCACGGCCTCCGCAGGCGCCGCAGCGCCCGGCAGGTGCATCCCCTTCACCTTCCGGCGGGGCCGTTCGCGGCCGGCCCTGCCGTTGTCACGCGTCTGGGTGGTACTCGTCGGGTCGATCCGCTCCGCCGCCCGCAGCCGCACCGAGGCGGCGCGCGGGTTGGCGGCGACCTCCGCCTCCCCGGGAAGCTCGGCACCACGGCTGAGCAGCCGCAGCGTCGGGCCCGTCCCGGGCAGCTCGACCGGGAGGTCGACCGGGCCCGAACTGCGGGCCCGGGCCGCGAGCGCGTGCTTGGTGAGCCGGTCCTCCAGCGAGTGGTAGGACAGGACCACCAGGCGACCGCCCGGGGACAGTGCGTCCAGAGCGGCCGGCAGCGCCGTCTCCAGCGCCGCCAGTTCTCTGTTTACCTCGATCCGTAAAGCCTGAAACGTTCTCTTTGCCGGGTGTCCGCCCGTTCGTCGGGCCGGGGCCGGGATCGACTCGCGGACCAGCTCGGCGAGCCGCGCCGACGAGGTGATCCGGCCGCGCTCCCGTTCCCGCAGGATCGCCGAGGCGATCCGGCCCGCGAACTTCTCCTCGCCGTAGACCCGCAGCACCCGGGCCAGATCCCCATGGGAGTAGGTGTTGACGACCTCCTCGGCCGTCACCCCCCGGGTCTGGTCCATCCGCATGTCCAGCGGCGCGTCCTGCGCGTAGGCGAACCCGCGATCGGGTTCGTCGAGTTGCAGGGACGACACGCCCAGGTCGAACAGGACACCGTCCACCGCCGGGATCCCCAGGCGGTCGAGCACCTCGGGCAGCTCGTCGTAGACGGCGTGCACGAGATGGATCCGGTCGGCGTACCGGGCCAGTCGGGCCCCGGCGTGGGCCAGTGCCTCGGTGTCCCGGTCCAGTCCGATCAGGACGGTGGACGGATGCGCGGCGAGGACCGCCTCGGCGTGCCCACCGAGACCGAGCGTCGCGTCGACGTGGACCGTCCGGCCACCCCGGTCGAGCGCGGGGGCGAGCAACTCGAGACACCGCTCAAGCAGCACCGGCACATGCGTACCGCGTAGCTCCCCCATGCCGACCCCCACTGTCAACCGTTGCTTTCGTTCAGCATTCCGTAAAGGTGTGACATTTCCGTCATACCGCCAGATCCCCATCCGCTCTCGTCCGCTTCAGGCCGCGGCCCTGAACAGATCCCGCGCCTGGCACCGGGGAAGGGGCGCCAGGAGCTCGGAGCGGCTGGAGATCTTGCAGTACGTCGGGTGCGACACGCCCTACAGACTGCTCGGCAACACCCCCTCCTCGATGTCGGCGAAGTCGCCTTCGCTCTCCGCGAGGTAGGTCTCCCACTTCTGCCTGTCCCAGATCTCCACCCGCGTGCTGGCCCCGATCACCACCAGGTCGCGGTCGAGTTCCGCGTACTGGCGTAAGTGGACCGGGATGGTTACCCGGCCCTGCTTGTCGGGGACCTCGTCGTGGGCACTGGCGAAAAAGACCCGGTTGTACGCCCGCGCGGCCTTGTTCGTCATCGGCTGCGCGTGCAGTTGCTCAGCGATCCGCTGGAACTCGGGCATCGGGAAGACATAGAGGCAATGCTCCTGCCCCTTGGTGATCACGACACCTCCCGCCAACTCGTCCCGGAACTTCGCCGGAAGGATCAGCCGGCCTTTGTCGTCCAGGCGCGGAGTGTGGGTGCCGAGAAACATCGGCCCAACCCCCTTGCCCATAGCGGTGTTCGCGGCACCGCTGACCCCCCGGGCCGGTGGGCCCTCCCGGCCTCACCATTGCGCCCCACTCTACTCCACTTCCCTCCACCCGCAACCAACTTCAACCGCGCGGCGCGCCACTTCGCCGTTCAAAAGTGCACGTCAGAGGGGGTGGAGTGAAGTGGAGGGCGGGAACACCCGAATGCCCTGGTCCGCTTTCTGACATTGATCGACTCCAACCGGATCACCAAGATCCAACCGTCGGTCGGCACCGTACGACCGAACGGTTCGGCCTCAGCGGCGATCCGTTCGGCCTCGGCGGCGATCTGGTGGGATGTCCGGTCCGGTAACCTCGCGAACGTGACGGACGCGAAGCTGCCCCTGCGGGCCAAGGTCGCCAGCTCCGTGTCGCGGACCGCCGGAGCGCTGTCGCGCGCCGCGGGCCGCGGCGACGGATCGGTGATCGGTGGTTGGCTCGGCCTCAAGATCGATCCTGACCTGCTGGCCCACCTCGCGGCCGGACGGGCCATCGCCCTGATCTCCGGCACCAACGGCAAGACCACCACCACCCGGCTCACCACCGCTGCGGTCGGCGTACTCGGCCCCGTCGCGACCAACTCGTTCGGCGCCAACATGCCCACCGGGCACACCTCGGCGCTGGCCAAGGCCGGCAACACGCCGTACGCGGTACTGGAGGTCGACGAGCACTACCTCTCCCAGGTGCTCGACGCCACCAACCCCCACGTGGTGGCGCTGCTCAACCTCTCCCGGGACCAGCTCGACCGGGCCAAGGAGGTGGCGATGATGGCGCAGCTCTGGCGGTCCGCGCTGGTCCGCCATCCCCAGGTCCGGGTGGTGGCCAACGCCGACGACCCGATGGTGGTCTGGGCGGTCACCCCGCCGGTGGTGCAGGGCCAGTACGTCCAGGGCCCCCAGGTCACCTGGTTCAGCGCCGGCCAGCGCTGGCACGACGACTCGTGGGTCTGCCCGGAGTGCGGCTCGACCATCCAGCGCAACGGTGAGCAGTGGTGGTGCACCGGCTGCCCGCTGCGCCGCCCGCAGCCGCACTGGGTGGTGGAGGACGACGGCGTACTCGACCCGAGCGGCGCCTGGCACAAGGTCAACCTGCAACTGCCGGGGCGGGTCAACGTCGGCAACGCCGCCACCGCGCTGGCCGTGGCCGCCGAGTTCGGGGTACGCCCGGTCGACGCCGTCTACCGGCTCAAGGACGTCGCCTCCATCGCCGGCCGGTACGCGCAGGTACAGCGGGACGGGCGCAACATCCGGCTGCTGCTGGCGAAGAACCCGGCCAGTTGGCTGGAGGCGTTCGACATGGCCGACGAGGCGCCCACCCTGCTCTCCATCAACGCCCGGGACCCCGACGGGCTGGACACCTCCTGGCTGTTCGACGTCGACTTCGCCCCACTACGCGGCCGGCAGGTGCTGATCACCGGCGACCGGGCGTACGACCTGGCGGTCCGGTTGACCGTCAACGAGGTGCCGTTCCAGCACGTCCGGACGTTCGCCGCAGCCATCGCGGAGGTACCGCCCGGGCGGCTGGAGGTCATCGCCAACTACACCGCTTTCCAGGACATCCGAGCGGAGCTGGACCGTGTCAACTGAGAGTCTGCGCATCGTCTGGGTCTACCCGGACCTGCTGTCCACCTACGGCGACCGGGGCAACCTGCTGATCCTGGCCCGCCGGGCCCAGCAGCGCGGCATGCCGGTGGAGGCCATCGAGATCCGCTCGGACCAGCCGATGCCGACCAGTGCCGACATCTACCTGATCGGTGGCGGCGAGGACGGTCCGCAGGCCCTGGGTGCCCAGCGGCTGCTCGCCGACGGCGGGTTGCACCGGGCCGCCGCACAGGGGGCGGTGGTCTTCGGGGTCTGCGCCGGCTACCAGCTGCTCGGTACCTCCTTCTTCGCCAAGGGCGCCCAGTACGCCGGGCTGGAGCTGCTCGACCTGCACTCCGACCGGGGTCCGTCCCGGGCGGTCGGCGAGTTGGCCGGGGACGTCGACCCCCGGCTGGGCCTGCCACCGCTGAGCGGCTTCGAGAACCACGGCGGCCGGACCCACCTCGGCCCCGGCGTCGCCCCGCTGGCCCGGGTCACCGCCGGGATCGGCAACGACGGGGCCACCGAGGGGGCGTGGCGCGGCAAGCTGCTCGGCACGTACTCGCACGGCCCGGCGCTGGCCCGCAACCCCGCCCTCGCCGACCTGCTGCTGCGCTGGGCGACCGGGGTACACCAGCTCCCGCCGCTGGACGACACCTGGGCCGACCGGCTCCGCGCCGAGCGACGCGCCGCCGTCGCCGCCCGGGTGTGATCGCCGCCGCCCGCCGGCTGCTGCGGCAGCGGTCGGCGGTGCGTTTCGCCCTGCTCCTGCTCCTGCTCGCCGGCTGCGGCCTGGTGGTGCTACTGGTACCCCGCCCGGAGCTGGCCGAGCTGCCGCAGCTCGCCGACTCGCTCGGCGGGTTCGCCCCGGTCACCGGGATCGTCGGCGGCGCGCTGCTGCTGGTGGCACTGGTCCCCCGGACCTTCGTCACGCTGGCCTCGGGTGCGCTGTTCGGCCCGCTGGAGGGCGGCGTGTACGCCCTGGGCGCGGCCCTGCTCGCCGCCGCGCTCGGCTTCGCGGTGGGCCGGGTGCTGGGCCGGGAGTTCGTCGCCGAACGGGTCCGGGGCCGGCTGGCCCGCCTGGACGGCTGGTTCACCCGGCAGAGCGTCCTCGGGGTGGTCACCGTACGCCTGCTGCCGATCGCCGGTTTCGGGCTGGTCAGCTACGGCTACGGCACCACGGGTGCCCGGGTGCTGCCGTTCCTCACCGGCACTGTGCTCGCCTCGGCCCCCACCGCGTTCGGCTACGCGGCGGTGGGCGCTGCGGCGAGCTCACCCGACGAGGTGAACTGGTTCGCCGCCGCGCCCGCCGCGCTCGGTCTGATCGCCAGCGGGGTACTGATCCACCGCTGGTGGCGCGCCGAACGGCCACTGGCCGCCCGCCGCTGACCCCCGCACCCCGCCTGACAACCTGTCGATCATGGAGTTGTGGTGCCCCGCAGAAGCCACTTAACGGGGTGAACCACCCACCACAACTCCATGATCGGCGTGGTCAGGCGACGATGCTGACCATCCGGCCGGGTACCACGATCACCTTGCGCGGCTCCTTGCCGGCCAGCGTGCCGGCGACCGCCTCCAGGGCGGCGGCCCGCACGTCGACCTCGGCCGCGTCGGCGGGTACCTCGATCCGGCCGCGTACCTTGCCGTTGATCTGCACCGGGTAGGTCACCGACTCGGCGACCAGCAGGGCCGGGTCGGCCACCGGGAAGTCGGCGTACGCCAGCGAGCCGGAGTGCCCCAGCTTCTGCCACAGTTCCTCGGCGATGTGCGGGGCGAACGGCGCCACCATCAGCACCAACGGCTCGGCCACCTCGCGCGGCGTGGCCGGCAGCTTGGTCAGCGCGTTGGTCAGCTCGATCAGCTTGGCGATCGCGGTGTTGAACCGGATGCCCGACATGTCGCCCCGGACCCCGTCGATCACCCGGTGCAGCAGCCGGCGGGTCGGCTCGTCGGCCGGGGTGTCGGTGACCCGCAGTTCACCGGTGGACTCGTCGACCACGGTCCGCCAGACCCGCTGCAGGAAGCGGTACGCCCCGACGACCGCCCGGGTCTCCCAGGGCCGGGAGACCTCCAGCGGGCCCATCGACATCTCGTAGACCCGGAACGTGTCCGCCCCGTACACCTCGCACATCTCGTCCGGAGTGACCACGTTCTTCAGGGACTTGCCCATCTTGCCGTACTCGCGGCGCACCTCGGCGTCGCCGTGGAAGAAGGCAGCGTCGCGCTCGACGACCTCCTCGGCCGGCACGTACGTGCCCCGCGAGTCGACGTAGGCGTACGCCTGGATCATGCCCTGGTTGAACAGCTTCCGGAACGGCTCGACGCTGGAGACGTGTCCCAGGTCGTACAGCACCTTGTGCCAGAACCGGGCGTACAGCAGGTGCAGCACGGCGTGCTCGGCGCCACCGACGTACAGGTCGGTGCCCCCGGAGTCCCCCGCACCCTGCGGGCCCATCCAGTACCGCTCGTTGGTCGGGTCGACGAACCGGTCGGCGTTGGTCGGGTCCAGGTAGCGCAGCTCGTACCAGCAGGAGCCGGCCCACTGCGGCATCACGTTGGTCTCCCGGGTGTACCGCTTCGGGCCGTCACCCAGGTCCAGCTCCACCTCCACCCAGTCCCGGCGCCGGGACAGCGGGGTCTCCGGGTTGGAGTCGGCGTCGGTCGGGTCGAAGGTCTTCGGGGAGAAGTCGTCCACCTCGGGCAGCGCGACCGGCAGCATCGACTCGGGCAGCGCGATCGCGCTCCCGGAGGAGTCGTAGACGATCGGGAACGGCTCGCCCCAGTAGCGCTGCCGGCTGAACAGCCAGTCCCGCAGCCGGTAGGTGACCGCGCCGGTACCGTGCCCGTTGGCCTCCAGCCAGGCGATGATCCGGGCCTTGGCGTCGGTCACCCCCAGGCCGTTCAGGTCCAGGCCGCGCTCGGGCGCGGCGCTGTTGATCGCCGGACCGTCCCCGGTGTACGCCTTGCCGTCGAAGCCCTCCGCCGGCTGCACGGTCCGGATGATCGGCAGGTCGAACACCTCGGCGAAGGCCCAGTCCCGCTCGTCCTGGCCGGGTACCGCCATGATCGCGCCGGTGCCGTAGCCGGCCAGCACGTAGTCGGCGACGAAGATCGGGATCTGCGCCCCGTTGACCGGGTTGGTGGCGTACGCGCCGACGAAGACACCGGTCTTCTCCTTGGCGTCGGCCTGCCGCTCCACGTCGGTCTTGGCCGCCGCCGCCTTGCGGTACGCCTCGACGGCCGCCCGGGGGCTGGCGTGCCCACCGGTCCAGGCGTCCTTCGTACCGGCCGGCCAGGCCGCCGGGACCAGCGCGTCGACCAGCTCGTGCTCCGGGGCCAGCACCATGTAGGTGGCGCCGAAGACGGTGTCCGGTCGGGTGGTGAAGACCCGCACCGGCGCACCGGCGGCGGTCGGGAAGTCGATGTGCGCCCCGGTGGACCGGCCGATCCAGTTGCGCTGCATCAGCTTGATCGGCTCCGGCCAGTCCAGCAGCTCCAGGTCGTCCAGCAGCCGGTCACCGTAGGCGGTGATCCGCATCATCCACTGTTTCAGGTTGCGCTTGAAGACCGGGAAGTTGCCCCGCTCGGACCGACCGTCGGCGGTGACCTCCTCGTTGGCCAGCACGGTGCCCAGTCCGGGGCACCAGTTCACCGGCGCCTCGGAGACGTACGCCAGCCGGTGGTCGTCGACGATCCGGCGCCGCTCGGCCGGGTCCAGCTCGGCCCACGGCCGGCCGTCCGGGGTGGGCCGGCTGCCCGCCTCGAACTCGGCGACCAGCTCGCTGACCGGCCGGGCCCGGCGGGCCTCGCTGTCGTACCAGGAGTTGAAGATCTGCAGGAAGATCCACTGCGTCCAGCGGTAGAAGTCCACGTCGATGGTGGCCACCGAGCGCCGGTCGTCGTGCGCCAGTCCCAGCCGGCGCAGCTGGGCCTTGTACCGCTCGATGTTCGCCTCGGTGGTGGTCCTGGGGTGGGTACCGGTCTGCACCGCGTACTGCTCGGCGGGCAGGCCGAACGCGTCGAACCCCATGGCGTGCAGCACGTTGCGGCCGGCCATCCGCTGGAAGCGGGCGTAGCAGTCGGTGCCGATGTAGCCCAGCGGGTGCCCGACGTGCAGGCCGGCGCCGGACGGGTAGGGGAACATGTCCAGTACGTACAGCTTCTCCGCGCCGGCCCGGGGGTGGTCCGGGTCGGCCAGCGGACCGGTCGGGTTGGGCGCGTGGAAGGTGCCCCGCTCCTGCCAGATCTGCTGCCAGCGGGTTTCGATCTCACCCGCCAGCGCCGCGGTGTACCGGAAGGGTGGCGTGTCGGTCGCCGGTGCGACTGCCTCGGTCATGGCGTCTCCTTGCCTCGCTCGTCACCGCCAGGGCAACCCCCGCGTCGTGCTGGCTGGTGACCTCGTGTCGTACTGGCTGTCGGGTGGTCAGGAACGGTGCGGATCCGGGGCACAAAAAAGCCCCTCGCGCACGAGGGGCAGCCGTGCTGTCGCGCGGTCAGCGCATCAGCACGGCTCGGTAAGGAGCAGGAAGAACCCGGCCATGAGCGGATTGTAGCGGGTCCGGCCCGACCACGTGCGTCCGAACCGGTCGTACCATCCGGTCGACCTGCGGAGTGGGCAGCGAGTCGCATCATTGTCTGACCACTCAGTGAAGTGGTTACTGTCCGTTCCGTGTTCGGGACATGATTTTCCTACCGCTCTGTCACCAACCGTGGTCGGCGTCCCGCCGCATTACGGCTAGCCTGAATCATGCGGGTGGCCCGGACCACACATCCGTTCGGTCAACCCGCGAACCTATCGGCGGATCCAACCGATCTAGACAGGGCGGATCCACCGACCTGGCGGAAGAGCGGGTCCCATCGGCTCTGGCCAGAGCAGCCACGCAGCGACGAGGAGGAGGCCCGTGACACAACAGACCTGGGACGAGTTGGGCGGCACACTGCCGCAGGACGAGTTCCGTGCCGCGAGCGACGCCATCGTCGCCAACATCGAGCAGGTCATCGAGGGCAAGACCGCCACCGTACGGCTGGCCCTCGCCGTCCTGCTCGCCGAGGGACACCTGCTCATCGAGGACGTGCCGGGGGTGGGCAAGACCAAGCTGGCCAAGGCCCTGGCCCGCTCGATCGACTGCTCGGTACGGCGCATCCAGTTCACCCCCGACCTGCTGCCCAGCGACGTCACCGGGGTCAGCGTCTACAACCAGGAGAACCACGACTTCGAGTTCAAGCCGGGCGCCGTCTTCGCCAACCTCGTCGTCGGCGACGAGATCAACCGGGCCTCCCCGAAGACCCAGTCCGCGCTGCTGGAGTGCATGGAGGAGCGGCAGGTCACGGTGGACGGGGTCAGCTACGAGCTGCAGACCCCGTTCATGGTCATCGCCACCCAGAACCCGATCGAGATGGAGGGGACGTACCCGCTGCCGGAGGCGCAGCGGGACCGGTTCACCGCCCGGATCGCGATGGGCTACCCGGACGCCGGGGCCGAGCTGGCCATGCTGGACGGCCACGGGGCGAGCGACCCGATCCACGAACTGCGCCCGGTCTCCGACGCCGCGACGGTCCGCCGGCTGATCGCCACGGTCCGCAACATCCACGTCGCCGACGCGGTGAAGCAGTATGCGGTGGACCTGGTCACCGCCACCCGGGAGGCACCGGACCTGCGGCTGGGCGCCTCCCCCCGGGCGACGCTGCAACTGCTGCGCACGGCCCGCGCGGTGGCCGCCCTGGAGGGACGCGACTACGTGCTCCCCGACGATCTCCAGGCGCTCGCGGTACCCGTCCTGGCGCACCGGATCATCCCCACCGCGGACGCGCAGCTGGCCCGCCGGACCACCGACGCGATCGTCTCCGACCTGGTGCACCGGCTCCCCCTGCCACACGACCGGCGCCGCTCCCCCTACGACACCCGCCCGACCGGCGAGAGCAACGGGCGGTCCCGGTACGAGCCACGAGGGCGGTGACCGATGCGCGAAGGGCTACACGGGCTCACCACCCGGGGGCGTTCGTTCCTGGCCGCCGGGGTGGCGGCGGCGCTCTCCGCGCTGATCCTCGGCGAACGGGATCTGCTCCGGGTGGCGTTCCTGCTCGCCGTCCTGCCGCTGCTCGCCGCCGTCTACGTCGGTCGCAGCCGGTACAAGCTGGCCTGTAGCCGTTCGCTGGAACCGCACCGGGTACCGGTCGGGGCCACCTCCCGGGTGGTGCTCCGGCTACAGAACATGTCCCGGTTGCCGACCGGGACCCTGCTGTTGGAGGACCGGCTGCCGTACGCGCTGGGCAGCCGGCCCCGGGTGGTGCTGGAACGACTCGGCGCGCAGCAGGCCAGCTCGGTGGCGTACACCGTCCGGGCGGACGTCCGGGGCCGGTACGACGTGGGCCCGCTGGTGGTCCGGATGACCGACCCGTTCGGGCTCTGCGAGTTGTCCCGGGCCTTCCCCAGCACCGACCGGCTGACGGTGGTGCCCCAGGTCGTCCCGCTGCCCACCGTCCGGCTGCCCGGCGAGTACAGCGGCACCGGGGACAGCCGGGCCCGGTCGGTCGCGGTACACGGCGAGGACGACGCGGCGACCCGGGAGTACCGGCGCGGTGACGACCTGCGCCGGGTGCACTGGAAGTCGACCGCCCGCACCGGCGAACTGATGGTGCGGCGGGAGGAGCAGCCCTGGGAGAGCCGGGCGACCGTGGTGCTGGACACCCGGTCGCAGGGGCACCGGGGCGAGGGGCCGACGGCGAGCTTCGAATGGGCGGTCTCGGCCGCCGCCAGCATCGCCGTCCATCTGCGGCACAACGGGTACAAGCTGCGCCTGGTCACCGGCTCGGGGGCGGACGTGGACGCCAGCGAGGCCGCCGGTGACGGGCTGGTGCTGGACCATCTGGCGGAGGTGCGGCTCACCGGTCGGACCGACGTGGCGGCCCTGGTGGAGCAGATCCGGCAGCGGGCCGACGGCGGGCTGGTCATCGCGCTGCTCGGCAACCTCACCCCCGCCGAGGCCGAACTGCTCTCCGCGATACGCGGCAACAACGCCACCTGCGTGGGCTTCCTGCTGCACAGCAGCACCTGGCTCAACCTGCCCGAACGGGCGCGGGCCGAGGCGGAGCAGGCGCACGAGGCGGCATCGCGGGCGCTGATGCACAGCGGCTGGCGGGTGATCGGGGTCGAGCACGGCGGCAAGCTGCCGATGCTGTGGCCGCAGGCGGCCCGGGGTTCGCAGGGCTTCGCCTGGCGGGCCGCGCTGGCCGAGACCGTGGCGGGAGGCGTGCGGTGACCGGACAACGCAACCTCGGACTGATCGCCGCAGTGGCGACGATCCTGGCCTCGGCACCGCTGTCGGCGATCTTCCAGCGGTGGACCTGGCTGATCCAGACCATCCTCGCAGTGGCCCTGGTCGCCGGGGTGGCCGCGCTGCTGCGGCTGCTGCGGGCACCGGTCTGGGCGCAGGGGCTGGGCATGACCGCCGGGCTGCTGCTCGGGTTGACCTGGATGTTCCCCGGCGGCGGGGAACTGCTCGGGATACTGCCCACGCCATCGACCTTCACCCACTTCGGTGACCTGCTGACCGGCTCGTTGCGCGACATGCGGGCGTACGGGGTGGAGGTGCCGGACACCGAGCCGTTGCTGTTCATCACCGTGCTCGGGGTGGGCGCGGTGGCGGTGCTGGTGGACCTGCTCACCGTCGGGTTGCGCCGGCCGGCGCTGGCCGGGCTGCCCATGCTGGCCATCTACTCGGTACCGGTGGCGGTCTACGTGGACAGCGTCCCGCCGGTGCCGTTCGTCATCGGCGCGGCCGGTTTCCTCTGGCTGCTGGTGGCCGACAACGTCGAGCGGGTACGCCGGTTCGGCCGGCGGTTCACCGGCGACGGGCGGGACGTCGACGTGTGGGAACCCTCCCCGCTGGCTGCCGCCGGGCGGCGGCTCGCGGTACTCGGCGTGGCGATCGCCGTCGCGTTGCCGCTGGCCGTACCCGGGATGACCGGTGGGCTGCTGGACAGGTTCACCTCGGGCAGCGGTGACGCCACGGGCCAGCCCGGGGCGGGTGGGTCGTCCGGGGAGATCGACCTGTTCGCCGCGCTGAGCGGTCAGCTCAACCAGTCCGAGACCACCGACCTGGTCAAGGTGACCACCGCCGAACCCAGCCCGTTCTACCTCCGCTTCGGGGTGGCGGACGAGCTGCGGCCGGACGGGTTCCGGGTTCGCAACCCGAGCGGCGCCGCGGTCAACAAGGGGCTGCCGGAGCCCCAGCCGGCCCCCGGCGGGGTGACCCGGCGGCAGTACCAGGCGGAGGTGGAGGTCACCCGGGACCTGAACATGCGGTTGCTGCCGGTCTACGACGAGCCGGTCCGCGTCCGGGGCCTGGACGGCAACTGGCTCTACGATCCGGACCTGGACGTCGTCTTCGCCAAGCGCGGCACCTCGCGGGGAAAGAAGTACTCCTTCGACTACGTCCGCTCGACGTACACCCCGGAGGTGCTGCGGGCCGCCCGACCGCTCAGCGCGGACGCGTCGGTACTCGCCGAGCAGACCGCCCGGCCGATCGTCCCGGAGGTCGAGAACCGGGTCAAGGAACTCGTCGCGGGCCGCACCACCGAGTACGACAAGGTCCGGGCGATCTACGACTTCTTCTCGGCGAAGAACGGCTTCCGATACCAGCTCAGCACCGAACGCGGTACCAGCGGCCAGGAGATCGTCGACTTCCTGGAGAACCGGGTCGGCTTCTGCCAGCAGTACGCGGCGGCGATGGCCTGGCTGGTCCGGGCGGCGGGTATCCCGACCCGGGTGGCGTTCGGGTTCACCAACGGCAGTGGCCGGCAGGGCGACACCTACACCCTGACCAACCGCAACCTGCACGCCTGGACCGAGGTCTTCTTCAACGGCATCGGCTGGGTACCCTTCGACGCCACTCCGGCCGACAGCGTGGTCGGTTCGGCCCGCTCGGCGTGGGCGCCGAACGCCGACGCTCCCGACCCCGTGCCGTCGAGTTCGACGACCACCGCGCCGGGCGGGGTGCAGGCGTCGGCCGGGCCGGACGGCCCGGACGCCGCCGACCGCGAGCTGGAGGCCGACCTGAACACGGCGGCGGGTACCGGCGGCTCGGAGTCACCGAACTGGCCGTGGTGGCTGCTGGGCGTGGTCCTGCTGGCCGGCCTGCTGGCGGTGCCGGCACTGCGTCGGGCCGCCCTGCGGCGGAGCCGGCAACCGCACCGGGCGGGCTCTGCGGGCACCGGGACGAGTGTCCGGGCGGCACCGGGTGGGAGCGGGCCGACCACCGGCATGGTGGTCCTCGACTCGGACGTGCAGCGGGCCCGGGCCGACGCGCACGCGGCATGGGCCGAGTTGCTGGACACGCTGGTGGACTTCCGGATCCCGGTGGACCGGACCGAGACCCCACGGGCCACGGCGGACCGGCTGGTCCGGCAGGGTCTGGACGAGCCGGCGGCCGAAGCGGCCCGGCTGCTCGGCCGGGCGGAGGAACGGGCCCGGTACGCCCGTGAGCCGCTCACCGGAGGTCAACTGCCTCCCGCGCTGCGCTCGGTACGCCGGGCGCTGGCCGCCGAGGCGGACCGGCGGACCCGGGTCCTGGCTGCGGTGCTTCCGCCGTCGGTGCTGCTGCACTGGCGTACCTCGGTCGGTGACACCTCGTCCCGCCTGGTGGCTGCGGTGGGCCGGCTGCGCACCTCGATGCTGCGGTGGAATCCGCGACGGCTCCTGGCCAACCGTCCGGCCCGCTGACCGGTCGCCGCCGGGCGTGGTCGCGACCGCGCCCGGCGGCGAGGCGGGTTCGGCAGCCGCCCCAACCGGGAGAACTGAGCAGGGATTCTGTTTTCCGCCCGGCCGGTCGACCCGCGACGGGACGGCGTCAACCGGCCGCCGTGCCGGGCGCAGCCCGTCCCCTGCCACCGGGCAGACGTCGACCGGTCACCGGGCAGGGCGCCGACCGGTCACCCGGCAGGCGCCACCCGGAGCTCTGCGGGCAGGTGGCATCCCACCACCGGCCCGGTCGGCGCGCCAACGGACTAGCGGTGGCCCTCCGGGCGCTGACGCCACCGGTCTTCAAGTCGGTCCAGTAGTGACGACCGGCGCCGGCTGGGACGACGGCCCTTGCTGGTGGTCCCGCCCACGACGTGCAGGTCGGGCGAACTCGCCCGACGCTGCGACTGCACCGCGAACGCGGCCGAGGCCAGCATCACGACAAAGCCCGCCACTGCCACTGGTGGCACCTTGATCACCGCGCCGTACACCACCAGGGCCAGGCCAGCAATGATCACGCCGGCAGCGACGAGCAGGCGACGACGCGCGTGGAAGCGCGGGTCGCTGGCGCGCACGGCCGAGGCGAATTTGGGGTCCTCGGCAAGCGACCGCTCGATCTGCTCGAACAGCCGCTGCTCGTGCTCCGAGAGCGGCACGGCACTCCTCCCCGGTCACGTTGGTCGGGCCCGGTCGGGCCGACAGACCGTGGCAGCCAACCGGCTGCTTACCCGCCAGTCTACGAGGGGGTTCGGCAGTCGGAAAGCGGGACGACCTATGGCCGCGCCGGATTTTCGTTCCGGCGGGAATCTGTGCTGCCCAGAAGGCTGGCCGGACCGACCGCGGAACGCCCGAATCTGGCCGCCACCGCGTCGGCGGCGGCCTCCGCCTCCCGCCAGCCCCGCTCCGGCGCGCCCAGGACCAACTGCTGCGGGCTGGCGGCACGGTCGGCGAGACCTTCGGCCCGGACTCCGACCAGCCTAATCCGGTCCCCGGGGTCAAGTGCGGTGAATAGCGCCCAACTGGTCTGGAAGATCTCCCGGGCGGTGTCGGTGGCGACCGGCAGGGTCCGGGACCGGTTGACGGTACTGAAGTCGGCCAACCGGATCTTGATCGAGACGGTCCGGCCCACCTGCCCGGCCCGGCGCAGCCGAACACCGACCTTCTCCGACAGGCCCAACAGCACCCGCCGGATCACCAGCGGATCGGCGACGTCGGCGTCGAAGGTCACCTCGGCCCCGATCGACTTCTCCACCCGCTCGGGGCTGACCCGGCGTGGGTCCCGGCCGTGGGCCAGCTCGTGCAGATGGGTCGCCGCCGCCGCACCGAGCGCCCGGCGCAGCATGCCGGACGGGGCGGTGGCGAGATCACCGACGGTGTTCAGGCCGAGCCGGCGCAGCGTCTCGGCCGCCCGCTCCCCCACCCCCCAGAGGGCGTGCACCGGCAACGGGTGCAGAAATTCACGCACCCGGTCGGCCGGTACCACCAGCAGGCCGTCGGGTTTGGCCCGGGTGGAGCCGAGTTTGGCGACGAACTTGGTCGGCGCCACCCCGACCGAACAGGTCAGCCCCTCCTGCTCGGCCACCCGGGCCCGGATCAGCCGGGCGATCTCCACCGGCCGGCCGAGCAGACGCCGGGCCCCGGCGACATCCAGGAACGCCTCGTCCAGGGAGAGCGGCTCGACCAGCGGGGTGACGTCCCGGAAGATCGACATGACCGCCCGGGAGGCCGCGTCGTAGGCGGTGAAGTCCGGCGGCAGGAACACCGCGCGCGGGCAGAGCGCCCGGGCCCGTGCGGTCGGCATCGCACTGCGGACGCCGTACCGCCGGGCCTGGTAGCTGGCGGAACTGACCACGCCACGCGGCCCCGTCCCGCCGACCACCACCGGGCGCCCGCGCAGCTCCGGCCGGCGGCGCACCTTGACCGAGGCGAAGAAGGCGTCCATGTCGACGTGCAGGATGGGACTGCCGGTGTCGTCCCCGTCCGCGCCGAAGCGCGGATCGTCGCCGCCGCGCGGCACCGTCTGACTCCGTCCCACACCGGCAGGTTAACCCCCGGCTACGACAGTCCCCACCCTGGTCAGTGGGCCCCCGGCCCCGGTCGGTGCCGGATCACCCGCGTCAGCCCCGAACCACCAGCAGCGGGATGGTCATCTCGGCCGCCGTGCAGGAACCGTGGTAACCGATCAGCCCGGCCTCACCGGGATCGGTCCGGCTGGCGACCACCGCGTACGTCGACCGGCAGACCACCACCACGTCGCCGACCCGGCGCAGGTGCGCCTCCGGTACCGGGCCGAACCAGCCCGCCGCCACCGCCTCCTGACGGGTCAGCACCTCCGCCGCCGCGCCGAGCAGCTCCGACCAGGTGGCCAGCACGTCGGCCACCGCACCCGGCTCGGTATGCAGGTAGCGCACCCGGGCCTCACCGGCGACCAGGTGCACGCCGGCCCGCAGGCGGGGATCGCTGTCCAGGTCGAACCGGTGGTCGGCAGGGACGTTGAGCTGCCCGTGGTCGGCGGTGACCAGCAGCGCCGCGTCCGGTGGCAGCCCGTCGACCAGCCGGGCGAGCAAACCGTCCACCTCGGCGGCGGCCACCCGCCAGGAGACCGAGTCGATCCCGGTGACGTGGCCCCGGGAGTCCAGGTCGGGGTGGTACGCGGAGACCAGGGTGGGGCCGCCCCCGGCGGCGAGCGCGGCCAGCATCTCGGTGGCGAGCGCATCGGTGCCGGCGGCGCCCCGGTAGTCGCCGCCGGAGTTGGCGGCCACGGTCAGGCCACTGCCCGCGTACTCGGGACGGCTCACCACGGTCACCGCGACCCCGGCCGCCCGGGCGCGTTCCAGCTGGGTGGGGACCGGCTGCCAGACCCGGGGTTCCGGGTCGTCGGACCAGTTGACGTGGGTGAGCACCCGGTCGGTGTCCGGTACCCGGACCCGGAAGCCGAGCACCCCGTGCACGCCGGGTGCGGCGCCGGTACCGAGGGTGACCAGGCTGGTCGGCGTGGTCGACGGGAAACCCGAGGTGAGCGGGCGGCCCACGGTGGCCGTCAGGCCCGCCAGGGTCGGCGCGTACGGCGCCGCGACGGGGATCTGGTACCAACCGAGACCGTCGATGAGCAGCACCGCGATCCGGCGCACCCCGGCCAGCCGGGCGGTGAGCCCGAGCGGATCGGCCGACCCGGGCACCCCGAGCACGGCCAGCGCGCTGGGCAGCACGTCGGCCAGGCTCGCGGTGCCGTAACGCGGACTGACCGGGGCGAACGGGTCGGGCCCGGTTCCCGCCTCTGGGGTCATGCCGGCCGGCGGGCGAAGAGGTGCAGCTGGGCGGCGAAATCCCGGTAGGGCGGACGGGACGCGGCGGCCAGCTCCAGCTCCAGCAGGGCCGCCGGGTCGCCGTCGGCGGCCACCGCCGGGATCAGGTCGGCGAAGACGCGTACCCCGTGCACCGACTCGACGGCGAGCCCGCCCCCGGTGAGCAGCGCGGTGGCACCGTCGGCGTCGTAGCGCCGGCGCAGGGTGTCCCGGGGACCGGCGTGCGTGTCCGGGTCGGCGAGCAGCGCCGCGGCCACGTCCAGGTGCCCGTTCATCGCCCGGCTCAGCACGGCGGCGGCCCGGCCGGCGACCAGTACGCTCGCCGCGCCACCGGGGCGCAGCGCGTCGACCAGCGCCCCGACCACCGCCACCGGCTCGTCGACCACCTCCAGCACGGCGTGGCAGAGCACCAGGTCGACACTGCCCGGCTCGACCAGTCCGGCCAGTGCGTCGCCGTCGCCCTGTACGGCGCGTACCCGGTCGGCGACCCCGGCCTCGGCGGCCCGGCGGGTCAGCGCGGCGAGCGCGTCGGGGCTGGCGTCCACCACGGTCACCCGGTGCCCGGCGTCGGCCAGCGGTACGGCGAAGCCACCCGTACCGCCACCGATGTCCAGCACGGTGAGGGTCTCCCCGGCACGTCGGTCCAGCTCACGGCGGAGCACGGACCAGACCACGGCGGTACGGGGGGTCAGCTGCGGCCCGGTGAGGGCTCCTCGTGTCTGCTCCACACCGACGAGACTAGTCACTGTCACCTCCCCGGCGCCCCCACCGGGTCAGCCCTTCCGGCCGGTGGTGGCGATGCCCTCCACGAAGTGCCGCTGGGCGAGGAAGAAGAGGATCAGCATCGGCACGGTGGCGATGACGCTGCCCGCGAGGACCACCTCCCACTGCCTCGAAGTACTCCCGGGGCAGGGAGAGCAGGAACTGCCGGAGCAGGAAGATGTAGAACGCCGAACCGAACAGGTTGCCGGCCCAGAGCGGTACCTGGGTGTCGGTCAGCCGCAGCTCCGACCAGATCAGGTACGTCGGGATCATGGTGACCGCGAACGGCAGCATCATGGTGGCCAGCACCAGCCCGAAGAGCAGGTCCCGGCCGGGGAAGCGGAAGTAGGCGAAGCCGAACGCCACCCAGGCACTGGAGATGGTCACCGCTGCGGCGGCGGCGATCCCGACCACCACGCTGTTGAACAGCCAGGTCAGCAGGGGTACCGCCGACCATGCCTCGACGTAGTTGTCCAGGGTGAAGGGCACCGGCAGGAACCCGGTACCGAAGACGTACTCCCGGGGGCGCAGCGAGGCGCTGATCAGCCAGACGAACGGCAGCGTGAAGAGCACCGCCGCACCGGTCAACGCGGCCAGGTGGGGCAACCTCCGGAGCAGGGTACGGCTCATCGGTGGTCCCCCTCGTAGTAGACGAAGCGGTTGCTGAGCTTCACCTGGAGCAGGGTGATCAACAGGATGATCACGAAGAGCAGCCAGGCCATCGCCGAGGCGAAGCCCATGTGCAGGAACTGGAACGCCTCCTGGAACAGGTGGATGACGTAGAAGGTCGCCGCGTCGCTGTTGAACCGGTTCTGGGTCTCCCGGTTGCCGAAGTACATGGTGTAGACCTCGGTGAACATCTGCAGCGAGGCGATGGTGTTGACGATCAGCGTGAAGAAGAGCGCCCCGGAGATCATCGGCAGGGTCACGCTGCGGAACCGGGCCCCGGCGCCGGCCCCGTCGATGCTGGCCGCCTCGTAGAGGTCGCGCGGCACGTTCTGGAGCGCGGCCAGATAGATGATCACCGTGGAGCCGAGGCTCCAGAGGCTCATCAGCACGATGCCCGGCAGCATCCAGTCCGGGTCGGTGGTCCAGCTCGGCCCGTCCACCCCGACCAGCGCCAGCCCCCGGTTGATCAGCCCGTCCTGGGTGTTGAGCAGCAGCAGGAAGAGGATGCCGACGGCCACCGCCGGGGTCATCACCGGCAGGTAGAAGACGGTACGGAAGAAGCCCTGGAACCGACCGACCCGGTTGAGCAGCAGCGCCAGCCCCAGCGAGATCACCATCACCAGTGGTACGTGCAGCGCCGTGTAGTAGACGGTGTTGCCCAGGCTACGGGCGACCTGTGGATCCGCCACCAACTGCCGGTAGTTGTCCAGCCCGGTGAACCGGGGTTCGTTGATCACGTCGTACTCGGTGAGGCTCAGCCAGGCGCTGGCGATCATCGGCCCGGCCTGGAAGGCCAGGAACCCGACGATCCACGGGGCGAGGAAGACGTACGCCCAGCGGGCCTCCCGCCGGGCCGACGGCGAACGACCGGGCCGCAACGGCGGGCGGCCGGGGCCGGCCAGCGGCGCACGGGCCCGCCGCCGGCCGGCGGGAACGGTTGCGGTACCCATGCCAGGGCCTACCTCGACGCCCGGTCCAGGGCGGCGGCGGCCTCCTGCTGGGCCCGGAGCAGCGCCTCGGCCGGCTGGCTCTGACCGGCCAGCACCCGGTTGACCGCGTCGTACCACGCCTTGTCGAACTCGGCGCCGGCCGGTGAGGCGGGCATGGAGAACGCGGCGGCCTGCACCGACCGGATGGTCTGCACCGCGTCGTCGAAGCGTGGGTTACCGGTGGGGCGCCAGATCTCGGTGAAGATCCGCTCGTCGGCCCGGACATTGCCGGTGTAGACCCCGGTGAACGGCAGACCGGCCGCCCGGCGCGCCTCGGCCCGGGCCCTGGCGGCGGCCACCCAGGTGTCGGTGGCGGTCATCCGCGTCGCGAAGGCGCACGCCGCGTCCGGGTTCTTCGCGCCCCTGGGTATCACCCACGCCGACCCGGAGGCCATGGTCAGCGGCCGGCCCTGCCGGTCGACGAAGGGTTTGACCACCAGCTCGGCCTTCGGGGTGTTCTTGGCCGCGACGTTGAGGAACCAGTCCTCCATCGGCCAGACGGCGATCTGGTTGCGGGCCAGCGGGCTGGCGGCACCGAAGAAGTCGAAGGTGTCCCGGAACGACCTGAACCGCCCCCAGCCGCCCTGGTCGCGGATCAGCTCCAGCCCGGTGGTCAGTGCCTCGACCACCTTCGGGTCGCCCAGATGGGGGGTACGCCCGTCGACGGAGAGCAGTTCCACCCCGTTGGCCTTCGCCCACATCGGCAGGAACTCCGGGATCTTCGGGTCGACGCCGATCCGGGTCAGCTTCCCTCCGGCGACCCGCGCCAGCTTCGCGTTCAGCGCCGGCAACGCGGCCCAGTCGGCCAGGTTGACGTCGGCGGCGGTCAGTCCGGCCTCCCGCAGTACCGCCTCGTTGAGGTAGACCACCCGGACGCTGTAGAACTCCGGGAGTCCGTAGACGGTGCCGTCCAGGGTGACCTGCTGCCGCGCCGCCGGCCGGTACTGGTCGAGGTCGACCTTCTGCCGCTCGATGCAGTCGGTCAGCGGTTGGAGCGACCCCCGCCGGGCGTACGTGCCGATCAGCTTGCGGTCCAGGTAGACCAGGTCCGGCGGGTTACCGGCGGCGACCGCGGAGAGGAACTGCTGCTCGTCGAAGGCACCTTCGGTGATCTTCAGCTCGATGTCCGGACTGTCCCGCCGGAAGGCGTCCACCCGGGTTGTCGCGATCTCGTCGGGCAGGCCGAACCCCATTGTGGTCAACGTGCCCGTACCACCGGTCGCGCCGGAGTCCGGACCGCCGCCGACACCCCCGCAGCCGGCCAGGGTGAGCGTGAGTACCCCCACGAACGCGCTGATGCGCCGTAACCGTGACATGACTCCTCCTGGAGATACCGGGCGGGCCGCACTGCCCGCGCCGGGCACCGGGTTCTCCCGTTCGTCGATGTCCCAAACTCCTTTCAGGAGGCTTGGGGCCCGGTGCGCTGTGTGCGGGATCTCCACCCGTTACGGTTGGCAGGTAGGTCCCCGTTTGCCAGGCTCACCGGGTGTCCAGCCTGCTCACCACCTTCGGCATCGTGCTGCTCGCCGCCGTCGCCCAGGCGGTCAGCGGGTTCGGCTTCGCCCTGGTGGCGGTACCCCTGCTGGCCGTGACCACCGACGCCCGCACCGCGGTGGTCGCCACGTCGCTGGCCAGCCTGGCACTGACCCTGATCACCATGGCCCGGGAGTGGCGGTACGTCCGGTGGCGGACCGCCGGGCTGCTCACCGGCACCGCCGTGCTGGGCATGCCGGTCGGCCTGCTGATCCTGGTGGTCACCCCGGACCGGTTGCTCACCGCCCTGATCGCGGTGGTGGTGCTGGGCTGCGCCATGCTGGTCTGGTCCGGCGTCCGGATGCGCACCGGACGGCCGGCGGTCGGGGCGGTCGGTGTCCTGGTCGGGGTGCTGACCACGGCCACCGGGGCGAACGGCCCACCACTGGTCGCCGCGTTCCACTCGTTCGGATACGACCCGCGCACCTTCCGGGCCACCCTGGCCGCGATCTTCACCGGCAGCGGGGCCATCGGGATCGTCGGGTTCCTCGCCGCCGGCCAGGTGGACGCCGGCACACTGCGGATCGCCGTACTCGGCTTGCCGGCCGTGGCACTGGGGTGGTGGCTGGGCAACCGGGTCTTCGCCAGGGTCGGCCCGGCCACCTTCCGGCGGATCACGCTGGTCGGGCTGACCGCCAGCGCGGGTGCCGCGATCGTCCAGAGCCTGACCGGCTGATGACCAGGCCCGGGCGGGCGGGTGACCGGCCGGCCGGGTTACGGCCGGATGATCCTGGTCAGCGGAAGTCCCGGGAGGCGGGGCGGACCGGGGTGTCCACCTCATCCAGCCGGTCGGCGACCAGGTTGGTCACCCCCTCGTGCCGCTCCAGCCGGCCCCGGATCAGCAGCGCGACGCTGGTCCGGGCGATCCGGCGGTAGCGCTGCCAGAGCCCCGGCGAGCAGGTCACGTTGAGCATGCCGGTCTCGTCCTCCAGGTTGAGGAAGGTGACCCCGCCGGCTGTGGCGGGCCGCTGCCGGTGGGTGACGATGCCACCCACCCGGATCCGGCGGCCCGGCTCCACCCGGCCGAGCCGGGCGATCGGCACCGCGCCCGCCTCGTCGAGCCGGGCCCGGATGAACCGGGCCGGATGGGTCTCCGGGGACAACCCGGTGGCCCACACGTCGGCCATCAGCCGGTCCACGTCGTCCATCCCGGGCAGGGCCGGCGCCCGCGCCCCGGCGATCGTCCCCGGCAGCCGGCCCGGCCGGTCCTGGGCGGCGGCCCCGGCCGCCCAGAGCGCCGCCCGCCGGGTCAACCCGAAACAGGCGAAGGCGTCCGCGGTGGCCAGCGCCTCCAACTGGGCGGCGGTCAGGCCGACCCGCCGGGCCAGGTCCGCCATGTCCCGGTACGCGCCACCGGCCGTCCGCTCCGCCTCGATCCGCTCGGCGATCCCGTCGCCGAGGGTACGCACGCTGGACAGCCCGAGCCGGACCGCCGGGCCGTCCAGCCCCCAGGCGTGCGGCGGCTCCCCGGGCCCGCTCCCCCACCGGGTCGACGGGGTGGACTCCAGGGTGGCCTTCGCGGCGCTGGCGTTGACGTCCGGCCGGCGTACCTCCACCCCGTGCCGGCGGGCGTCGTCGACCAGGGTCTGCGGCGCGTAGAAGCCCATCGGCTGGGCGTTGAGCAGGGCGGCCAGGAACGCCGCCGGGTGGTAGCGCTTCAGCCAGGAGCTGGCGTAGACCAGGTAGGCGAAGCTCATCGCGTGGCTCTCCGGGAAGCCGTAGCTGGCGAACGCCGACAGTTTGCGGTAGACGTCGTCGGCCAGGTCCCCGGTGATGCCCCGCTCGGCCATCCCGGCGTAGAGCCGCTCGGCGATCTCCGCCATCCGCTCGGCCGAGCGTTTCGCACCCATCGCCCGGCGCAACCGGTCGGCCCCGGCCGCGTCGAACCCGGCCAGGTCGATGGCGAGCTGCATCAACTGCTCCTGGAACAGCGGCACCCCGAGGGTCTTCTCCAACGCGTTGCGCATCAGCGGGTGGGCGTACGCCACCGGCTCCAGCCCGTTCTTGCGCCGGATGAACGGGTGCACCGAGCCACCCTGGATCGGGCCGGGCCGGATCAGCGCCACCTCCACCACCAGGTCGTAGAACTCTCGGGGCTGCAACCGGGGCAGGGTGGCCATCTGTGCCCGGCTCTCCACCTGGAACACCCCCACCGAGTCGGCCCGGCAGAGCATGTCGTACACCTCCGGGTCGTCCAGCGACATCGCGCCCAGGTCGAGGTGCCCGCCGATCAGGTCGTACGCGTAGTGCAGCGCGGAGAGCATGCCGAGCCCGAGCAGGTCGAACTTGACCAGGCCGGCCGCGGCACAGTCGTCCTTGTCCCACTGGAGCACGCTGCGGCCCGGCATCCGTCCCCACTCCACCGGGCAGACCTCGATCACCGGCCGGTCGCAGATCACCATGCCGCCGGAGTGGATGCCCAGGTGCCGGGGGAAGCCCTGCAACTCGTTGGCGTACGCGACGACCTGCTCGGGGATGCCCTCGACGTCAACGGTGGCGACGCTGCCCCAACGGTCGATCTGTTTGCTCCAGGCGTCCTGCTGCCCGGGGGAGAACCCGAACGCCCGGGCGATGTCCCGCACGGCCGACCGGGGCCGGTACGAGATGACGTTGGCAACCTGGGCGGTGTGCTCCCGGCCGTACCTCTGGTAGACGTACTGGATCACCTCCTCCCGCCGGTCGGACTCGATGTCCACGTCGATGTCGGGTGGGCCGTCCCGTTCCGGGGCGAGGAACCGTTCGAAGAGCAACCGGTGCCGGACCGCGTCGACGTTGGTGATCCGCAGCGCGTAGCAGACCGCCGAGTTGGCCGCCGAGCCCCGGCCCTGGCAGTAGATGTCCTGCCGGCGGCAGAACTCGACGATGTCGTGCACCACCAGGAAGTAGCCGGGGAAACCCAGCTCGTCGATCATCTTCAGCTCGTGGTCGAGCTGCTCGTACGCCCCCGGGTGCGCCTCGCGCGGGCCGTACCGCTCCCGGGCACCGGCCATGGTCAGCTCGCGCAGCCAGCTCATCTCGGTGTGCCCGGCCGGGACCGGCCAGTCGGGCAGCCGGGGCGCCACGAGCTGGAGGTCGAAGGCGAGTTCGGCGCCGAACTCCGCAGCCCGGGCCACCGCCCCCGGCCAGGCCGCGAACCGGGCCGCCATCTCGGCGCCGCTGCGCAGGTGGGCGGTGGCGGCGGCGGGCAGCCAGCCGTCCATCTCGTCCAGACTGCGCCGGGCCCGTACCGCGGCCAGCGCGGTGGCCAGTCGCCGCCGGCCCGGGGTGGCGTAGTGCACGTTGCCGGTGGCCACGGTGGGCAGCCCGGCGGCGGCGGCCAGCGCGGCGAGCGCGTCGTTGTGGTCGGCGTCGTCGGGGTGACCGTGGTCGGTCAGCTCCACCGCCACCGTCTCCGCGCCGAACAGTGCGGTCAACCGGTCCAGCTCCCGGGCCGCCACGTCGACCCCCTCGGTGAGCAGCGCGGCGGGCACGTGCCCCTTGCGGCAGCCGGTGAGTACCAGCACGTGGTCGCGCAGCTCGGCGGCCACCTCGGCGAGGTCACCGTAGTCGGGGCGCCCCTTCTCCCCACCGCGTAGCTGGGCCCGGGCGATGGTCCGGGCCAGCCGGGCGTACCCCTCGGGGCCGTGGGCGAGCGCCAGCAGGTGCCGGCCGGCCGGGTCCGGTTCGCCGCCCTGCGGGCCGGGCAGCCCCAGGGAGAGTTCCGCGCCGACGACGGTGGGCAGCCGCAGCGCGCGGGCCGCCTCGGCGAACCGGACCACCCCGTAGAAACCGTCGTGGTCGGTGACCGCCAGTGCGGTCAGCCCCAGCCGGGCCGCCTCCTCGGCCAGTTCCTCCGGGTGGCTGGCCCCGTCGAGGAAGCTGAAGTTGCTGTGCGCGTGCAGCTCCGCGTAGGGCACGGTCCCGTCGGGTGCCGGCAGGACCGGCGGCCGGTAGGGCTCCCGGCTGCGACTGAAGGCCGGCGCGTCCCCGCCGTCGGCGTCGACCGCTAGCGGGTCGACCACCCGCAGGTGCCCGGCGCCGCCGCGCCGCTGCCGGCCGGAGAGCGTCTCCTCCAGCTCCGACCAGGACTGCCGGGGATTGTGGAAGCTCATCGCCGCCCACCGCTACTCATAGCTGGCCTCGACCGTCCACCGTCCCCCGCCCAGGGCGAGCAGCAGGGCCGCACCGTCGGCGAGGCAGACCTGGAACCGGACCTGCCGGCGGGCCTGCGCCGGATCCCACCAACGCTCGTCCACCGGCCACGGGCCGGCCCAGCCGACGATCTCCCGGGCCGGGCCGTCGGCGATGACGAGGCGGGCCGGGGCGGCGGTGACCGCCAGGCGGGCACTGACCCCGACCACCGCGCCGGTGGCGTCGTAGACCGTCGCCGGCAGCGGGACGGGCAGCACCACCGCCGGGGCGGGGGTCGGCAGCCGGCCCGGCCACGGCGGGGCGGCCGGGCGGGGCGGACGGCGCTCGTCCCCCCAGGGCACCAGGTGGACCTGGTCGGCCGGGGACCGCCCGCCACCGAGCACCGGGGTGAGGACCGCCTCGGGACCGAGGATCCCCTGCACCCGGCTGAACGCCCGGTGCGCCCGGTCCCGCTCGTCGCCGGCCTCCCCCCACAGCCCGGGTTGCAGCCCGACCTGGGCGAGCACCCCGTCGGGGACCAGTCGCAGCCGGATGATCCCGGAGGTCGGCCGGGCCACGGCCGGAGCGGTCGCACCCGGCCGGCTGGCACCACCGCGCAGCCAGCCGTCGAGCTGCCAGCGGACCCGGTCGGCGATGGCCGCCGGGGTGAGCAGCCCGTCGTGCCGCCAGACACGGTGCAGTTCCTGACCGTGCGCGGTCACCGCCTCGATGCCCAGTCGGGTGCAGGCCAGCCCGTGCCCGGCCAGCCCTTCGTGCAGCCGCTCGGCCAGGGACCGGGCGGCGAAGGCGGCCACGTCGACCCGGTCCAGCGGCTCGTCGTAGGTCTCGGTCACCGCCAGGTCCGGTGGTGGGCGGCGGACCGCGAGCGGCCGGTGATCCCGGCCGGCGGCCAACCGGTGGGCGAGCGCCGCGTCGAACCCGAACCGGGCCAGCACGTCCCCGCCGGGCAGGGCCGCGAACTCGCCGAGGGTACGGATGCCGAGCCGGCGCAGCAGATCGGTCAGGGCCGGCCGACCGAGCGCGGTGACCGGCAGCCCGGCCAGGAAACGTGGGGTGTCCCCGGGCGGCACGATCCGGCCGGTGCGGGCGGCCAGCCCGGCGGCGAACACCCCGTCGGCGATGCCGACCTGACTCTCCACCGCGCAGCTCTGGGCCACCTGCTCGACGATCCGTTCGGCCGCCGCCGCCTCCCCGCCGAAGTAGCGGGCCGGGCCCCGGACCGGCAGCGCGCAGGCACCCGGTCGGAGCACCTCCACCCCGGCGGCCACCTCCTCGACGGCGGCGAGCACCGGCTCGAACGCCCGGGCGTCCCGACCAGGATCGTGATCGACCACCCGCAGCCCGGGGCAGCGGCTCTGCGCCTCCCGTTTACGGAGGCCACGACGGATCCCGTCGGCACGGGCCGAGATGGAGCAGGCAACCACCCGGTTGGCGTGCAGCACGGCGACCGGTCCGGTGGCCGGCACCCCGTCGACGATCTCGGCGGCCACCACCGGCCAGTCCGGGCACCAGAGCAGCAGGGTGCGGACAGCCCTGGTCACCGCGCCCCCTTCCTGGTGCCGCGTCGGCTCCCCCGCCAACGACCGGACCAGAATAGAACACACGTTCGATCACGTGCGCAGCGGAAACCGGTATTGACCTGTGGAAACCGTCGCCGCCGTGATCCGCCCTTGATCGTTTGCAGCTCAGCTGCACTTCGGTCGGCGTGTCACACCACTCAACGACAAACGATCAAGATTTCCCCGATCACGGACACTCCGCCACAGCATCAGGCGACTCGGCAGCCCGCGCAGTGCCCGGCATCGGCTGCGTGGAACTGCGCGACGCCCCCAGACCGGAGCAGGACCTACGGGCCTGGCAGGACCAACTCCTCGCGGACTACGACTACTAGGCAAGCCGAGGCATCCCCATGAACCACCACCCCTCGCTGGAGCAGGGGTGCGTCGTCATCGGGATCAGCGAACCCGACCGCGACGGGCCGATCATCAAGGCCAAGTATCCGAACGCGATCTTCTGCATCGAATGGGCCGAGGCTCCCGGAGTGATCGACCTGGCAGGGGCACCCACTCCGTAGATCGACCGGCGCCACCGGTACGCGATCCGCCCACGGCGACACCGGCCGCCGCGCCCGATGTCACGCCGCGCTGACCACCGGCGCGGCCTCCCGGGCCCCACCGTCCTCCGCCGGCAGCCACAGGTCCACCCTGACCCGGGGCCGGTGCGAGGCGACCACGGTCACCCGGCACCGGCGCAGCCGACCGCCCCCCTGGGCCAGCCCGTACCACTGCCGCCGGACCACGGAGATACGCAGGTCACTGCCCTCCCAGGCGGGGCCGAGGGTGAGCACGGTACAGCCCGACCGGCGGGCCCGGGCGGTCAACTGCCGGGCCAGCCCGCCCGGCACCTGCTCGGGCCGGTGCACCAGTACCGCGTCCATCCCGGTGGTCAGCGCCGACACCACGTCGGTCCAGGCGGCGCCGGGCTGCGGCACCAGCCCCAGGGTCTCCGGACGCACCCCGTACGCGGCGGCGGCGACACAGCCGAACGCCGGCACCCCGACCACCGCGCACCAGCCACCGGCCGAGGAGACCCCGGCGAGCAGGACCATGGAGAGCGAGTACCGCGCGGCCTCCCCCTCGATGGCCACCAGCGCGCCACGCCGGACCCGGGAACCAAGCAGCCGGCGGATCGGCGGGATCATCGGCAACTGGTCACCGACCGCCTCCCGGGGATCGGTGTCGCCCAGCATGGCGCGCAGCCGAGCGAAATCAGCCACGGGGGCGCAACCTCCGCACGGTGACTCAGGCGGCGGCGAGACCGCCCAGGGTCGGCTGGTACGCCTTCCCGAGCGCGGTCTCCACCACCGTCACGAACTCCTCGGCCGCGCGGAGCAGGTCGTCGGCCTCCCGGGTGGTGACCACCCGGGGGATGCCGGCCTCGGCGGCGGCCCGTTTGCCCGCGCTGGCCGCGAAGAAGGTGGCCCACTCGTCCAACTCGGGCGCGACGACCACGAGCAGGGCCCAGACACTGGTGATCCGGTTACGGCGGGTCGGCGCGGGACGGGCCCGGGCGGCAAGCACCGCAGCGGCGGCACGGAGCGCGGCGAGGTGGGCGGCGGCGTACCGCAGGCCGTCGGGGCGGGTACGCGCGGCCTCGGTCAGCCCCTGCCGGGCCACCGCGAGGAGCTGGGCGGGGGTGCGGTGCGGCAGCACGTGCGCCGGCACCGTGGGTGGCTGGGCCGGGTTGGTCGGCATGACTGTCTCCTCCGCGTCACCGGGTCGACCGCGTCGCACCCACCTGTGGGGCGGTGCCGACGCGTGGCGGGTGCGGAGGAAGGCGCACCACTGTGGGGGGCCGGCCGGGTGTGGACGCTTCCCCACACCACACCCGGCCGGCCGTGCCGGCGGGTTCGTCGTCCGCTGCCCGGGGGTCGTGGGCAGCGGACGACGACCTGCCTGATGGCCCCGGACTCGCGACTGTCCGGAACCCTGTGCGGCCCGCGGAGCCGCACTCCGGGAGCCGGCGCCGCGAAACACCTCTCCCGGTAGTGGAACGGGCGTTCGATTAAATCGAACATCCGTTCTAACTGCCTTCGACAGTACACCCTGCCCCCGACGAAAATGCAACGCACGCCGCGCAGGTCGCGGAAACTGGTCGGCCCAGCAGCGGAAAGGCACCCGGACGGGCGACGGGACGGATCCGGTGGGTAACGACCGTACCGCTGGTCAGTCCTGACCGGGGCAGCGGTAGCCTCGTGCCGTGACAACGCCCCGCCCTGCCCTCGGTGTCGCCATGGTGGTCGGTTCGGGCGCGCTCTTCGCCATCAACGGCACGGTGTCCAAACTGGTACTCCGGGCCGGGATCAGCGCACCGCAACTCACCCTGCTCCGGGCGGTCGGAGCCGTCGTCGGCCTGCTCGCGCTGAGCCTGCTGCTGCACCCCGGTGCCCGCCGGCTCCGGGTCACCGCCGGCCAGCTCCCGCTGCTGATCGGGTACGGGCTGACCGGCTTCTTCCTGGTACCGATGCTCTACTTCGTGGCCATCTCCCGGCTGCCGGTCGGCATCGCCCTGCTGTTCGAGTACACCGCCCCACTGCTGGTCGCCCTCTGGGCCCGGTTCGGCCAGCAGCAGCGGGTCCGACCCCGGCTCTGGGGCGGTCTGCTGCTCAGCCTGGTCGGGCTCGGTTGCGTCGCCGAGGTCTGGGGCGACCTCAAGCTCAACGGCACGGGCGTGCTGGCCGGGCTGGGCGCGGCGGTCTTCCTGGCCCTGTACTACGTACTCGGCGCCCGGGGCGTCGAGCGCCGGGACACCCTCTCGCTCTGCACCTGGGCGTTCGGCGCGTCGGCCGTGGCCGGCCTGCTCACCCGGGCGGTCACCGCCGGTACCGGGGGCTGGGCACCGCTCGGTGACACCAGTGGCGGGGTACCGGTCGTCCTGCTCTGCGGCTACGTCGTCGTACTCGGCTCGATCGTGCCGTACCTGCTGGTCGCCGCCGCCCTGCGGCACCTGCCGGCGACCAGTGTCGGCATCATCGGCATGATCGAGCCGGTGATCGCGGCGGCGGTCGCCTGGGCCACGCTCGGCGCCGGTGAGGCGCTCAACCCCGCCCAACTGACCGGTGGCGCCCTGGTGCTGGTCGGGGTGGCACTGGCCGAGACCGCCCGGACCGCGACCCGGACGGCCGAAGCCGCCCCCGCCCCACCGGACGTGGTGGCCGCCAACGACCTGCCCCGCTGACCCGGCCCCGGTCAGGCCCCGCCGGGCATCCGGCCCCCGCCGGACAACCGCCGGGCACCCGGCCTCCACCGGACAACCGCCGGGCATCCGGTCCCCGCCGGACAATCGGCGGGCCGACTGAACACCACGGCGGTGGACCAGGAAAGATGGGCACATGCAGCCACACCCCAATGTACGGGCGGTGCAGGCCGCCCTGGACGACGCGGGCGCCCGGGACTCCTCCGGCGCGGCGAGCACGGTACGGCTCCTGCCCGAGGCGGTACACACCGCCGCTGCGGCGGCCGAGGCGCTCGGTGTCGGAATCGGTCAGATCGCCAACTCGCTGATCTTCGAGGCGGACGGGGCCCCACTGCTGGTCCTCACCTCCGGCGCGCACCGGGTGGACACCGCCGGCCTGGCCGCCCGGCTCGGCGTCAGCCGGCTGCGCCGGGCCACCCCGGAGTTCGTCCGGGAGCACACCGGGCAGCCCATCGGCGGGGTCGCCCCGCTCGGGCACCCGGCCCCGGTCCGCACCGTCGTCGACACCGCGCTGGCCGGGTACCCCGAGATCTGGGCCGCCGGCGGGGTACCCCGGGCGGTCTTCCCGATCACGTACGGCGAGCTGCTGCGGGTCACCGCCGGCACCCCGGCCGACGTGGCGTGACCGCCGTCCCCGAACTGGTCACCCTGCACGTCTGGCGGGTCACCCGGACCGCCCTGCCCCGGGCACTGGTCCGGATGGCCCTCGACCCGCGCCGGTTGCGCACCACCCCCGGCGTCCGGTTCGGCAAGCTGCTCGGCACCGGTACCGGTACCGGCTTCGGCCCCTCCGACGCCGACCCGACCCGCTGGGCCGCGCTCACCGTCTGGGACTCCGCCGGGGCGGCGGCGGGCTTCGACGACACCCCGGTGGCCCGGTCCTGGGCCCGGATCGCCCGCGCCACGGTCCGGCTGGACCTGCGGCCGGTGACCAGCCGGGGCGAATGGTCCGGGGTGCGCCCGTTCGGCGATCCGCCCGGTGGGCGGGGCGACGGTCCGGTGCTGGCCCTGACCCGGGCCCGGCTGCGGGCCCGCCGGGCGGCGACGTTCTGGCGGGCGGTACCCCCGGTGGCCGCCGCGCTACACCAGGCTCCCGGGCTGCTGGTCCGGTTCGGCGTCGGCGAGGCGCCGCTGGGTTGGCAGGGCACGGTCAGCGTGTGGCGTGACCCGGCGGACCTGGTCGACTTCGCGTACCGTCACCCCGAGCACCGCGCCGCGATCACCCGCACCCCCACCGAGCGGTGGTACGCCGAGGAACTCTTCGCGCGGTTCGAGGTGCACGGGGTGCACGGCGACCGGACGGTGCTCGGCTGGGCCACGGACGATCCGGATCGACAGTGAGGAACGACAGGTGGGGATGAGGCTGGTGCCATGGTCGCCGGACGATCTGGTCCGGCGACTGGACGACGTGGTGGCCGTCTACGGGGAGGCCATGGGCTACCGCGCCGACCTGCTGGAGGCCCGGCGCGGCTACATCGCCACCCACGTACGCCGTCCCGGTTTCCGCGCGGTCGCCACCCTGACCACCGCCGGGCACCTGGCCGGTTTCGGTTACGGCTACCACTCCGAACCGGGCCAGTGGTGGCACGACCAGGTGCACCGCGCCCTGGAGCCGGCCACCCGCCGGGCCTGGCTCACCGACTGCTTCGAGGTGGTGGAGCTGCACGTCCGGCCCCCCATGCAGGGGCACCGCCTGGGTGCCCGGCAACTACGGGCCCTGCTGACCATGGCCGAGGGGCAACGTACCCTGCTCTCCACACCGGAGGCCGACGAACAGCGCTCCCGGGCCTGGCGGCTCTACCGCCGCTTCGGCTTCGTCGACGTGCTGCGGCACTTCCGGTTCCCCGGGGACGAACGGGACTTCGCCGTCCTCGGCCGGGACCTGCCGCTGCCCCCGCCGACACCTCCGGCATGACCCCCCGGCGCCTGCTGCCCTGGCTGCTGCTCGGGGTACTCGTCCTGGCGCAGATCGGTTACCCGCTGACCACCGGCACCACCCGGGCCCGGTTGACGGTGGCCACCGTCATCCTCGGCTACCTGCTGTCGGTCAGCCACGCGCTGCTCAGCCGGGGTCCCCGGGCCGCGGCGGCACTGGTCGCCGTGGCCACCGGCGGCGGGCTGGCGATCGAGGCGCTCGGGGTGGCGACCGGCTTCCCGTTCGGCAGCTACGACTACTCCGGCGAACTGGGGCCGAAGCTGTTCGGTGTACCCCTGGTGATCCCGCTGGCCTGGACCTGGATGGCCTGGCCGGCCTGGCTGGCCGCAGTCCGGCTGGCTCCGCGCACGAGCGCGAGGAGCGAGCCGGGTTTGCGAGCCCCGCAGTCGCGGGCCAGCCAGCACAGCGTGGGGCGGATCACGCTGGCCGCCACCGGACTGGCCGCCTGGGACCTCTTCCTCGACCCGCAGATGGTCGCCGAGGGGTACTGGGTGTGGCTGCGGCAGACCCCGGCGCTGCCCGGCCTGACCGGCATCCCGGTCAGCAACTACCTCGGCTGGCTGCTCTTCGCGGTCCTGCTGATGACGCTGCTGCGCCCGCTCGGCGGTCCGACCGTCGGCGACCCCGACCCCGCCGACCCCCCGATGTACACGCTCTACCTGTGGACGTACTTCTCCAGCATCCTGGCGCACGCGGTCTTCCTCCGGCTGCCTGCCTCGGCGCTGTGGGGCGCCGTGGCGATGTCGGTGGCCGCGGTGCCGCTGGCGGTCACCCTGCTGCGGGGGCGGCAGCAGCGGCTCCGGGTGAGCACCCCACGGTGACCTGGCTGCTCGCGCTCGCCGTCGCGGCGCTCACCGCGCACACGTACGTCAACGCGGGCTGGTGGCTGCGCCGGCCGCCGGCCGCCCCGGCACCGGTCACCGAACCGGTCGCGGTGCTGCTGCCGCTGCGCGACGAGGCCACCCGGGTCACGCCGTGCCTGCGGTCGCTGCTGGCCCAGCAGGGCGTACCAGGGCTGCGCATCGTGGTGCTCGACGACGATTCCACCGACGGCACCGCCGAGGTGGTCCGCGCCGTGGTGGCCGGTGACCCCCGGGTCACCCTGCACGCCGGGGTCCCGCTGGCCGACGGCTGGCTCGGCAAGCCGCACGCCTGTCGGCAACTGGCCCGGCACGCCGACCCGGCCGCCCGGGTGCTGGTCTTCGTCGACGCGGACGTGGTGCTCGCCCCGCACGCGGTGGCCGCCGCAGTGGCCACGTTGCGCACCTCCGGGGCGACCCTGCTCTCGGCGTACCCGGAGATCCTGGTCTCCTCGGTGGCCGACCGGCTGGTCCAGCCGCTGTTGCAGTGGCTCTGGCTGACCTTCCTGCCGCTACGGGCGATGGAACGCTCGCCCCGGCCGCCGCTGGCCGCCGCCGGTGGGCAGTTCCTCCTCGTCGACCGGGCCGGCTACGAAGCCGCCGGTGGGCACGGCGCGGTCCGCGACAAGGTTCTGGAGGACATCGAACTGGCCCGGGCGGTGAAACGCTCCGGTCGGCGGATCGCCCTGGCCGACGGCTCCCGGCTGGCCCGGTGCCGGATGTACGACTCGTGGCCGGAGTTGCGCGACGGCTACACCAAGTCGCTCTGGGCCTCGTTCGGCTCGCCGGTGGCCGCAGCCGCCGTACTCACCCTGCTGCTGCTCCTCTACGTCGTTCCGCTGCCGCTGGCGGTGGCCGCCACGCTGGCCGGTACCCCGACGGTGGCGGCTGCCGCGCTGGCGGCGTACCTGCTCGGGGTGGCCGGCCGGGTGGTCAGCGCCCGCGCCACCGGGGGCCGCTGGTGGCCCGACGCGCTGGCCCACCCGGTGTCGGTCGTGGTCCTGGGTTGGCTGACCGTACGGTCGTACCATCTGCGGAAGCGGCACCGCCTGTCCTGGCGTGGTCGCCCGGTCGGCTGACCCCCCGACTTGAGGTAACACCGGCTAGGGAGGCTCGCATGGCTCGCGTCGTGGTCGTCGGCGCCGGGGTGGGTGGCCTGGCCACCGCCGCCCGGCTGGCCGTGACGGGGCATGAGGTCACCGTCTTCGAACGTGCCGAGGTGGTCGGCGGCAAACTGGGCCGGTACACCCGGGAGACCCCGGCCGGGGCGTTCCACTTCGACACCGGCCCCGGTCTGCTCACCCTGCCGGAGGTCTTCGCCGACCTGTTCGAGGCCACCGGCGCCAAAATCGACGAGTATCTGGACCTGGTGCCGCTGGACCCGATCGTCCGGCACGTCTTCCCCGGCGACGGCCCGGTCCTCGACTCCTGCGCCGACCCGGTGGCGTTCGCCGACCGGATCGGCACGGCGTTCGGCGCCGAGGCGGCGGCCGACTGGGGGCGGCTGTGGCGCCGGGCCGGCCGGGTCTGGGACGCCTCGTGGCGGGACATCTTACGGACCGGCATCGACTCCCCCCGCGAGCTGGCGAAACTGGCCTGGCGGCTGGGTGACCTGGCCGCCATCGGGCCCGGCCAGACCCTGCGCGGGCTGGGGCGGCGTACCCTGCGCGACCCCCGGCTGCGGATGCTGCTCGACCGGTACGCCACCTACACCGGGGCCGATCCCCGGCGGGCGCCGGCCGCCCTGGTCGCGATTCCCTACGCCGAGCTGACCTTCGGCGGCTGGTACCTGCGCGGCGGGCTGGGCACCCTGGCCGACGCACTGCTGTCCCGCTGCCTCGACCTGGGTGTGGTGGTGCAGACCGGCACCACGGTCACCCGGATCGACGCCGCCGGTGGCCGGGTGCACGGGGTGCGTCTCGCCGGGGCCGCCGCGCCCGTCCCGGCCGACGTGGTGGTGGCGAACGTCGACGCGCTGACCGTCTACCGGGATCTGCTGCCCAGCCCGCGCCGGCTGGCCGGGCTGGCCGACCGGAGCCTGGCCGGGTTCGTGCTGCTGCTCGGGGTGGCCGGGGACTCCGGGCTGGCCCACCACAACGTCTTCTTCCCCGGCGACCACGACGCCGAGTTCGACGCGGTGTTCGGCGCTCCGGGCCGGGGGGTACCGGCCCGGCCGGCGCCCGACCCGACCGTCTTCGTCACCGTGGCCGACGACCCGATGGTCCGTCCGGCCGGGCACGAGGCGTGGTTCGTGCTGGTCAACGCCGCCCGCCAGGGACGTTCGATGTCGGCGGTCGACTGGCGGCGCCCCGGTCTGGCCGACGCGTACGCCGACCGGATCCTGGACGTACTCGCCGAGCGGGGCGTCGATGTCCGGGACCGGCTGGTGTTCCGCGAGGTCCGTACCCCGGCCGACCTGGCCGACGGCACCGCCGCACCGGGTGGCGCGATCTACGGCACCGCCGGTGGTCTGCTCCGGCCGGCGAACCGCGCCCCCGCACACGGGGTGTTCCTGGTCGGCGGTTCGACCCACCCCGGTGGCGGCCTGCCGATGGTCACCCTGTCCGCGCAGATCGTCGCCGACCGGATCGGCCCCGCCTGGTAGTGGTACCGGCCGGCATCGTCGACTGTTGTCCGGGCCCGGGGCCCGGACCGCCGCCGGCCGGCCCGGCCGGCGTCAGCCGGCGTCGACGAGTACCCGCCGCACCGCGGCGAGCAGTTGCCCCAGACCGAACCCGGCCAGCAGTACCCACACCGCCGTCGCCATCGTGATGGTGCCGGCCGCCAGATCCGTCCGGATGAACCCGGTCAGCCCGGCGAGCAGCAGCCCGACCAGGGCGACCACCACCCGGGTCGGCCGCTCCCCGACGGTGACCGCGCCGATCTCCCGCATCCCCGCCGACACCGACCGGGCCCGCACGTACTCGTGCAGCCAGGAGAGCGCGCCGGCCGCGACCACCAGTGCCCCGGGCGCCCCCAGCAGCCAGAACGCGGCCAGCCAGGCCGCCTCACCGACCCGGTCGGCGACCGAGTCGTAGACGTACCCGAGCCGGCTGGTACGCCCAGTCACCACCGCCACCGCGCCGTCCACGCTGTCCGCGACGGCGGCCAGCAGCACGATCCCGGCGGCGAGGAGCGGGCCGTCCTGCCCCCGTGGCGCGACCACCGGTACCGCGATGCAGATCAGCATCCCGGCCACGGTGACCGCGGTCGGGCTGACCCGGAGCCGACCGAGCAGGTAGCCCAGGTGGTAGGCCAGCCGGAGCCAGCCACGGACCACCGGGGTGGCCGCGCGCGGGTCGAACCCGCCGTGCAGCCGCGCCCAGACGGTGGCGTACTCGTCCCATTTCAGCTGTGTGCCCACCACGGCTCAACCGTAGGAGGGCGGCAGGGGTGTCGCGTACCGACCCGTCACACCCGCGCGCCGGCCTGGAGGTGCTGCCAGACCTCCCGGGTGGCGGTGGAACGGTTGAGGGTGATGAAGTGGATCCCCGGAACCCCTTCGTCGAGCAGCCGCCGGCACATCTCGCTGGCCTGCTCGATGCCGAGCTGACGGACCGCCTCCGGGTCGTCGGCGACCCGGGCGAACCGCTCGGCCAGCCGGGGCGGGAACGGCGCGCCGGAGAGCTGCGCGGACCGTTCGATGGTGCGCATCTGGGTCACCGGCATCACCCCGGCCAGGATCGGGGTGTCACCGCCGGCAGCGGCCACCCGGTCCCGCAGCCGCAGGTAGTCGTCGGCGTCGAAGAACATCTGGGTGATGGCGAAGTCCGCACCCGCCCGGCACTTCCGGACGAAGTGGGCGGTGTCCGTGGCGATGTCCGCCGAGCGGGGATGCTTGTAGGGGAAGGCGGCCACCCCGACGCTGAAGTCACCCGACTCCCGGACCAGCCGGACCAGTTCCTCCGCGTAGAGCACACCCTCCGGGTGCCGTACCCACTCCCCCATCGGGTTGCCCGGCGGGTCACCCCGGACCACCAGCACGTTGCGTACCCCCACCCCGGCGAGCCGGCCGATCACGTTGCGCAGCTCGGCGACCGAGTGGTTGACGGCGGTGAGGTGCGCCATCGGCAGCAGGGTGGTCTCGGTGGCGACCCGCTCGGTCACCGCGACGGTGGTGTCCCGGGTCGACCCACCCGCGCCGTAGGTGATCGAGACGAACGAGGGCCGCAGCGACTCCAGCTCCCGGATGGCCTGCCAGAGCAGCCGCTCCCCCTGCTCGGTCTTTGGCGGGAAGAACTCGAAGGAGAAGGTGGGGGCGGACGACCGGATCACCTCGCCGATCGACGGCTGCTGGTTGGGAAGGACCGAGGGAAGACCGAGCGCCACTCCGCGACTCTACCGGCCCGGACCGGCCGTTTCCGACAGCTTCCCACCCAGTGACCGGCAGCGCGCGGACTGTCGTACCCCCAGGGTTCACTGATGGCGGCACGGGTGGGCCGGACGGCGGGCCCCGGGGTCACCGTGCGGGGGCATGTCCGCGAACTGGCCGAGAAGACCGGCATCGCGGATCCACCCACGTCGGCGGTCCCGCGCGGACCGTCGGCCCCGTCCGCCCGGAGGCACCATGACGTCCCCCACTCCGCCCGCCCTCGGCGCACTGCTGGCCGGGCTGCGGCAGGCCCGGGGCTGGAGTCAGCTCCGGCTCGCCGCCGAGCTCTGCACCGCGTCCGGAGTGCCCACGTTGACCCGGCACGAGGTCTCCCGCTGGGAACGGCAGCGCCGGACCCCGGGGGACTTCTGGCTCGGCTGGCTCGCGGTGGTGCTCGGCGTCCCGGTGGCGCACCTGGCCGGCGCCCGGGCCGGCGCGGGCCCGGATCCGGGACGCCGGCACGGCGGCTCCCGCCGGCCGCCGGCCCCGCCGCACCGTCCGCTCCCCGTCGGGTACGCCGCCCGCCCCACCGCCCGGCGCCGGAGCCGACCGGGCCCGGTACCGCGTCGGCTCCGCCAGCCGGTCCGGCGGCCATAATCAGGCATGCCTGCGCCGAGACCCGACGGACCGCTCCGCGTCGCGGTCGCCCAGCCGCCCTGCGTGCCGTACGACCTCGCGGCGAACGCCGCGACCCATGCGGCGACGGTCCGCACCGCCGGTGCCCGGGTGGTGGTCTTCCCGGAGCTCTCCCTCACCGGGTACGAGCTGGACGCCCCGACGGTCGACCCGGGCGATCCCCGGTTGGCGCCCCTCGTCGCCGCCTGCGCCGAAACCGGCTCGGTGGCGCTGGCCGGGCACACATCGCCATGCTGGCCGTCACCGGTGCGGGGGTCACCGTCGCCTACCGCAAGCTGTGGTTGGGCAGCAGCGAGGCGGGCCGGTTCAGTCCGGGTGACCGGCCGGCCGTGCTCGACGTGGACGGCTGGCGGCTCGGGCTGGCCATCTGCCGGGACACGGGAATCGCGCAGCACGTCGCCGACACCACCGCCCTCGGTATCCATGTCTACGTCGCCGGCACCCTGATGTTCCCCGAGGAGGCGGGGATCCAGGACGAGCGCGCCCGGGGTACCGCCACCGGCCACCGGATCTGGGTCGCCGTGGCAAGCTTCGCCGGACCGACCGGGGACGGGTACACCCGCAGCGCAGGCCGGTCGGGCATCTGGGCGCCGGACGGCAGGGAGCTCGCCCAGGCCGGCCCGGGTGCCGGGGAGGTCGTCAGCGCCGTCCTCGATCACGTGACGGCCGAATGACCGGCGGTGACACCCCGGGACGACCCCGGTGTCCCGGGCGGGGCCGACCCGGCGGCCGGCCACCGACCCGCTAGCGTCTTAGCGGTGACCCAAGCTGCTCCCGTCTCCCCGGTCGACCGTGCCGGGCTGCGCCACCGTGTCGACACCGCGCTGACCGAATTCCTGGCCGCCCGGCGCCGCTGGCTGGCTGACGTGGACGACACCCTGATACCGGTCGCCGAGGCGGTGGAGGCGTTCGTGCTGCGCGGCGGCAAACGGCTGCGGCCCGCGTTCGGGTACTGGGGTTACCGGGGTGCCGGGGGCGTCGACTCGGACCGGGTGGTGGCTGCCCTGGCCGCGCTGGAGCTGGTCCAGGCCAGCGCGTTGATCCACGACGACCTGATGGACCGGTCGGAGACCCGCCGGGGTGAGCCGGCGGTGCACCGGCGTTTCGCCGAGCAGCACCGTGACGCCGGCTGGCACGGGAGTGCGCAGGGCTTCGGCGACGCCGCCGCGGTGCTCCTCGGTGACCTCTGCCTGGTCTGGTCGGACGAGTTGCTGCACTCCGCCGGCCTGGATCCGGTCACGGTGGCCCGGGCCCGGCCGGTCTTCGACGAGATGCGGGCCGAGGTGACCGTCGGCCAGTACCTGGACGTGGTGACCCAGGCCACCGGGCACACCTCGGTGGAGCAGGCCAGCAAGGTGGCCCGCTACAAGTCGGCCAAGTACACCGTCGAACGGCCGCTGCTGCTCGGCGCCGCGCTCGCCGGGGCGGCCCGAGACGTGCAGGCCGCCTACTCGGCGTACGGGCTGCCGCTGGGCGAGGCGTTCCAGCTCCGCGACGACGTGCTGGGGGTCTTCGGTGACCCGGGGCAGACCGGCAAGCCGGCCGGCGACGACCTGCGGGAGGGCAAGCGGACCTACCTGGTGGCGGCGGCCCTGGAGGCGGCCGACGACCCGGGCCGGGAACTGCTCGGCCGGCACCTCGGTGACCAGGCCCTCGACCCGGCGGGGGTCGACCGGCTCCGCGAGCTGATCGTGGCGACCGGGGCACTGGACCGGACGGAGGCGCGGATCACCGCGCTCACCGGGACCGCACTGGCCGCCCTGACCGGGGTGGAGCTGGTCACCGAGGCCCGGCAGGCGCTGGTCGACCTGGCGGTCGCCGCCACCCGCCGTCGCGACTGAGACACCCCGCCCGCGCTCCGGCGGTGCCGGTCCGCCGGCCCCGTGGCCGGGTCCAGCCGTACCGGCGGGCCCGGTCGGGCCGTTGCGACCCGACCGGGTGCCGACCCGGGCTCAGAAGCCGAGCGCCTGGGCCCGACGCTTGACCTCGCGGGCCCGGTCACCGCCGAGCGCCCCGGCCGGGGTACCGGGCAGCGTGTCGTCCGGCTCGTAGAGCCAGCGCAGCGCCGCCTCGTCGTCGTAGCCCGCGTCCCGCAGCAGGGTGAGTACGCCGGGCAGGTGTTTCTGCACGTTCTGGTTGGCGACCAGCTCGGCCGGGACGCGACGGATGCCGTCCCGGCGGGCCGCGAGCAGTTCGCCCTCCCGGATCATCTGGTGCACCTTGCTGATCGACACGTCGAGCCGCTCGGCGACGTCGGGCAGGGTCAGCCAGCCGGCCGGGTCGGCGGGGCCGGGCAGGTCCGGGCTGGTGCGCTCCGGTCCGGTGCTGGCCGGACCGGCGGGTACGGATTCGGTCACCTGATCACCCTGCCACGCCGCCCGGCGACGGCTGACGGCACCCCGGGTGTGGCATCCTGTTCTGCCACCGCCTCCCGGACACATAGACTGCCTGCCGATGGACACACAGGTTGCCGACACGTTGCTGGGCTCGCTGATCGACGGGCGCTACCGCATCCGCGCGCGGGTCGCCCGGGGCGGAATGGCGACCGTGTACACGGCGACCGACGAGCGCCTCGAACGCACCGTCGCAGTCAAGATCATCCACCCGTCCCAGGCTCCGGACGTCCAGGCCCGGATGGGGAACTTCCTCGGACGGTTCACCGAGGAAGCCAAGACCATCGCCCGGCTGACCCACCCCAACGTGGTCGCCGTCTACGACCAGGGCACCCATGACGGCCTGCCCTACCTGGTCATGGAGTACGTCCGGGGCCGGACGTTGCGGGAGGTGCTCACCGAGCGCGGCCGACTCAACCCGGACGAGGCGCTGGCGATCACCGAGCAGATGCTCGCGGCGATCGCGGCGGCACACCGGGCCGGCCTGGTGCACCGTGATGTCAAGCCGGAGAACGTGCTGGTCGCCGAGGCGCCGACCGGCGGCATGACCAACCTGGTCGACAGCGTGGTCAAGGTCGCCGACTTCGGGCTGGCCCAGGCGGTCGAGGCGAGCGCCGACGCCGACGAGGGCAACCAGTTGCTGGCGACCGTGGCCTACGTCGCCCCGGAACTGGTCACCGACGGGCACGCCGATCCGCGTACCGATGTCTACTCGTCCGGAATCGTGCTGTTCGAGATGCTCGTCGGGCGGGTGCCGTACGACGGCGACCGGCCGATCGACGTCGCCTGGCAGCACGTCGACCGGGACGTGCCGGTGCCGTCGACCCTGGTGCCGGGGCTACCGGCCGCGCTGGACGAACTGGTGGCCCGGGCCACCCGCCGGGATCCCGGCGGCCGGCCGACCGACGCCGGTGCCCTGCTCGCCGAGGTGCAGGTCGTCCGGGAGGATCTCGGTAACACCAGCGCCAGCAGCACCACCCTGCTACCGAAGGTGGTCGCCCCGGCGGCCCAGCCGACCATGGTCGTCGCCGCGGTACAGCCCGTCGAGCGGCCGTCCTGGGCCCGGTTGCCGGAGCAGAAGGAGCGCACCCAGCCCCAGCCCCGGCGGCGGCGCGCCGCGGAGCAGCCCGCCCTCGGTGCCCGGTTGACCGAGCTGCGTACCCGGCTGCTCAGCGACCGGCGCGGACGCAACGCGGTCGCGGCGGCCGTGGTGGTGCTCGGGTTGCTGGTCGCGGTCGGTGGCTGGTGGTTCGGCATCGGCCGGTACACGGTGGCCCCGGAGCTGGTCAGCCTCACCAAGGCGCAGGCCGAGGCGCAGGCCGCCAAGGCCGGTCTCACCCTGGTCTACGCCGAGCCGCAGTACGACGAGAAGGCGGCCAAGGACACCGTCCTGCGTCAGGATCCGGCGTCGACCGCCCGGATCGTCAAGGGCGGCACGATCACCCTCACCCTCTCGCTCGGTCCGGAGGTGATCGCCGTCCCGGACGTGCTGGGTCAGACCTTCGAACTGGCCGAGGCGGCCCTGCTCGACGCGAAACTCGTGGTCGCCAGGGGCACCCAGCGCTACGACGACAACCTGCCGGCCGGCATGGTGCTGGAGGTCCAGCCGAAGGTCGGCACGGAGGTGAAGGCCGGCTCGAAGGTGACCGTCATCCTGAGCCGGGGCCGGGCGCCGATCACCGTGCCGAACCTGGTCGGCAAGAACATCAACGAGGCGCGGGCGGCGTTGCAGAAGCTCGGGCTGGTGCCGGTGGAGACGTACCAGGACTCCGACAAGCCGAAGGACCAGGTGCTCGGCCAGAGCCCGGCGGTCGGCTCCGGGGTGGTGAAGGGTACCGAGGTCAAGCTGGAGATCAGCAAGGGGCCACCGGCGGTCACCGTGCCCCGGGTCGTCGACCTGCCCTGCCAGCAGGCGAAGCAGCAACTGGAGGGCCTGGGCTTCCCGGTGAACGTACAGCTCAACCCGGGCGCCACCGTACGCTTCCAAAACCCGGGCGAGAACTCCCAGGTCCCCCCGGGTACCCAGGTGACGATCACATGTTTCTGACCTGTCGGGGAGCACGATGACCGAGACTGACTGCCGCCCGGTCGGCTCGCACACCCCCGCCTCCGGTGGGCTGGCCCGGGCTGCCCTGCCGTACGTCGACGCGGCCGGCTCCGAGGTGGTGCAGGTCTACGTCTCCAACTCCCGGGGCTGGGCGCTGCCCCCGGGCGACCCCGCCCAGGACATCCTGTTCCGGGACGGGTGCGCCGAGCGGGGCGTACCGGTCTTCATCCACGCCTCGCTCCTGGTCAACCTGGGTTCACCGACCCCGGCCACGGTCGAGCGGTCGACGGAGACCCTGGCCCACGCGCTGCGCCGGGGTGCGGCGATCGGTGCCCGGGGGGTGGTCTTCCACGCGGGCAGCGCGGTCGACGCCGGGCACGCCGAGGCGGCCATGCGGCAGGTACGCGAAAGCCTGCTCCCGCTGCTCGACGCGGCGGCGGCCAGCGGCGGGCCGAAGCTCCTGGTGGAGCCGAGCGCGGGTGGCGGCCGGTCGCTGGCCTCCCGGGTGGAACACCTCGGCCCCTACCTGGACGCGGTGGACCGGCACCCGTGGCTGGAGGTGTGCTTCGACACCTGTCACGCCTGGGCCGCCGGCCACGACCTGGCGGCGGCCGGCGGCATGTCGGCCACGCTGGACACCCTGCTGGCCACGGTGGGTCCGGGCCGGCTCACCCTGGTACACGCCAACGACTCGAAGGATCTGTGCGGGTCGACCCGGGACCGGCACGAGTCGATCGGTAAGGGCAACCTCGGCGAGCCGGCGTTCGCCGAACTGATGACCCACCCGGTGACCGCCGGCGTGCCGGTGGTGGTGGAGACTCCGACCGAGAAGCATGTCGGCCACGCCGCCGACATCGCCGCCCTCAAGCGACTCCGCCCCTGACCCCGTCTCCCCGCCCGGCCCACCCCTACCCGGCTGTGCCGTACCCGGCTGTGCCGTACCCGGCTCCACGGGTTGATCATGAAGTTATTGTCTCGACACGCCGATAGCGGCGACAACAACTTCATGATCAACGCGAGTGGTCAGCGTCAACGCGAGTGGTCAGCGTCAACGCGAGTGGTCAGCGTCAACGCGAGTGGTCAGCGTCAACGCGAGTGGTCAGCGTCAACGCGAGTGGTCAGCGTCAACGCGAGTGGTCAGCGTCAACGCGAGTGGTCAGCGTCGATTCGGGTGGTCAGCATCAGGCCGGGTGGTCAGCGGCGCAGGATCGCGGTCAGTACCTCGATCGCCCGGTCCGTGCCGGCGTCGTCGACATCCAGGTGGGTGACCAACCGGACGGCACGCGGCCCCAGCACCGAGACCAGCACCCCCTCGGCCCGCGCGGCGGTGGCGAGCGTCGCCCCGTCGATCGGTGACTTCCGCAGGTCCAGGGGGACCAGGTTGGTCCGCACCGGCGTGGCGACCACCCCGAACGGGGCGAGCGCCTCGGCCAGCCGGGCAGCCCGGACGTGGTCCTCGGCCAGCCGGTCGATGTGGTGCCGCACGGCGTACAGACCGGCGGCGGCGAGGATGCCGGCCTGCCGCATGCCACCGCCCAGCCGCTTGCGGATCAACCGGGCCTCCGCGATGCGTTCCGCGCTGCCCAGCACCACGGAACCGACCGGGGCGCCGAGGCCCTTGGAGAGACAGACCGACATGGTGTCGAAAAGCCTGCCGTACTCGGCGAACGGCACGCCATCGGCGACGTGCGCATGCCAGATCCGGGCGCCGTCACAGTGCAGCGCGACCCCGGCGGCGTCCGCGATGCCGCGTAGCTGACGCAGGGTGGCCAGCGGGATCACCCCGCCCCCGCCCCGGTTGTGGGTCTGCTCGACGGCGATCGCCCGGGTCGCCACCGCCCAGTACCCGTCGGGCTGGATCATCGCCTGGACGGTCTCCGGGTCGAGGTCCGCCCCGGCCGCCGGCCAGGTACGCGTAGAGATTCCGCCGTACGCCGCAGCGGCGCCCACCTCGTAGGCGAGCACGTGCGCGTCGGCGTCGCAGAGCAGTTCCCCCGCCCGGGGTACCACCAGTTGCAGGGCGATCTGGTTGGCCATCGAACCGGTGGGAGCGAAGAGCGCCGCCTCGTGCCCGAACAGCGCCGCCACCTCGGCCTCCAGCGCCGCGACGGTCGGGTCCTCGCCGTAGACGTCGTCGCCGACCTCGGCGTCGACCATAGCCGCCCGCATGGCGGCGGTGGGCCGGGTGACGGTGTCCGAACGGAGGTCGACCGGTGGCTGCCCCCCGGCTGACCGCACCGGCTCAGCCACGGAGCATCTCCGCCACCAGGAAGGCCAGCTCCAGCGACTGCTGGGTGTTCAGCCGCGGGTCGCAGGCGGTCTCGTACCGGTCGGGCAGGTCGAGGTCGGCGATGCCCTGGGCGCCACCGAGGCACTCGGTGACGTCCTCGCCGGTCAGCTCGACGTGCAGACCACCGGGGTGGGTGTCCAGCCCCCGGTGCACCTCGAAGTAGCCGAGCACCTCGTCGACGATCCGGTCGAAGTGCCGGGTCTTGTAGCCGTTGGACGACTCGTGGGTGTTGCCGTGCATCGGGTCGCACTGCCACACCACCTTGGCTCCGGCGGCGGTGACCTTGGCAACGATCGGTGGCAACGCGTCGCGTACCCGGTGGTTGCCCATCCGGCTGATCAGGGTGAGCCGGCCGGGGATGTTCTCCGGGTTGAGCTTCTCGCAGAGTTCGAGCGCCTCGTCCGGGGTGGTGGTGGGGCCGAGCTTGACGCCGATCGGGTTGGCGATCCGGGAGATGAAGTCGATGTGCGCGCCGTCGATCTGCCGGGTGCGTTCACCGATCCAGAGGAAGTGCCCGGAGAGGCCGTACGCCCGGTTGCCGGAGACCCGGGTGAGCGCCCGGTCGTACTCCAGGGCCAGCGCCTCGTGCGAGCAGTAGAGGGTGACCGCGCGCAACGCCTCGTCGTCGGTCATCCCGCAGGCCCGGATGAACGCCATGGCTCGGTCTATCTCCCGGGCGATCGCCTCGTACCGCTCACCGGCCGGGGAGTTGCGCACGAAGCCCTTGTTCCAGTCGTGCACGGCGTGCAGGTCGGCCAGCCCGCCGGCCAGGTACGCCCGGAGCATGTTCATCGCGGCGGCCGAGTTGGCGTACGCCCGGATCATGCGCTGCGGGTCGGCGACCCGGGCCTCGGGCACCGCCTCCAGCGAGTTGATCATGTCGCCGCGGTACGCCGGCAGCCCACGCGCGTCGGTCGGCAGGGAGCGGGGCTTGGTGTACTGGCCGGCGACCCGGGCCACCTTGACCACCGGCAGCGAGGCCCCGTAGGTGAGCACGATCGCCATCTGGAGCAGGGTGCGGGCGTTGGCCAGCAGATGACTCTCGGTGTTGTCGGCGAAGGTCTCCGCACAGTCGCCGCCCTGGAGCAGGAACGCCTTGCCCTCGCAGACCAGGGCCAGCCGCTGGCGCAGCTCGTCGACCTCGTAGGGCGCGACGACGCTCGGCACGGTGTCGAGCACCTTGCAGACCTCGGCGACGACCGCCGGGTCCGGCCAGGGCGGGGTCTGGGCGCGGGGCAGCTCCCGCCACCGGTCCAGGCCGAGGGCGGCGTCCTCGGCGGAGTCGGCGGTGGGGCGGCTGGTCTTCAGGCCGGGGTTGTCCACTCCGGGGTAGCTGAGCTGGTGCCACTCTTGGCGCATGGCAGAAAGCGTACGGCGACGACGCGCGGAGCCGACCGTCGAGGTGGGTCGTTCCGGTCAGTGGGAGTACCGTCGACGCCCGGTCACCCGGTGCTGCTCGGGGTCGGCGCGGCGGCCGTCCCGACGGTCTCGCCGGAGATGCACCACTGCCCGGCGCTACGGGTGACGGTGAAGAGCAGCCCACTGCTGCGGGGCTTGCCGGCAACCGTCACGGTCACCGTGGCGGCCACCTGCTGCCCCCGCTCGGTGTCCCGGACCTCGGTGACGGCAGCGTCACCGACCGTGAAGTGGGTCGCGAAGTCGCCGTTCGGGCCGGTGGCCGCCGCGTCGAACGCCTCGTGCATGGGATCGCAGAGCTGGGCGCGACCGGCGGCCGGATCCTTGGCCTTCATCGCGTCGAGGTACGCCTGGACCCGCTCGCGGGCCCGGGTGGCCGCCTCCTCCACGGTGGGCCGGTCGTCGGCCGGCTCGTCCGCCGGGTCACCCCCGCCGAGGCCGCAACCGGCCAGGCCCACCGGCAGCGCCACCAGCACGGTGGCCAGGGCCACACGACGGATGCGGGGCACGCCCATCGGACCACTCCCTACTCAGCTGTCGGTACCGGTTCGGCCGAGTCTGACACATTGACCCACTCGCATTGATGTAAGGAAGGGCCCCTTCTTATCGCTTTCGGTATAGGAAGGGTCCCTTCTTAACGGGCGCGGATGCCACGCGGAGGGGGCCGGGCAGGTGCCCGGCCCCCTCCGTGGGATGTCCGTCGGTTGCGGCGCCGGCCCGGTCCGTCCCGTCAGCGGACCGGGCCGGCGTCGGCCCGTCAACGCCCCGGCCTCAGCCGAGACCACCCCGGATGGCGGTGATGAGTTCACCGTTACCGGTGTCTCCGGAGAGCTCCCAGAAGAACGCACCGCCGAGACCCTGGTTCTTGGCGTACGTCATCTTGCCGCCGATGGTCGCCGGGGTGTCGTAGCTCCACCAGTTGTTGCCGCAGAGGGCGTACGCGGTACCGGCGATGGTGCTGGTCGCCGGGCACTTGGTCTTGAGCACCTTGTAGTCCTCGATACCGGCCTCGTAGGTGCCCGGAGCCGCACCGGTGGCGCTGCCACCCGGCGCCGCCTGGGTGACCCCGGTCCAGCCCCGGCCGTAGAAGCCGATGCCGAGCAGGAGCTTGCTCGACGGGATTCCCTTGGCCTTCAGCTTCTGGATCGCCGCGTCGGACCAGAAGCCCTGCTGCGGGATACCGGCGTACGAGGTGAGCGGCGAGTGCGGAGCGGTCGGCCCCTGCGCGTTGAACGCACCGAAGTAGTCGTACGTCATCGGCATGAGCCAGTCGAGGTTGCCCGCCGCGCCGGCGTAGTCCGTGGCGTCGATCTTGCCGCCGCTGCTGCCGTCCGCGGTGATGGCGGCGGTGACCAGGTTGCCGGTGCCGAACTTGGCCCGCAGCGCCGCGATGACGTTCTTGAACGCGTTCGGGCCGCTGGAGTCGCAGGTGAGGCCGCAGGCGTTCGGGTACTCCCAGTCGACGTCGATGCCGTCGAAGACGTCCGCCCAGCGCGGGTCCTCGACCAGGCGGTAGCAGGAGTCGGCGAAGGCGGTCGGGTTCTGGGCCGCCTGGGTGAAGCCACCGGACCAGGTCCAGCCGCCGAACGACCAGATCACCTTCAGGTGCGGGTACATCCGCTTCAGCTTGCGGAGCTGGTTGAAGCTCCCCCGCAGCGGCTGGTCCCAGGTGTCCGCGACGCCGTCCACGCTGTCCGCGGCGGTGTACGCCTTCTCGTAGTCGGCGTAGCTGTCCCCGATGGTGCACCGCCCACCGGTGGTGTTACCGAAGGCGTAAAGGATGTGGGTGAGCTTGGCGGCCGAGCCGCTGGTGTGGATGTTCTTGACGTGGTAGTTCCGGCCGTAGACGCCCCACTCGGCGAAGTAGCCGACCACCTTCTTGCCACCCGGGTTGGGCGGCGGCGTGGTCGTCGGGGTGGGGGTGGGGGTGGGCGACGTGGTCGGGGTCGGCGAGAGGGTCGGGGTCGGCGGAGTGGTGGGCGTGGTACCGCCGCCGCAGGGCGCGCCGTTGATGGTGCAGTTCAACGGCGCGGCGTACGGGCCGGTGCCGTTGTAACCCCAGCTGAAGGAGGCGCCGGGAGCGAGCGGGCCGGCCCAGCTCTTCTTCACCGCGACGTAGTGGTTGCCGCTGCTGGTGACGTCGGCGTCCCAGAAGCTGCTGATCGTGGTGCCGGCGGGCAGGTCGAACTCGATGCGCCAGGTGCTCACCGAGGCGTCCGAGCTGTTGGTCACGGTCACATTGGCACCGTGCCCGGTACCCCAGTCCTGGGTCTTGGTGAAGGTCGCGGTAACGCTTCCGGCGCCGAGAGCCGAGGTCATCGGCACCGCGGCCATGGCCACCACGGCCACGGCACCGGCCCAGAAGGCCCGGCGGATCGATCTCTTCATGCGGCGTCTCCCTAATAGTTAGGAAACCTTCCAAAAAGTTAGTGAGACGCTACTCACGGGGTCATCAGTTCGTCAAGATGTCCATCTATCGATTCTTCGCCGATCCAAGATCGGCTCTGGCCTGCGAGGGGACCCGATCACCCGTCCGGACAAGGGTGGCGTGCGACCCGGAACCCGCCGCCTCCGGCGGGTAACCTCGCCCGCATGAGCATCTTCGACACCGAGATCGGCGCGCTGACCGGCGGCTCGGCCAACCTGGCCGCGTACCGTGGGCGCGCCCTGCTGGTCGTCAACGTCGCCTCGAAGTGCGGCCTGACCCCGCAGTACGCCGGACTACAGGCGCTCGCCGACAGGTACGCCGACCGCGGGCTGGTCGTGCTCGGGGTGCCCTGCAACCAGTTCGCCGGGCAGGAACCGGGCAGCGCCGACGAGATCGCCGACTTCTGCCAGGTGAACTACGGGGTGACCTTCCCGCTGACGGAGAAGGTGGAGGTCAACGGGCCCGGCCGGCATCCGCTCTACGCCGCGCTGGTCTCCACTCCGGACGCCGACGGGCACACCGGCGACATCCGGTGGAACTTCGAGAAGTTCCTGGTGGCACCGGACGGCGAGGTGGTGGCCCGGTTCGCGCCCACGGTCGAGCCAAACTCGACCGAACTGCGGACGACGATCGAGCGGGTACTGCCGGCCAGCTAGGAGCGGCCCGGCCAGGTAGGAGCGGTCTAGCCAGCGGACCCGGGTGTCCTACCGCCCGGCCGGGGTGCCCGACTCCAGGGCGGCCCGGATCGGCGCCAACTCGGCGATCAGGGCCGCCGAGCCGTCCGACTCGTCCCAGAGCTCCCGCAGCTCGGAGTCGGCGCCGAGGATCCGGTCGAGGGCCTGGACGGCGAGCGCCGGCACGTGCCCCGGCAGGTCGAGGTGCCCGCCCGAGGTGACGAAATCCGGGGCGTACGCCGAGTCGACCGGCGGACCGCCGGGCAGCTGACCGGCTACGATGGCGGCCGCCGCGACCGCCTTCGACGCCGGCCACGAGTCGAGGTAGTCCCGCTCGTCGACGACCTCCCGCAGGATCCGCTCGACCATCGCCGCTCGCGCCGCCGGCTCCGCGTCGTCGAGCGCACCGCACCAGTCCGCCGCCACGTCGTTGTCGAACGGTCCCGCAGCCCAGGTACCCACGGTCGGACCCGCCTTTCACCCGGATGATCGTGTGCCGCAGACCGTAGCGCACCCGTCCGACACGCCGGGCCGGCACCGGGGTGACCCGGCGCCGGGCAGGTCAACGGCCCGACCAGCGCCGGCCAGCACGGGCGCAGGTCGGCGGTGGACACGAGCAACCTCACCGAGCGCATCAAACAGGTGGGTCGGATCGAACCGCTGTCGAGCTGCTCCGTTCGTGCTGGCGCCGCTACCGCTGTCGCGGGCTTGACCACCACCGGCCGGCCACGGCTCCGACCGGGTACGACGTCAGGTTTGACCGTCGCCTCCCGACGCCCCTGCACGGAGCCGACCGGAACCTCGCGCCGCCGCCGGAGCCTGTCGCCATCCCTGGCCCGGTGGCACGCCGGCCCTGACTCCACGGCGCCCGGTGGCACGCCGGCCCTGACTCCACGGCGCCCGGTGGCACGCCGGCCCTGACTCCACGGCGCCCGGTGGCACGCCGGCCCTGACGCCCGGGTCGGGCGGTGTCCGGACGCCGCAGCAGGTGCGGATGTCCACGGGCGCGCTAGCGCAGACGGAGCAGCTCGAAAGGCCCGCCGTCCCCCACATCGCCCTCCCACCGGCCGTCGTCGGGCACCTCCCAAAAGCCCAGGTGGCGGACGATGCGGCAGGTGGTGAGGTGCGGACGGCGGGACCACCGCCGAGCGGTGCCACGTCGGCGAGGCTCCACAGCCGTACGACCGGCGGCCCCACCGCGCGGCGCGCACGGTGGGGCCCGGTGGACGGATCAGGCGCCCTGACGGATCAGGCACCCTGACGGATCAGACGTAATGGACAGGCGGAGCGGATCAGCCTGCGGCCGAGCGGAAGACCGGGTAGTACCCGCCGGACTGGCCGGCCGCCGTCGGGTGGTACGAGATGCCCAGGTTGAGGTAGTTCAGGGCGTGCAGCCACTTCTCACCGTAGCTGCAAAGCTGGTGCCCCACGAAGATCGACCGCACGTCGGCGAACTTGAAGCCCTTGGCGACCGCGGCGCTGCGGGTGATGTCGTCGACCAGGTTGATACCCTCGTTGATTTTGGCGCGCGAGGTGTCGCTGAGCCCGACGCAGAGCGTGTTGAGCTGGTAGAAGACCGGGTAGCCGAGGACCACCACGCGGGCGTTCGGCGCTCGGGTCTTGATTCCGTTGTAGACGTTCGAGAGCAGGCCGGGCAGCTGGTTGCGGGCCTTGACCATCGCCGCGTCGACCGCAGCGACACACTCGGTGGTGCCGTAGAGCACGCAGGTGGTCATGATGTTCGCGAAGCCGACGTCGTTGCCACCGACGCTGACGCTGACCAGGGTGGTGGTCGAGCTGAGCGCGGAGAGCTGGGTGTTGATGACGGTGGCCGTGGTGGCGCCCGAGCAGGCGACCGACCGGTAGGACGCGGGCCTGATGTTGGCCGCGTACAGCGCCGGATAGGCGTTGGTGCTGCGCTGACACGAGCCGCTCTCACTGGTGTAGCTTCCGGCGCCCACACCGGAGGAGTACGAGTCGCCGAGTGCGACGTAGTGGTCGGTGGCCGCTGCCTGGGCGGGAACCGCCAACGCGAGGGTGGCGCCGAGAGCCGCAGTCAGGCTCAGGGCGAGGCTTACGAGACGGGGTCTCCGCACGTCGCACTCCCGGGGGTTAGGAGGATGTGATCAGTGGGAGATAGATATCATTTAATAGTTGCAGATGGAAGGCTGTCGCTGTTTCTTTAGGGGTGCCAGGGGTCAAAACCTGACCCATCCGGACATCCCCGGTTCACCCTCCCTTGACGACGGACACCTTCTCGCGACACCGAACGTCGACTAGCATCGCCATCCATGAATATTGGGAGATCGGCGGGGACCCGCCGACGTCTGCTGCTGGCCTTCGCGCTGGCGCTCGTGGTCGGCGTACCCGTCGTGGCGGCATCCGCGTCGGCGGCCGCCGCCCTGACCGTGGCCCAGGCCCTCGGCGCCCAGGATGGACGGTCGGCGACGGTCACCGGGTACGTGGTCGGTCAACCGATCGCCTCGACCACGGTCATCAGATCGAACTTCACCGGCGACACCGCCATCGCGATCGCCGACTCGGCGGCCGAGACCAGCACCTCCCGGATGCTCTACGTCCAGGTGACCAGCGCCTACCGCAGCTCCTTCGGCCTGCTGACCAACCCTGGTCTGCTCGGCCGGTCGGTCACCGTCACGGGGATGCTCACCGCGTACTTCTCGCACGGCGGGTTGAAGGACCCGACGGCGATGACCCTGACCGGCACCACGCCCACCCCCACCCAGTCCCCCACCGCGAGCCCCAGCCCGACCGGCACCCCCGGCGGCGGGTACGACTCGACGTACTATGCCAGCGCGATCGGCAAGACCGGCACCAGCCTGCGCAGCGCCCTGCACAGCATCATCCGGACGCAGACGAAGCTGTCGTACGACCAGGTGTGGACGGCACTGAAGGACACCGACCAGGACCCGAACAACGCGAACAACGTCATCCTGCTCTACACCGGCCGGTCGCAGAGCAAGTCCAGCAACGGTGGCGGTGTCGACGACTGGAACCGGGAGCACGTCTGGGCCAAGTCGCACGGTGACTTCGGCACCACGACCGGCCCGGGCACCGACGTCCACCACCTGCGCCCGACCGACGTCACGGTCAACTCCACCCGGGGCAACAAGGACTTCGACATCGGCGGCACCCAGGTCGCCGAGGCACCGGGCAACTACACCGACAGTGACTCCTTCGAACCGCGCAACGCGGTCAAGGGCGACGTCGCCCGAATGATCATGTACATGGCGATCCGGTACGAGGGCAACGACGGCTGGCCGAACCTGGAGATGAACAACAACGTCAACAACGGCACGGCGCCGTACCACGGCCGAATGTCGGTGCTGTTGCAGTGGAACCAGATGGACCCGCCGGACGCCTTCGAGAAGCGCCGGAACCAGGTCATCTACGACCGCTGGCAGGGCAACCGCAACCCGTTCGTCGACCACCCGGAGTGGGCCGCCGCGATCTGGGGCTGAGCACCGGCCGGGGCCGAGTCCCGGTCGGAGCCGACCGAACCGGGGCCGACCGCCGCGCTGTCCCACCCCGGACCCGTACCCGGGGCGGGACAGCGTCCTGCGGCCACCCGTCAGGCCAGCGGAAACTCGTCGAACAGCACCACCGGGGAGTCCGGGGCGCGGGTGTCGAACCGGTAGGAGCGCACCACACCGGCTGCCGAGTCCAGCACGGAGAAGACCGTGATGTCGTTGCTGGCGACGTAGGGCAGCGGCCTGCCGGCGGCATCGGTGAGCGGGGCGATGGTCGGCACGACCGGGCTCAGCCCGCCCGGGTCACCCTGCCGGATGTGGTCGGGCTTGTCGGGCAGGTTGCGCGCCGCTCCCGAGGAGACGTCGTACGCGCCGTAGCTGTTGCCGACGTTCGACGTCTCCAACCAGTTCACCCCGGCCGCGTTGCGGAACCGGTTCCACAGGTGCGAGTGGCCGTTGTGCACCAGGTCCACCCCGGCCGACGAGAAGAGCGGCTCCAGATCGCGCAGGATGTGGTCGTCGGCGAGCGGGTACTCGTAGCTGACGGCGGTGACCGCGCCGGTGACCGGGTCCCGGGTGATCCGCTGGACCGGGTCGGTGAACGGGGGTGCCGAGTTGTCGCCGAGCCCGTGCCCCGGGTGGTGGTACATCACCACCCGGTACCTGGCCCGCCGCGCCTCGGCTGAGGCCAGCTCGCTCTCCAGCCACCGGTACTGCCGGGAGCCCCGCTTCACCGGCTCGAAGATGAACTGTCCGTAACCCCACCGGTCGGGGTCGGCCAGGTCGGCCTGCGCCTCCTGGAACTTGCCCCGCCCGGTCGGCGACGCCGACCGCCAGATCTGAGTCGCGAACAGGGTGACCAGGTGCACGTCCCCGATGGTCCGCGACCACCAGCGCGGGCCGCCGGCTGCGCTGCGCGGGTACGGGAACAGTTCCTCGTAGGTCGTCACGTCCCAGGACTGCTCGGCCAGCCAGGTCGCCTCGTCCACGCCCTGCGGCCGGTCACGCAGCCAGCGGGCGCGGGCCACCTCCACCGGGTGCGGATCGTTGAACTGGCTGTCCAGCCCGGCGGTGTCCGACCAGCGTCCCATCACCTCGTGGTTACCGATCGCCGGGAAGAGCGGCGTGTGCTGGAGCAGCGGGGCACCCCGGTAGGTCCGGCCGGCGATGGTCCGCCGGCCCCGCCCGGTCAGCCCGGCGAAGAACGCCAACCCGGTGGTGCTGTCGAACCACTCGCTGGCCCGGTCCGGCACGTTGACCAGGTCACCGGCGAAGAGCACGCCGTCCAGGCGTACCCCGACGGTCTCGGCGACCTTCTCCAGGTTGGCCGGGGTCATGGTCTTGAGCTGGTGGTCACTGGTGAGCAGCAGGCGTACCGGTGACCTGCGGGGTACCGCCGGAGCAAGGGTGTAGGCGGCGCTCACCGTGGCCCTCCCCCGGTGGTCCACCGAGACGACCCGGTACGGCGTCCGTCCGGCGCCCAGCCCGGTGACCCGGGCCAACTGCCGGTACACCGGCCGGTCCACCACGGCGCCGTAGGTACGGCCGGGTACCGCCGAGGCAGCGTCCTCCCGGGTCCGGCTCAGCCGGCGGGTCTCGGCCACCACCCGTCGCCAGCCCGGTCCGGAGCCGCGCTGGCCGGTGGCCGCGTCCAGGGCCGCCGGGTCGTCCATCCCGGTCACACCCGTACCGACCAGCACCACCTGGCCGGTGCCGGACTCCTCGGTGTGCCAGACCACGTACACGCTGGACGGTTGCGGATCCAGCAGGTAAGGCTCGCAGAGCAGCGGCCGGCCGCCCAGTCGCGGCGACGGTACCCCGGTGTCCACCTCGTCGTCGGGACCGGCGGCCGCAGGCTGCCCGGTCAAAGCGACGGTGGCGGTCGCCGCCGCGGTCCCGGCGAACACGCCGAGCACGGTTCGCCGGGAGACACTGGCGGACTGATCGTCCGCCGGATCAGTCGTGGAAAGTTCTGTCATGGCTGCGGAGTCAACCAAGTCCGGCTGGCGTCCTGCGCCCACCGAGGTGAACACCCGCCCGACTCCCGATGAAACCCCAGGTCATCGACGCATATGACATTCATCGCAGGGATCGGGGAATGTCAGGGCGTCAACCGGAGTTGGGGCGGGGCATGACAACTCTTGGACTGATCGGCAGCGGCAAGATCGGCGGCACGGTGGCCCGGCTGGCCGTGTCCGCCGGGTACGACGTGGTGTTGAGCAACTCCCGGGGACCGGAGACGCTGGCCGGGCTGGTCGACGAACTCGGTCCCCGGGCCCGCGCCGCCACCCCGGTGGAGGCCGCCGCAGCCGGTGATCTGGTGGTGGTGACCATCCCGCTGGCCGCCTACCGCAGCGTCCCGGTCGAGCCGCTCGCCGGCAAGATCGTCATCGACACCAACAACTACTACCCACAGCGCGACGGGCAGATCGCCGAACTGGACGACGAGTCGACCACCACCAGTGAGCTCCTCCAGCGGCACCTGCCGACGTCGAAGGTGGTCAAGGCGTTCAACAACATCTACTTCAAGCACCTGCTCGCGCTGCCCCGACCGGCGGGGGCCACGGACCGCAGCGCGCTGGCCATCGCCGGGGACGACCCGGCGGCCAAGGCCACGGTGACCACGTTCCTCGACGCGCTCGGCTACGACACCGTCGACGCCGGACCGCTCGCCGAGGGATGGCGGTTCCAGCGGGACACCGCCGCCTACGCGCACCTCTACTCGCGCAACCCCGACACCTGGGAGGGCGAGAAGCCGGTCGACGCGGCCACCGTCCGCGCCGCCTTGGCCGCCGCCCGCCGGTACGCCGACCTGCCCTGACCGGGCTGAGATGTAAGGCGGGGGCCCTTCCTATCGCTTTCGGTATAGGAAGGGCCCCCGCTTAACCAGCCAGGTATCCCCGCAACGCTGTGACGGCTTTCCGACAACAACTCGATACCGCCGGCACGATGATCAACCATGCAGGCTGCTACAAGATCACCCAGCCGATCGGTAGGAGCCCCTCCCCCGTGATCAACAGATACCCGGGCCGCTGCCAGACCTGTCAGCAACGCGTCGACGCCGGTGCCGGCCAGGCGCTCAAGGAAGACGGGCGCTGGAACACGTACCACCACGAGTGCGCCCCGGCGCGGATCGCACCGGCGCCTGGCGGCCACCCCGGTTGGCACGACCTGCCGCTGGTCGGCTTCGACGTCGAGGGCACCGACCCCGACCCGATGCGGACCCGGATCATCTCGGCCGCCCTGGTACACCGGGACGGGAGCCAGACGGACTGGCTGATCGACCCCGGGGTGCCGATCCCACCGGATGCGACCGACCGGCACGGCATCACCGACGAGCGGGTACGCGCCGACGGACGACCGGCCAGGGTGGCGCTCGCCGAGCTGCACGCCGCCGTGACCGGTCTGATCGCCGCCGGCACTCCGCTGGTCGCCTTCTGCGCGCCGTACGACGTGACCGCGCTGCACACCGAGCTGGCCCGGCACGGCCTGCCCCCGGTCGACTGGGGCCAGGCAGTCGTCATCGACCCGTCGGTCCTGCACCGGCAGGTGGAGCCGTACTGGTCCGGCCGGCGCCAGCTCGCCGACCTCTGCGCGTACTACCAGGTGAAGCTGACCAACGCCCACGAGGCGGCCAGCGACGCCCGTGCCGCCGCCGAGTTGGCGGCGGCCATCGCGGCGCGCCACGAGCGGATCGCCGGCATGCCGCTGGACGTGCTGCACAAGGCGCAGATCGACTGGTACGCGGAGCAGTCCCGCGACCTCCGGGCGTACTTCGACCGGCAGGGCCGGACCGAGACGGTCAGCCTGGAGTGGCCGCTGGAGACCCTGCCGCGTACCTGATCTGGTCGCGCCAGGGCCGACCGGATTCACCGGGGCGCCAGGTCGGTGACGGTCCACCGACCTGGCGCCCCGGTGCCGGTCAGGAGGTGGCGGCCAGTTCCGAACGGCGGGCCGGGCCGGTACGCCGGGCCAGTAGGCTGTCCAGCGCCCAGCGGCCGGGGCCGACGACGGCGATGAGCAGGAACGACCAGCAGAACAGGGTGGCCAGTTCACCGCCGTTGTTCATCGGCAGCAGCGAGCTCGGCTGGTGTACCACGAAGTAGGCGTAGGCCATCGAGCCGGAGCAGATGACGGCGGCGATCCGGGTACCGAGTCCGACCAGGACCAGCAGGCCCCCGACGAACTGGATCACAGCCGCCCACCAGCCCGGCCAGACGCCGAACTCGATGGCCTGCCCGCTGCCCCGGTTACCGCCGAAGACTCCGAAGAGCGAGGCCGCACCGTGCAGCACGAACAACAACCCCACGACCACCCGGAACAGGGTGATCACCGGGTCGGCGAGTCGGTTCGCAGTCACAGGAGGCACCTTTCCCTGGCTGACGACAGCCAGAACTGATGAGGAGAAGGCGGTGCCCGGTGCCATCAGCCCTTCCTGCATCCACCCCGGCAGATCCGTCGCCATGCCCGGTCGATAGAACGACGGCAGGATCGAGGTAAACTCTTTGACACCGCAAGCATTCCGCCACACCGGATATGACTTACTGATCGGGAGATGTCAATGGAAGCGGCGTTGACACTTCCCGCACCCACCGGTAGCGCCGGAACCATCCGCAGTGCCCCGTGCGCAGCGGCCGGGCCGGGCGGACCTCGACAGTGATCCCGCCAGGGCTCGTGGCGCATCCCGACCACGCGGCGACGCTATGCCAGTTTTGGTCGTTGTCACGCCAGGCGTAGGCGTACCAGGGCGTGGGAACCGGCCGTCCTGTCGGACGCCCCGCAGACCAGAGTCGCGGCGGGGCAGCGTCACGGGTATGCACAGGTGGACGCCAGCAGGGCCGGCTGCGGACGCCAGGTGTTAATAAGGGGCCCCTGCTCTACCGAAAGCGTTAAGCGGGGGCCCTTCCTTACACCTCAGTCGGCTTGGGCGGCCAGTTCGCGGGCGCGGTCGCGGGCCGCCTCCAGGGCGGCGAGCAGCGCGGCCCGGACGCCGTGGTTCTCCAGCTCACGGATGGCGGAGATGGTGGTACCGGCCGGCGAGGTGACCGCCTCGCGCAGCTTCACCGGGTGTTCGCCGGAGTCCCGCAGCATCACCGCCGAACCGATGGCGGTCTGCACGATCAGCTCGTGCGCGACCTGCCGGGGCAGACCGAGCAGGATGCCCGCGTCGATCATGGCCTCGACGAGCAGATAGAAGTAGGCCGGGCCGGACCCGGAGAGCGCGGTCACCGCGTCCTGCTGCGATTCCGGCACCCGGATGGTGGACCCGAGCGGCTTGAACATCTCCTCGGCCAGGGCCAGGTGCTCCCCGGTGGCGTGCGCCCCGGCGGAGATCGCGCTCATCGCCTGGTCGACCAGGGCGGGCGTGTTGGTCATCACCCGGACCACCGGGGTGCCCTCGGGCAGCCGCCGGGCGAAGAAGGTGGTCGGCAGACCGGCGCAGAGCGAGATGACCAGCTTGTCGGCGGGCACCTTGGGGCCGATCTCGTCGAGCAGCGCGCCGGCGTCCTGCGGCTTGACTGAGACGGCGAGCACCTGCGCCTCGTTGACGGCGGTGAGGTTGTCCACCACCCGTACCCCGTACCGGGTGGCCAGTTCCTCCGCGCGGGACTGCCGCCGCGCGGTCGCCAGCAGCTTCGCCGCCGGCCAGCCGGCCCGCAGCAGCCCGGAGAGCATCAGCTCACCGATCTTGCCGGCGCCGATCACCGCGACCGTGGGTGTACCCGGTGCCATCCCCGCCTGCCCTTCCCACGTGCCCGATCGTCTGGCCGTCCGACGTACCCGCCGGGCGCCCGCACCCGCCCCCGCAGTCCGCAACACCGGTCGGGCGCCACCATCGGGTGACGCCCGACCGCAGGCGGAAGCCGCCACGTCCGCGCCGGCGTGTCCCCGCCCGGAGCCGGGGGGAACACGCCGGAGGCGGGCGGCGTCAGCTACCGAAGAAGACCTCGGCCTCTTCGTAGCGCTCCAGCGGCACGGTCTTCAGCTCGCGGGTCGCCTCGGCGAGCGGCACCCGGACGATGTCCGTGCTCTGCATGGCGACCATCTTGCCCCAGTCACCCTCGTGCGCGGCGTCGATCGCCTGGAGCCCGAGCCGGGTGGCGAGCACCCGGTCGAAGGCGGTCGGGGTGCCACCGCGCTGGATGTGGCCGAGAACGACGGTCCGGGCCTCCTTGCCGGTCTTGGCCTCGAGCTGCTCGGCGAGCCACTGGCCGATGCCGCCGAGGCGGACGTGGCCGAAGGCGTCCAGCTCCTGGTTGTGCAGCACCATCTGACCGTCGAGCGGCTGGGCGCCCTCGGCGACCACCACGATCGGGGCGTACTGGTGCTGGAAGCGCTTCTCGACGTAGCCGGCCACCTGCTCGACGTCGAACTGCCGCTCCGGAAGCAGGATCACGTTGGCGCCACCGGCGAGACCGGCGTGCAGGGCGATCCAGCCGGCGTGCCGGCCCATCACCTCGACGACCAGGGTGCGGTGGTGGCTCTCCGCCGTGGTGTGCAGCCGGTCGATCGCCTCCATCGCGATGTTGACCGCGGTGTCGAACCCGAACGTGTAGTCGGTGGCGCCGAGGTCGTTGTCGATGGTCTTCGGCACGCCGACCACGTTGACACCCAGCTCGTGCAGCTTGGTGGCGACGCCGAGGGTGTCCTCGCCGCCGATCGCGATGAGCGCGTCCACGCCCTGCGCGGCCAGGTTGTCCTTGATCCGCTCGACGCCGTTCTCAATCTTGAACGGGTTGGTCCGCGAGGAGCCGAGGATGGTGCCACCGCGCGGCAGGATGCCCCGCACCTCCGCGATGCCCAGCGGCTTGCTCAGGCCCTCCAGCGGGCCCTTCCAGCCGTCCCGGAAACCTACGAACTCGTGACCGTAGCTGGCGACGCCCTTACGGACCACCGCCCGGATTACTGCGTTGAGACCTGGGCAGTCGCCACCGCCGGTGAGCACGCCGATACGCATGATCTGCTCATCCTCCTGGAGCTTCAGGTAAGCCCGTTCAAGCCCCAGGATAAGAGTCAGGTCAGACCGTCGGCGCCATTGCCGGCCCGGGGCGGGCCGTCACTGCGAACTGTAGTAGCCCTGCTCGGGCGACGACAGCGCGCCCCGGGGTAACGGCACCCGGTCCGTACCCGACTGTCCGGCTGTCCGGCCACCTCGGCCCGTCTGCCGGGTTCACCCGGTCGGCTCCGCCTCGCGTGCGTACCTGGTCGATGCTCGCCGCCCGGCGACATCCGGACAGATCGGTCAAAACGGCTCTAGCCGGCAGTTTTCCCTATAGATCGCCGGAAACGGGAGGCCGACCGGAACGGGCGCCCCGGTCAGCGGGTCATCGCGCGCCAGCGGGCGAGGTTGTGCCGGGCGTCGACCAGCGCGTCGTGCCGGTCGGCGGCAGCATCGGGCAACGGCGGACAACCCCGGTCGTCCCAGAGTTGCCGGAGGTCCTTGGTGAACCGGGGGATCTCCCGGGGCAGTGCCGGCATCGCTCCCCACAACTGGGCCAACGCGACGTGGTCGTACGCCGCGTACCAGGCCCAGAGCTCCAGCTTCTCGCCCGGCCGGTCACGGACCGGTTCCAGCAGGAACTCGTAGAGATCGTCGCGGATCCGCTCGCGGGAGCGCCAGGCCGGGTCGGCCGGCGAGGGAAGCCGGTTGAGCACGTTGCGGCGGACCCAGGGGACCGCGCGGGAGTCGTCGAACTGGGTGGAGACCGCATAGAACTCACGGCCGTACTCGTCGACGACACCGATGGAGACCAGGTCGACGATCCGACCGTCCTCGATGAACTCACAGTCGTAGAAATAGCGGTAAACCATCACCGCCATCCTGGTCCACGCCTGGGTGGACCGGTACGGCGGGGGCGCAAGTCCCCCCGCCGCGGCCGGCCGGTGTAGCCCCGATGCCCTCCACCGACCGGCCGCGGCCCCCCGCGACCTGAGACCCGCCGTGCCCCCGTACGGCCCCCACCCAGCAGCGGCTCTCCTGTTCAGAATGGCGGCTTCCGCAGCTCATGACTGTCACGGAAGTGATTTGAGGGGTGTACAGCACGCGACACGACCGTCATGATCTGATGTGTACCGCTACCGGCAGGTGACCGGTGTCAGTTCACCCCCGCGACGGCCGACGGCCGGCCGGGCGGCGGGATGTGGTTTTCAAACCGGGGAGGGGTTGGGCCGTGGAGGTTCGCCTGCCGGAGCCGGGAGATGCGCTCACGGGTGTCGAGATGTTCGCGGGTCTGGAGCCGGAGGTGCGCCAGCGGGTGATCGCCGCAGCGGTGCCCCGGACGTACCGGAAGGGCCAGTTGCTCTTCGTGGAGAACGACCCCGGCGAGTCCCTCATCGTGCTGCGCCGGGGCGCGGTGGCGGTGTTCCGGACGGCCCCGACCGGCGAACGCGCGGTGCTGTCGGTCGTCCGACCGCCCGATGTGCTCGGTGAGGTGTCGCTGCTCGACGCGTCCACCCGGTCCGCGTCCGCCGAGGCCATCGAGGACTGCACCGCGCTGGCGCTGTCCCGGGGCGCGTTCATGGAGCTGGTGCACTCCAACCCGCGCATCCTGGACGCGGTGATGCGGTCGCTCGGCGGGCTGATCCGCCGGCTCACCGAGCAGAACGCCGACCATGTCTTCCTCGACCTGCCGGGTCGGGTGGCCAAGACCCTGGTCCGGCTCGCCGGGGAGAGCCAGGCGCCGATGATCACCATCGAGTTGAACCAGAGCCAGCTCGCGGAGATGGCGGGCGGCTCGCGGCAGAGCGTCAACCAGGCGATCGGCTCGTTCGCCAGCCGGGGCTGGCTGCGTACCGAGGGACGACGGATCGTGGTGACCGACGTGGCCGCCCTGCGCCGCCGGGCGGGCATGAACGACCGCTGACCCGGGAGCCCGGTCGACAGCGGCACCTGGTCTGCGGTCTGCGGCCGGTACCGCAGCGTACCCGCCCGGTCGGGCGCGCAGAGCCGGCCGTGGAACGCGTTCCGCAGCGGCGTCCGACCACCGGCGACGGAGGTCAGCCGGTTGCTGGCCGCCGACGGGCCGGCAACCGGAACGTGCGGTGAAAACAGAACGTCCCGCAGGCCGGGTGGTCTGCGGGACGGATGCTGTGGGTCGATCAGGGGGTGGTGCTGGTCGGCCCCGCCCAGTCGGTGCCGTCCTGGCCGCCGGTCGGGCCGGCCCAGTCGGTGCCCTCACCGACGATGCCCTGCGCCTGTAGCTGCGCGAGCGTCGCGGCGTCCACGTCGACCATCTCCCCGGCCGCGTGGTCGACCCCGTCAGCGTCGGTCCACTCCCCGTCCAGCCGAACGTAAACCATGGATGTGTCTCCCTACAGGTGATCATTCACTCGGTTGCCTGACTGTAGCTTCCGGCTGACACGATCAACCGGCCGAACGAGTGTCCGTTAGCCAACAGCCCGGTTCCCGACAGTGTGCGCTGATAGCGATACTCGGACCTGGTGACCGCCAGGTCGCCCGCATCCGATCCAATGGCATCCACCGGCGTCGCGTCGGCCCGCCGGTCCGCGAGAGCAGGAGGACGGCATTCGCGCTCCCTGTGCCCAGTGCGGTCGGAACCCCGCTCCCGACGACCGCTTCTGCGGCGGCTGCGGGACGGAGCTGGCCTCGGCCTGCCCGCACTGCGGCTACTCGCTCGCCGCTGACGCCGCCTTCTGCACCTCGTGCGGCAAGCCACGCACGGCGGGGGCCCCGCCGGCCGGGACGCCGCAGGAGGACCGGCGTCGGGTCAGCGTGCTCTTCGTCGACCTGATCGACTTCACGCCGTACGTGGAACGGGCCGACCCGGAGCTGGTCCGGGGCATGCAGACCGGCTTCTTCTCTGCCGCCCGCCGGGTCGTCGGGCAGTACGGCGGGGTGGTGGAGAAGTACATCGGGGACGCGGTGATGGCGTTGTTCGGTGCACCGGTGGCCACCGAGACCGACGCGTTGCGCTGTGTCCGGGCGGGTCTGGAGCTGCAACGGGTGCTGACCCGGTTCGCGCCGACCGGGGCCGACCAGCTCCGCTTCCGGGTCGGGGTGGCCACCGGGGAGGCGCTGGTGGACGTGGCCGCCGCCCGGGACGGTGGGCAGGCGATCGTCGCCGGTGACGTGGTGAACACCGCCTCCCGGATGCAGTCGGTGGCGCCGCCCGGCGGGGTGCTGGTGTGCGGCAACACGTACGCCCTGACGAAGAACGCGATCCGCTACGACGAGCAGCCGCCGGTGACCCTGCGCGGGCGCTCGTCGCCGACCGAGGTGTGGCTGGCCCGGGAGCCGGTGCAGGCCCAGTACCCGGACCGGGAGTCCGACGCGACCCCGCTGATCGACCGGGAACACGAGCTGGGGTTGCTGGTCAACGCCCTGCACCGGACGATCCGGGAGCAGGTGCCGCAGGTGGTGACCCTGTTCGGCCGGGCCGGGATCGGCAAGTCCCGGCTGGTCCGGGAGCTGTACCGGCACACCGAGCGGCTGGTGGACGACCCGTTGACCTGGCGTACCGGCCGGTGCCCGCCGTTCGGGGAGAACGTCACGTTCGCGGCGCTGGCCGACATCGTCAAGGCCGAGGCGGGCATCCTGGACACCGACCCGGCCAGCGTGGCGGTGGACCGGCTGGCGGCGGCGGTGGGTGGGCTGGTGGGTCCGGCCGAGGCGGACCGGCTGGTGGACACGATGCGCCCGCTGATCGGGTTGCCCGGTACGCCGTTGCCGCCGGAGGAGACCGAGTCGGCGTGGCGGCGGTTCCTGGTGGCGCTGGCCGCCCGGCGTCCCACCGTGCTGGTCTTCGAGGACCTGCACTGGGCCGACGAGGCGATGCTGCGCTTCGTCGAGCTGCTCGGGGCCTCCGCCCGGGACGTGCCGCTGCTGGTGCTCTGCACCGCACGGCCCGAGCTGGTGGACCGGGACCCGAGCTGGGCGGGGACGATGACCGGCTCGTTGACCATCACCCTGCCGCCGTTGCGCAACACCGGCATCGCCTCGCTCTACCAGCACATGTTCGGTGCGACGGCGTTCCCGTCGGAGATGCTGGCGCCCCTGGTCGAGGTGGCCGACGGCAACCCGCTCTACGCGCACGAGTACGTGCGGATGCTGATCGAGCAGGGTGCGCTGCGCCAGTCGGGGCGGGGCTGGTCGCTGGAGAAGCAGAGCGACCTGCCGATGCCGGACAGCGTGCACGCGGTCATCGCCAACCGGGTCGACCTGCTCGACGCCTCCGACCGTACCGTCCTGCTGGCCGCGTCGGTGGTGGGGATGCAGTTCTGGCCGGGGGCGGTGGCCGCCGCGCTGGGCCGCCCGGTCGAGTCGGTGGAGCGGGCGCTGCGCCGGCTGGAGCAGCGCGACTTCGTCCACGAGCAGCGCTCCTCGGTGATGGCCGGGCAGCCGGAGTACCGGTTCCGGCACATCCTGGTCCGGGACGTCTGCTACCAGCGGCTGCCGCGTACCGAGCGGGTGGCCCGGCACGAGCGGACCGCCGACTGGCTCGACGCGCTGTCCCGGGGGCGGGACACCGACCTGGCCGAGGTGCTGGCGCACCACCGCTGGGCGGCCCACGAGATCGCCCGCACCCTCGGGGTGGACACCGACCAGTACGCCCCGGCGGCCCGGGAGGCGCTGCACCGGGCGGCCCGGCGGGCGTACGCGCTGCACGCCCTGGACGCGGCGGCCAGCCACGCCGGTCGGGCGCTGTCCCTGGCCGACGACGTCGACGACCCGCTGGGCCGGTTGCAGCTGGAACTGCTGAGCACGGAGATCTCGTTCCACCGGGACGGGCCCGCCTTCCTCTCCGGAGGCGGCACCGGACAGTTGACCGCGCTGGCCGACCGGCTGCTGGCGCACGGCGACCAGGCCTGCGCGGCCCGGGCCTGGACGCTGCTCGGCCAGGCCGCCTGGTTGCGGGCCGACCGGGACACCGCGCTGGCCTGCCTGGACCGGGCGGTGAAGCTCTTCGACGGCCTGCCGGACACCCAGCCGAAGGCCGACGCGTACGCGGAGCTGGGCCGGCTGCACATGCTCAACTACGAACGGGACCCGGCGATCGCGGCGGCCGGTACGGCGGGCGCCATCGCCCAGCGGCTCGGGCTGGTGGAGACCCAGACCAACGCCCGGATCACCGTCGCGGCGGCCCGCTACCAGGCCGGCGACCGTGGCGGCCTGGACGAGCTGCACGCGGCCACCGAGTTCTGCCGGATCCACCAGCTCTTCGCGCTGCCCCGGGCGGTGCAGAACCTCGCCTACGCGCTGCGCGAGGAGGGCGACTGGATCCGCTCCCGCGAGCTGCTCGGCACGGTCGAGGGCGGTACCGCGCTGACCACCGGTTACTCCAACGAGGCGATGCGCGCCTACTTCGACGGGGACTTCGGTCGGCTGCTGACCGCCGCCGACGCGTTCGTGGACACGCCGAGCGGTCGCTGGGACATGCAGGTCCGGGGACTGCGGGCCTGTCTGCGGGTACTGCGCGACGAGCCGGTACCGGGGGTCGCAGGTGAGCCAGGCGACGGGCGCGACGACGTGACCGAGGCGCTGGAGACCGCCCGACGCAGCGGTTTCCACCGGGTGCACTGGACCATGGTGGGGCTGGCCGCGTTCTGCCGGGCGTTGCAGGGCCGGTACGCCGAGGCCGACGAACTCCTCGACGAGCTGGCCACCTCCTGGTCCGGGGTACCCGCCCTGGCCAGCGGCGAGTGGGTCAGCGCAGCCGCGTACGCCGCCGCCCTGACCGGCCGGGACGCGGCCGTGCGGGTGCGCGGCATGCTGGACCGGGTCGGACACCGCACCATCTGGGCCGACGCGGCGATGCAGACGGTGACCGCGGCGCTGGCCGGAGCCGACGGCGACCACGACCGGGCCGCCCAGCTGCACGCCGCCGCCGCCAAGCTGTACGCACACATCCCGGACACCACCGACCAACTGCTGGCGCTGGCCCTGGCCGCCGGTGAGCTGGCCCGGGCCGGTGCGGTGACCGCCGCCGCGCAGGCGGTGGCCGAGGTACGCGCCTTCGCCGACCGCAACCGGGCACCGGGGCTGCTGCTCCTGGCGAGGGCCGCCGGCTGAGGCCGGCCGGCGGCGCCCCGCGACGGTCAGGCGGCGAGCCGACCGGCGGAGACCGCCGGGGCCTGCTCCTCGGCCTGCTGGTTCTTGACCTTCTGGGCGTACATGTCGACGTACTCGCGGCCGGAGAGTTCCATCAGCTCGTACATGATCTCGTCGGTGACCGCCCGCTCCACGAACCGGTCGGCGGCGAGACCGGCGTAGCGGGAGAAGTCCAGCGGGGCGCCGAACCGGATCCGGACCCGCTTGATCTTCGGGATCAGCTTGCCGGGCGGCTGGATCTCGTCGGCGTTGAGCATCACCACCGGGATGACCGGGGCACCGCTGACCAGGGCCAGCCGGGCCACGCCGGTCTTGCCCCGGTAGAGCCGGCCGTCCGGGGATCGGGTGCCCTCCGGGTAGATGCCGGCGAGGTTGCCGGCCCGGAGCACCTCGAGCTGCGTGTCGAGGGCGGCCTGCGCGGCCCGGCCCCCGGAGCGGTCGACCGGGATCGTCCCGGTACCGACGAAGAACTGTCTGGTCAGCCAGCCCTTGAGCCCGCGGCCGGTGAAGTACTCGGCTTTGGCAACGAATGTCACTTTTCGCTTGACGATCAACGGCATGAAGATCGAATCCGAGAAGGACAGGTGGTTGCTGGCCAGGATGGCGGCGCCCGAGTCGGGAACGTGCTCCCTCCCCTCGACCTGAGGTCGGAAGATCAGCCTCAGCCAGGGGCCGAGGATGATGTACTTCATCAGCCAGTACAGCACCGGTGTCCTTCCCGAGAGATGCCCGCGTTCCCGCCGGCCGGCGGTCCGGGCCAGGTCACGAGCCGGTGGACCGACGACCCGACGCGGACGGACGGGCGGAACTGTCGGCAATGAGCCTACGAACCGGGTACGCCGCGCCACAACGCACTCCCGGAACCGGCCACCGTCGTGTCACGATTCATGCACGGCGTACGGGTGACGTCCGGTCGCCCCCACGCCGGCCGCGTGGTGCCACGTCGCGGCGACCGGGTCGGGGTGGGGGCGCGCGTGCGCCGGGTGAGGAGGAAGTCCGGTGTCAGCGGGTGGGGCACGCCGGGGTCGGCGGGACAACGGGCTCGACGCGACGGAGTACGCCGTCGCCGGTGACGTGGACCCCCGGGTCGGTGAACACCTGCTGGACGTCCTCGCCGCCGGCGGGATCGCCGCCTATCTCCAACCGTCGGCCGACCTGAACCCGGTGACCCGCACCACCACCGTCCCGGCCCGGCCGGTGGACCGGCTCTACGTCGACCGGTCGCACCTGACCACCGCCCGGGACTACCTCAGCCAGCTCGCCGACGGCGACCGGCCGGAGCAGCCGGCACCCCCCGCCGAACCGGACATCGACGCCGAGTGGGCCCGGATCATCGCCGGGTACCACACCGCCCCGACGGGTGGGACCGTGCCGTGGCCGACCGCCGAGGACATCACCCCGGACAGCCCCCGCGCCGCCACCGACCCGTCGCCGACCGGGCGCGGCGGCAGCGACGAGGGCGGCGCCACCACCACGGGCGTACGCCGGCTGCCGTTCGCCGCCGACATCTCCGGCGTCTCGGTCACCCGGGACCGGTCCGACGGCTCGCTGCTGGACGGGCTGGACACCTTCGGCGCCGACCTGCCCGACGACTCGGACGAGGGCTACACCCCGCCGCCGCCACCGCCACTGCCGCAGGTCTCCAAGTACGCGGTGGCCGGCGTACTGGCGATCACCGTGGGCTTCGCGCTCTTCGTCTTTCCCGAGCTGCTGCCGGTGGACCGGGCGGTGGCCACCCTGCTCGGCTTCACCGGCATCCTGTCCGGCTTCGTCACGCTGGTGTGGCGGCTGCGTCCCGGGGACGAGGAGGACGACGACGACCCGGACAACGGCGCGGTGGTCTGATCCGGACAACCGTGTCCACCGACCGCATCGCGGGACGGGATCCCGCCCCACCCCGTTGGTAACACTGGTGTAACTTACCGTCAGTAGGAATACGGCTGCACGTCACTCCCCTCCCGGACTGCCCGGTTTCCTCGTTGCTGGGTGGTCCCCGCTTGCGGATCGAGATGCCCGGGATGCGACAGAGTTCTCTCGTGGTGGTTGCCAACCGCCTGCCCATCGACGACAGCGTGGCGCCGGACGGCGCCTGCGAATGGCGCCGCAGCCCCGGTGGGCTGGTCAGTGCGCTCCACCCGCTCCTCCGACAGACCCCCGCCACCTGGGTCGGCTGGGCCGGGGGCACCGGCCCGGCACCCGCCCTCGCCGACGTGGACGGCGTACGGATGCACACCGTGCCGTTGACCGCCGAGGATGTCAGGGACCACTACGAGGGCTTCGCCAATGCCACCCTCTGGCCGCTCTACCACGACGCGGTCGAGCAGCCCGTCTACCACCGGCGCTGGTGGGAGGCGTACCAGCGGGTCAACCAGCGGTTCGCCGAGGCCGCCGCCGAGGCGGCCGAGCCGGGCGCGGTGGTCTGGGTGCAGGACTACCACCTGCAACTGGTCCCCGGCCTGCTCCGGGAACTGCGGCCGGACCTGCGGATCGGGTTCTTCCTGCACGTGCCCTTCCCGCCGCCGGAGCTGTTCATGCAACTCCCCCGCCGGGCCGAACTGCTGCGCGGGATGCTCGGCGCCGACCTGGTCGGGTTCCAGCGGGCCCAGGCCGCGCACAACTTCGCCCAACTGGTCGCCCACGTGCTCGACGTGCCGGCCGACGACCGCCGGATCAGCCTGGACGGGCGGGAGGTCCGGATCGGCGCGTTCCCGGTCTCCATCGACACCGCCGAGATGGCCGCCCTGGCCACCCGGCCGGACGTGGTGGCCCGGGCCGCCCGGCTGCGGCGCGACCTGGGCAACCCGGCCCACGTGATCCTCAGCGTCGACCGGATGGACTACACCAAGGGCATCGAGCAGCGGCTCAAGGCGTACAGCGAGCTGATCGCCGACGGGCACGTCAAGGTACGCGACACGGTGCTGGTGCAGGTGGCGGTGCCGAGCCGGGAACGGGTCGGCCAGTACCAGGTGCTCCGCGACCGGGTCGAGCGGGAGGTCGGCCGGATCAACGGGGAGTTCGGCCGGGTGGGCGAACCGGCCATCCACTACCTGACCCAGCCCTTCGACCGGGCCGAGTTGGCCGCGCTCTACCGGATGGCCGACATCATGGCGGTCACCCCGCTGCGCGACGGGATGAACCTGGTCGCCAAGGAGTACGTCGCGGCCCGGGTGGACGACACCGGGGCGCTGCTGCTCAGCGAGTTCGCCGGATCCGCCGCCGAACTGCCGGAGGCGTTCCTGGTCAACCCGCACGACCTGGACGGGTTGAAACTGATCCTGATGGAGGCGCTCCAGGCCGACCGGACCGACCTGACCGGACGGATGCGGGCGATGCGGGCCCATCTGAGCCGGCACGACATCCACTCCTGGGCCCGGTCCTACCTGGCCGCCCTGGACTCCTCCGGTTCGCTGCTCAACCGGGTGGTCAGTCCGGGCTGAACCGACCGTCGGTCCGGGCCGAACCGGCTCCCCTGCCTCCCCGGTCACCACCACCCCGCCGGGATCGACCCGCCCGGGATTGACCCGCCCGGGGTTGACCTGCCCGGGGTTGATCATGAAGTTGTTGTCACTCTGATCGGCGTGTCGCGACAACAACTTCATGATCAACCCGGCGGGGTGGTGGTGGTGGTGACCGTGGCGGCCGGGCCGCACGCAGGCCCGGCTCGGGACGGCTCGGCTCGGGACAGCTCGGCTCGGGGACGGTCAGGACGGGCCGGTACCGGTCGGATCGTCCTTCGTCAGCCAGTCCAGGATCGCGTCGAGCGGCTCCTGCCACCGCGCGTCGAGCATCAGGTCGTGGCCCATACCGGGGAAGAGCAGCGGCGCGCCACCGTACCGGCGGGCGGCGCGGGCAAGCGCGGACGGGGTGACCACCCGGTCGTCCGGGCTGCCGAGCACCAGCACCGGCGGGCGCCCCACGGCCGGTTCCGGCTCCCCGTGCGTCAGCAACTGCCACTGGGCACGCCGGGCCGCCCTACCGAGCCGACCGACGTACCCCCGGGCGGTGGCCTCGGGCAGCTCACGGCTGAACAACTGGCGCCGGCTCAGGCGCAACGGTCCACCGAACACCGCCGGCAGGGTGCCGACCGGGTTGCGGCGCAACGCCGTGCCGAACGCACCCCAGCCGCCGAGCACCGGCGCGACCAACACGCCGGCCCGCGCCGGGTAGCGGGCCAGGGCGTGCGACACCACGAGCGCCCCCGCGCCGTGCCCGATCAGCACCGCCTGCCGGGGCAGGCCCGCCGCCACCTGGACCACGTCGTGCAGGTACGCCCGCAGCGTCGCGTCCGGCGCCGGCTCACTGGCGCCGTGCCCGCGCAGGCTGACCGCGTACGCCGGGAAGCCCCGGGATGCGGCGTGCGCCAGCCAGTGCTCCTCGAAGGCCCACGCCCCGTGCCCGAAGCCGGGCACGAAGAGCAGCGGCGACCGCCCCTCGTCGACCTCACCGACGGCGCTGAGCACCTCCCGGCGGGCCGGACGGACCGGATCCGCCCAGTCCCGCGACCGGATGATCCGCAGCCCTTCCCGGGTGGTCATTCTGCCGTCCTCTCGTTCGCGACTGCGGGGCTCGCAAGCTCTACTCGCATTCCGGCGCCAACGCGTTCCACGCGACTGGCCCCGGAACGCTCGCTCCTCGCGCTCACTGGGGACTCGCCTCCAGTTCGTCCAGGGCGCGCTGCACGGCGCGCAGGTAGTCGACGTGTCCGACCTCGAACCAGTGCCGGCTACTGTCCTTGACCCGGCCGGAGTACCGCTCCCCGGCTGCGGCGTCGACCTTCGCGGCGAATGCGGCGGCCCGTTGCGGGACGTCCTGCCGCAGCCGCAGCAGCCGAGCGATCAGTACCGACTGCCAGTGCGTGATCGGGAAGATCCCGGAGTCGGGTTGCACCAGCCCGACGACGGCGAGCGTCGGGTACCGCCGGGGGAAGGCGTTGAGGTGCAGGGTGGGCCGACCGGACCCGTCGTCGCCGAGGATGCCCGGGGCGAGGAACTCGAAGCGCGGCAGGTAGCCGGTGGCGAAGATGACCAGATCAGGTTCGATCTCCCGGCCGTCGGTCAGCTCGACGCCGTACGCGTGGAACCGGGCCACGTCCGGCAGCGGGTTGATCCGGCCGTGCCCGACGTAGTAGACGAGCTGGCTGTTGGCGATCGGGTGGGTCTCGTAGACCTTGTGGTCCGGTTTCGGCAGCCCGAACCGGGTGAGGTCGCCGACGGTGAACCGGAGCAGCCGCTGGAAGAGCCACTGCCGCAGCCAGAGCGGCAGCCGCATCGCCAGCGCCCGGTCGTTGACCTGGTCGGCGGGGCGGCCCAGCACGTACTTGGGCGCGTACCAGTAGCCGCGCCGGGTGGAGTGCCAGCAGGTCCGCGCCTGCTGGGCGGCCTCGACGGCGATGTCACAACCGGTGTTGCCCGCGCCGACCACCAGCACCCGCCGGTCGCGCAACTGCTTGGCGTCCTTGTAGGACGAGGCGTGCATGACCTCGCCACGGAAGTTCTCCAGCCCCTCGTACGAGGGCAGCTTCGGTGACCAGTTGTGCCCGTTGGCCACCACCACGGCCGCGTACCGGGAGGTGCGTTCCGCGCCGTACCCGCCGGTGCTGCGGGTGGTGACGTCCCAGCGCTGCCCGGCAGCCGGCTCGACCCGGACCACCTCGGTACCGAACCAGATGTGCGGGCGCAGGTCGAAATGGTCGGCGTACCGCTCGAAGTAGGTCAGCAGTTGGCTGTGGTGCGGGTAGTCCGGCCAGTCGTCCGGCATCGGGAAGTCCGGGAACTGGGTGAACGGCTTGGACGAGATCAGGTGGGTGCTGGCGTAGACCGGGCTGCGGTCGTGCCGCCAGTTCCAGGCCCCGCCGACCCCGGTCTCCCGCTCGTAGCAGTCGACGCCGAAGCCGTACTCCTTGAGGTTCTTGACGGTGGTGAGGCCGCTCGCTCCGGCGCCGATGACGCAGACCGTGTCGCCCCGGTCGTGGATCGGCCGGCCGTCCGGGGTCAGGGAGAGCGTCCCATCCGGGTCGTAGCTGCTCTGGTCGGTGGAGGTGGGCACCGAGAAATCTCCTTATGCGCGGCAGGAGTGCCGGTTGCCGCCGAATCCTCTCCATTCCGGCACCCGTTGTCCAGCCCGCGCGGCGACGGTTCGTGGTCGTCGCGCCGCCGGACGCTCCTACTCCGTGGTCGGCAGCAGCAGGTCGACCAGGACCGGGAAGTGGTCGCTGGCCCGCCGGGTCTGCGGGGTGTCCAGCACGTCGTAGTCGACGACGGTCATCCGCGGGTCGACGAAGATACCGTCGATCCGGGTGCGCGGGTCGCCGCAGGAGTAGGTGAACCGGTCGGCCCGGTCGGCGGCGACCGCGGTGTCGGTCAACCCGTCGGCGACGGTCCGCCAGGCCGCACCGGCGGAGTTCTCGTTGAGATCGGCACCGACCACCAGCGGCAGCCGTACCGCGTCCAACTCCTGCTTGAACAGCACCGCCTGGCTGGGGCGTTCGGCCGGGTCGGTGGAGAGGTGGGAGCCGGCCACCACGAACCGCGCGCCGTGCACCGCGCACTCGGCGTACGCCGCGCCGCGCAGGTGCCGGCCGGGGGTGAGCGGGAACCGCTGGCACCAGGTCCGGTCGACCCGGACCCGCAGGTTGGTCAGGAGCAGGTTGCCCAGGGCCGGCAGGCCGCCGGCCGCCACCACCATGCCGAGCGACTCGGCCAGCCAGGCAGACTTCTGCCGCCACCGGAACCGGCGCGGCCCCTCCTGCACGATGACCACGTCCGGGGCCGCCGCGCGGACCACGGCGGCCAGCGCGGCGGTGTCGTCGCGCTGGCCGTGCACGTTGTAGGAGAGCACCCGCAGCGGAACCCCGTCGTTGCGCGACCCGTCCGGCACGGTCACAACCGCCGGGCCAGGTCGGCCGCGCCGATCACCCCGGCGGTGTTGCCCAGCTCGGCGGGGAGGATCTCGGCCACCGGCAGTCGGCCCCGGGCGGCCAGCGCGTCGGCGTACGACCGTCGGGTCGGCCCGAGCAGCAGGTCACCCGCGTCGACCACGCCACCGCCGACCACCAGCACCTGCGGGTCGAGGATCTGCGCCATGTCCGCCAGGCTGGTCCCCAGCCAGCGCCCGATCTGGGCGAACGCCTCGGCGGCGACCGGGTCACCGGCCCGCGCGGCAGCGGTGATCATCAGCCCGGAGATCGCCTCCGCCTCGCCACCGGCCAGCTCCAGCAGGGCCGCGGCCCGGTTCGGTTCCTGCCGGGCGCCGGCCCGCGCGAAGCGGACCAGGGCGTTGCCGCTGGCGTACTGCTCGATACAGCCCAGCCGGCCGCAGCCGCACTGGTGACCGTCCGGGACGGTCAGCATGTGACCCAGTTCGGCGGCGATGCCGTGGGCGCCCCGGACCAGTTCACCCCCGAGGACGATGCCGCCGCCGACACCGGTGCCGATGGTGAACATGACCATCGAGTCCTCGGCGTCGCGGGCCGCGCCGTACCGGAACTCGGCCCAGGCGGCGACGTTGGCGTCGTTCTCCACGATCACCGGCAGCCCGACGGCGGTGCTGACGTACGCCCGCAGCGGCTCGTCGCGCCAGGCGAGGTTGGGCGCGAAGAGCACCGTGGACCGGGTCGCATCGATCCAACCGGCCGCTCCGATGCCCACCGCGTCGACGTTGCGGCCGGCGACCAGCTCGGTGACGACCTCGATGATCACGTCTCGGGTCTTACCGACGTCGTCGGCGGGAGTGTTCCGGCGGGTCTGCGCGACCACGACACCGGTGGCGTCGACGACACCGCCGGCCACCTTCGTGCCACCGACGTCGACTCCGATGGTCAGCGTCACCGCTGCCGCTCCCCTCTGCTGTGCTGTCCCGCCACCGTCACCGGCCGCGCGGCCGTCGGGGGTTCGGGCAGGTGTTCTCTCAGGCCTCGTCGCCTGATCGGTCGTCGGGCACCTCACCGGGCGCCCGCGATGCGGGCACGACGGGCGACCGGGTCTCGGCCCGGTCGTTCCGTCCGGTGGTGCCGGCCCCGGTGCCGGCCGGGGCGGTCGCGCCCGCCCTGCGGGTCGCGGCGGCCCAGACCTCCGGCTCGGGTGCCGGCTGAGAATCATGCCTGGTACGGGTGGCCTCGCGCCATACCTTGTCGGCGTCGGCTCCGGCTGGGGCGGGCCGGGCCGGGGTGCCCGCGTCCGGCCCGGTCGACGCCGTCGGGCCGTGGCCTGTGGCGTCCGGTCCGGCCTCGGTGGCCGTACCGTTCGACGGCGTGCCCGGGTCACCGGCGCCGGTTCCCGCGCTGGCGAACGCCCGGAGCAGGCTCGCCACGCCGGCGGCCAGGTCACCGGCCCCGGTGGCGAGCCGTTCGGCGAACTCGGGACTCGGGTCGCGCAGAGCGGCAATACCCCGACATACCGGACAGACGCAGCACTCGGGTGAACCGGTGGCGAAGCCTCCTTCGGTGGCACCGGCGGGGCGATCGGTGTGACTCAGGACACCGGACACCATCTCACCGAGCGGACCCCACCCGCCCGGACCGGAGGCCGCCGCGGCGAGCCGTGCGGCGCCCAGAACGGTGGCGACCAGTCGTTCTGCCTCTTCCCGGGCCGAACCCGGACCAACGCCACCCATGATCGGCTCCTCTACCGTGGCGACAGCGGCGGGCACCGCGTCACTGCGTCGCACCTGTGGTCTCTACCCGGTGCTTGAGCTGCTTCAACGCCGCGTCCATGATCATTTTCTCGGCCTTGCGGCGGAACATGCCGAGCATCCCCACGGACAGTTCCACCGCCAGGGTGTACGTGACCGTGGAGGTACCGTCCGGATTGCCGACGATGTCGTACGACCCCTGCTGCGACTTCTGCATCTTCGACGGGGCGGCCAGGTGCCACTCGATCCGGGAGATGTCCTCGGCGTAGGAATAGACTAGGACGTACTCGTCGGCCAGTACCCCTGCGTCGAGGGTGAACCGGACCTGACTGGCATACCCGTCCTCGTACTCCTCGATCACCTCGGCCCGGCGGACCGCCTCGGCCCACTCCGGATAGCTCGCGAAGTCGCAGATGACCGCCGCCACCCGGTCCGGGGCAGCGGCGATGACGATCGACTGGGTGGAGGTGTCCGCCATGGGGGGCAGGCTACCCGACCGGGCGCCCGTTACCCGTCGAGGTGGCGCCACCGTCACCCGCGGCCCCGGACGCTTGGGACGGTGTCCGCGACGACCTCGGTCAGGTGCCGGCCCGGCCGGGTGCGCTCCGGACCGCCCGACCGGAGCCCGCAAGGGCGCACAGGTGGCCTGGTTGCGCCACCCAGCAGCACCGACAGGTAGGTTTCGACAGAGCTGGACCCGTCATGCGACGACCGGCCTGGCCACTGCGAGCACGAGGGAGTGCAGGTGCGCGAGTTCTCCGTCCCCCCGGTCGTCACCGTCGGCGACGCGGCAAACCTCACCGACCCGGTGTGGGACAACGCCCGGGTCGCCCCGGACGCGGTGCAGTTCGTCCGGCCCGCCCCGGCCGGCTCCCCCGGCCCCGCCTGGGTGGACGTGACCTGCCGGCAGTTCCGCGACGAGGTGCTGACGGTGGCCCGGGGCCTGGTCGCCGCCGGTGTGGAGCCGGGCATGCGGGTCGGGCTGATGAGCAAGACCCGGTACGAGTGGACGCTGCTGGACTACGCGATCTGGGCCGCCGGGGCGGTGACCGTACCCATCTACGAGACCTCCAGCGCGGAGCAGACCGCCTGGATCCTCGCCGACTCGGGCGCGGTGGCCTGCGTGGTGGAGACCAATGCGCACGCGCTGATCCTGGCCGGTCTCCGGGACCAGCTCCCCGAGCTGACCCGGGTGTGGCAGATCGACCTGGGTGACCTGGACGAACTGGTGGCCGGGGGCGCCTCGGTGGACCCGGCCGAGATCGAGCAGCGGCGGGCGGCGGTCCGCGCCGACGACATCGCCACGATCATCTACACCAGCGGCACCACCGGCCGCCCCAAGGGCTGCGTGCTGACCCACCGCAACATGTACGCGGACATCGCCAACGCCGTACCGGTGCTGCCCAACCTGTTCAACCCGGGCGCCTCCACCCTGCTGTTCCTGCCGCTGGCGCACGCCTTCGCCCGGCTGATCCAGGTCGGCGTGGTGCAGGCCCGGGCCACCATGGCGCACTGCGCCAACGTCAAGGACCTGGTCGGCGAACTCCAGCAGTTCCGTCCCACGTTCGTGCTCTCCGTACCCCGGGTGTTCGAGAAGGTCCACAACGGCGCCCGGCAGAAGGCGCAGGCCGAGGGGAAGGGCGCCATCTTCGACCGGGCCGAGCGGGTGGCCGTGGCCTGGAGCGAGGCGCTGGACACCCCGGGCGGCCCCGGCCTGCGGCTGCGGGTGCAGCACGCGATCTTCGACCGGCTGGTCTACCGCAAGCTGCGCAACGCGCTCGGTGGCCGCTGCCGGGACGTCATCTCGGGCGGCGCCCCGCTCGGCGCCCGCCTCGGGCACTTCTTCCGGGGCATCGGGGTGACCATCCTGGAGGGGTACGGGTTGACCGAGACGTCGCCGGCCGCCGCCGCCAACCTGGTCGGGGCCACCCGGATCGGCACCGTCGGCCGGCCCCTGCCCGGGGTCAGCATCCGGATCGCCGACGACGGCGAGATCCTGATCGCCGGTGAGCTGATCTTCCAGGGGTACTGGCGCAACCCGCAGGCCACCGCCGAGGTGCTCGGCGACGACGGCTGGTTCCACAGCGGCGACCTCGGCCAGTTGGACGCCGACGGCTTCCTCAGCATCACCGGCCGCAAGAAGGAGATCATCGTGACGGCCGCCGGCAAGAACGTCGCCCCGGCCGTGCTGGAGGACCGGATCCGGGCCCACCCGTTGGTCAGCCAGTGCGTGGTGGTCGGTGACCGGCAGCCGTTCATCGCCGCCCTGGTGACCATCGACGAGGAGGCGTGGCCCAGGTGGCGCGCCGAGGCGGGGTACCCGGAGGGCACCAGCGTGGCCGACCTGCGCCACGACGAGAAGCTACGGGCCGAGATCCAGACCGCGATCGACGACGCCAACCAGGCGGTCTCCAAGGCCGAGGCGATCAAGGTCTTCCGGATCCTGCCGCAGGACTTCACCGAGACCACCGGCGAACTGACCCCCTCGTTGAAGGTCAAGCGGAACGTGGTGCAGAAGACCTACGCGGCGGAAATCGCCGACATCTATCAGAGCTGACTACGATCCGTCACGTGCCCGCCTCGACACCCGCCCGACCCCGCCCGCACCCACTCGCGGCAGCCGCCCGCGTGGTCATGCTCGCGCTGGTCGCCGTCCTCACCCTGATCGCCACCCGGGACATCGGCCAGCTCTGGTGGATCGCGCTGCTCGCGGTGGCCGGCCTGCCGGCGCTGCTGGCCCCCAACCACCGGGTGCTCGCCCCGATCGGCCGGTTCGCCGAGGTGGTGATCGTCTGCCTGGCCGCCAGCCAGGTCGCCGCCGTGACCACCCTGCGCGGTCTCGGCGCGTCCGCCATCCTGCCGTACCTGGCCGTGCCGCTGACCGTGGCCGCGTGGCAGCGCCGGCACCGCGAGGGGGCCGCCCTGCTGGCGGTCGCCGCCGCCACCCTGCTCGGCGCCGGCGCCTTCACCGAGACCACCGACGGTGGGCCCCAGCTCGGCCAGATCGGGTACCTGGCGGTCTGCCTCCAGTGGCTGATCCTGGCCTCGATCGGGCTGTTCGCCACCGGCACCCTGCAACGGATGATGCAGGTCCGCAGCGAGGGCAAGCCCCAGCCGTACGCCGAGGCGACCCGGCTGCTCACCCAGTTGCGCAGCGTGGCCCGGCAACTGCCCGGCGCCACCCTCGATCCGGGTGGCATCTCCGAGCACCTGCTGGAGGAGCTGCGTACGGTGGCCCGCGCCGACCGGGCCGCGGTGCTCTCGGCCAGCGGCGGCGGCCGGCTGGTCGTGCTGGCGCAGGTCGGGGTGGACCGGGTCGACTGGGAGACCACCCTGGACGCGGACTCGGCGATCGCCGACGCGTGGGCCAGCCAGCAGCCGCAGACCGCGCACCGCTCGCAGGCCCGCTCACACCGGGGTGGTGAGGTCTCCGCGCTGGTCGTGCCCCTGGTCGCCGGGGTCCGTACGGTCGGTCTGGTCACCCTGGAGGCGGACTCCGCCAACGCCTACCCGGCGCCGGTGGTGTCCCGGGTGACCGCGCTGACCCGGCCGGCCGCGCTGCGGCTGGAGGCGGCGCTGCTCTTCGACGAGGTGCGCTCGCTGGCCACCAACGAGGAACGGCAGCGGCTGGCCCGGGAGATCCACGACGGGGTCGCCCAGGAGCTGGTCATGGTCGGCTACGGCATCGACAATGCCCTGGCCACTGTGCACGAGGACGCCAAGGAGACCGAGGAGTCGCTGCGGACGCTGCGCGCCGAGGTGACCCGGGTGATCACCGAGCTGCGGCTGAGCCTGTTCGAGCTGCGCAGCGAGGTGGACCGGCATGGTGGGCTGGCCGCCGCGATCGCCGAGTACGCGCGTACTGTTGGTGCCTCCGGCGGGCTGCGGGTGCACCTGTCCCTGGACGAGTCCACCGCCCGGCTGCCCGCCGCAACCGAGGCGGAGCTGCTGCGCATCGCGCAGGAGGCGGTGACCAACGCCCGCAAGCACGCCGGGGCCACGAACCTCTGGGTCACCTGTGAGGTGGACCCGCCGTACGCCCAGATCGAAGTGTCGGATGACGGTCAGGGCATCGCTGACCAGCGTCCGGACGGGCGGTACGGTCTTGCGATCATGGCGGAGAGGGCGGAACGTATCCGGGGCCGACTGGAGATCCGACCGCGTCAACCAAGCGGCACGACCGTGGCGGTGGTACTCGGCACCTCGCCCCGGCGCGATAACGTGCGCGATAGCGGCACCGCAGCAGAAGGGGAGTAACCCGAGGATGACCACAAGTCCCATGCCGGCCACCCGTACCAAGGTCCTGCTCGTCGACGATCACGACCTGATCCGCAAGGGCCTGCGCCACGCCTTCGAGCGGGACCGGCAGTTCGAGGTCGTCGGCGAGGCCGCCACGGCGGCCGAGGGGGTGCGCCAGGCCGGTGCCCTCCAGCCCGATGTGGTGATCATGGATCTGCGACTACCCGACGGCAGCGGTCTCGAAGCGACCCGGGCGCTGCGCAAGTCCAGCGCCTCCATGGGCATCGTGGTGCTGACCATGTACGCCGGGGACGACCAGCTCTTCGGCGCGTTGGAGGCCGGGGCGAGCGCGTTCGTGCCGAAGACCGCGCCGGCCGACGAGGTCGTCGCCGCCGCCCGGCACGCCGCCTCCTCCCCCAGCGCGTTCACCGCGGCCGACCTGGCCGAGGCGATGAAGCGCCGGCTCGCCCCCTCGGGTCCGCAGCTCTCCCCACGGGAGAGCCAGGTGCTCCGGCTGCTGGCCGACGGCATGAGCGTCGCGGGGATCGCCAAGCAGCTCTTCGTCAGCGAGTCGACCGCCAAGACGCACATCTCCAAGCTCTACGAGAAGCTGGGTGCGGCCAACCGGGCGCAGGCGCTGATGACGGCGCTGCGGCTTGGCCTGCTCGAAGCGCCGGACGCACCCAAGTTCTGACCGGTCGCCGGGAGGGGGTCGGCTCTCCCGGCGACATCGCGCCGAGACAACCCCCTCCCGGCGGTCCGGATGACCGGACCGCCGGTGGGTCGGTGACGTGACAACCGCCACGCCCCACAGGCGTGGCGGCAGGCGGTCGTCACCCGCCCGACGACCCGGCAGGTCAGAGCGGGCGCGGTCCGGATCCGACGCCCACCGCCCTCTGGAGCGCGCCGGACGGAAGCGGCAGAATACCCGGATGGCCCACGCGGGCGATGATCCATCGCATCGGCACAGAGGGGTTGGCATGGTGCAGCGGCCGGACTGGGCACCGGAGAGCATCGACATCGAGCGGCCGAGCGTGGCCCGGATGTACGACTACTACCTCGGCGGATCACACAACTTCGCGGTCGACCGGGCCGCCGCCCAGGCGATGATCGCCGCAGTGCCCGAAGCGCCGTTGATGGCCCAGGCCAACCGGGCCTTCCTCCGCCGGGCCGTGCAGTTCCTGCTCGACTCCGGGGTACGCCAGTTCCTGGACATCGGTTCCGGCATCCCGACGGTCGGCAACGTGCACGAGATCGCCACCCGCAGCGCACCGGACGCGCGGGTGGTCTACGTGGACACCGATTCGGTGGCGGTCGCGCACAGCCGGGAGATCCTGCGCGGCAACCCGTCGGCCACGGTCGTCCAGGAGGATCTGCGCCGCCCGGCGGCGATCCTGACCCATCCGGAGGTCCGCCGGCTGCTCGACTTCACCGAGCCGATCGCGGTGATGATCGTCGCGGTGCTGCACTTCGTACCGGACTCCGACGACCCCGCCGGGATCCTCGGCACGCTGCGTCGGGCGTTGCCGCCGGGCAGTTACCTGGTGCTCTCCCAGACCAGCTCGGACGGCCGGGAGACCGACGAGGAGACCCGGGAGGCCGAGCGGGTGTACCGCAACACCGACAACCCGCTGACGGTACGCAGCCGCACCGCCCTGACCGCCCTCTTCGAGGGGTTCGAACTGGTCGATCCCGGGGTGGTGTGGGTACCCGAGTGGCGGCCGGACTCCCCGGACAGCGCCGAACACGCCGCACAGTCGGCCTTCATCGGCGGCGTCGGGCGGCTCGGTGGCTGACGGGGAGGGACCGGGCCGGGCCGGGGACTTCGCCCGGGCCTGGGCCAAGGCGGTGACCGGCACCAGCTACCTGCCCATGACACAGGCCCAGTTGGAGGCGCTGCTGCAGCGGCTCACCCTGCGGTTGGCCGGGGCGTTACGGGCCGAGCCGTTCGATCTGCGGATCGGGTACCAGGTCGGCGCCGACCTGGTGGCCGCACACATCGCCTCCGCGGAGGGCCTCGGCCACACCATCGAGGTGATCCACCTGCGGCTGCTGCGGGACCTGGGGCTGGTCGAGTCCGACGTGCAGGACCGGATGGCCCGGCTGCTGGCGAGCGTGGCAACCGGGTACGCCCGGGCACTGCGCGACCGCACGCTGGACGAACAGGAATCAATCCGGCGGGCCGGGATGCTGGCCCGCGCGGAGGCGGAGCGGGCCCTGCGGGAGAGCGAGGCGCGGTTCCGGTACCAGGCCACCCACGACCCGCTCACCGACCTGCCGAACCGGACCCTGTTCACCGAGCGGCTGACCGGTGCGATCCGGGACCCGCAGCGGGACCGGGTGGGTCTGTGCTTCATGGATCTGGACCGGTTCAAGGTGGTCAACGACACCCTCGGCCACCAGGTCGGTGACCAACTGCTCGCCTCGGTGGCCGACCGGTTGCGGCGCAGCGTCGGCGAGCACCTGGTGGCCCGGCTCGGCGGCGACGAGTTCGTCATCCTGGTGGAGGGCACGGAGTGCACCGACGACGTGGTCAAGGTCGCCGACGCGGCGTTGGCCGCCGTCGGTGAGTCCGCGCTGGTCGACGGGCACGAGCTGACCGTCTCGGCGAGCATCGGCATCGTGGAGCGCCCGGTGGTCGGGACCACCCCCGGCGACCTGATGCGCGCCGCCGACATCACCCTGCACTGGGCGAAGGGCGCGGGTGGGGCGCAGTGGGCGCTGTTCGACCCGGAGCGCAACGAACGGGAGATGACCCGGTACGCCCTCTCCGCGGCCATCCCGGCCGCGTTGGAGCGGGGCGAGTTCTACCTGGACTACCAGCCGCTCACCTCGCTGGCCGACGGGGGTGTGCTCGGGGTGGAGGCACTGGTCCGGTGGCGCCATCCGCAGCTGGGGGTGCTCCGACCGGACAGCTTCATCGGGCTGGCCGAGGAGACCGGGCTGATCGTCGAGTTGGGCGGCTGGGTGCTGGCCGAGGCGTGCCGGGAGGCCGGACGGTGGTCGGAGGTGACCCCGTCGGCGCCGTTCATCAGCGTCAACCTGGCCGTCCGGCAGGTGCACGCGGCCGGCCTGGTCGACGAGGTCAGCGCGCTGCTGGACCGGAGCGGCCTCCCGCCGCAGCGGCTGCAACTGGAGATCACCGAGAGCACCATGATGAGCACCGCCGAGGAACCGGTACGCGCCCTGCGGATACTCAGCGACCTCGGCGTCCGGATCGCCATCGACGACTTCGGCACCGGCTACTCCAACCTGGCGTACCTGCGCGACCTGCCGGTCAACGAGCTGAAACTGGCCGGGTCCTTCGTCACCGGGCTGCGGGCCCCGGCGGACGACCCGGCCAGCCGGACCGACGAACGCATCCTCGCCTCGCTGGTCTCCCTGGCGCACGCCCTCGACCTGACCGTGACCGCCGAGGGAGTGGAGACCCCGACGCAGGCCGAACGGCTGCGGGCGATCGGCTGTGACGCGGCGCAGGGCTGGCACTTCGGGCGGCCGGCACCGGCGGAACACATCCTGGAGCGGCTGCGCTGACAGCGGCGGGCCAGCGCCGGACGTGGTCGGGGTGAGGGTGACCTCGACGGTGGACCGGTCCCCGGCTACCCGCTGCCGAGCAACGCCGCCATCCGCTGGGCCTGGGTCTCCCAGCGCCATTCCCGTTCCACCCAGGCCCGGCCGGCCGCCCCGAACCGCCGGGCCAGGTCCCGGTCGGCCAGCAGGGTGGCCACCCGGTCGGCCAACTGGGTCAGGTCCCGTCCGGAGACGACGTACCCGGTCTCCCCCTCGCGGACCGCGTCCGGCGCGCCACCGGAGTCCCCGGCGACCACCGGCAGCCCGGTCGCGGACGCCTCCAGGTAGACGATGCCCAGCCCTTCCACGTCCAGGCCACGGTTGCGGGTACGGCATGGCATCGCGTAGACGTCGCCGGCCGCGTAGTGGGCCGGCAGCTCGGCGGCCGGCACGGACCCGGTGAAGACCACGTCCCGTTCCACACCCACCTGCCGGGCGAGTTTCTGCAACGTCGGGCGGTAGGGACCACCACCGACGATGAGCAGCGCGGCATCCGGTACCCGCCGACGGATCTGCGGGAACGCCCGGATCAGCGCGTCCTGTCCCTTGCGCGGCACCAGCCGGGAGACACAGACCACCACCGGCCGGTCGGTCAGCCCCAGTCGGGCCCGGACCGGCTCACCGTCGACCCCCGGGTGGTACGCGTCGACGTCCACCCCGGGTGCCAGCCGTTCCAGCTCGGTCACCCCGTGCAGCGCCCGGTCCAACCGGACCCGGGTGTACTCCCCGAGGTAGGTGGTGACGTCCACGCCCCGGCCGATGCGGCGCAGCGCCGCACGCGCCCCGGGCAGCGCGGCCCAGCCGATCTCGTGCCCGTGGGTCTGGGCCACCGCCCGACGCACCCCGGCCCGGCGCCGCAGTCCGGCGGCGAGCAGGCCGAGCGGGGCCGCCGCGCCGAACCAGACGGTGTCGCAGTCGTACCGGCGGGCGAGCCGGGCCGCCCGGCGGGCGATCAGCGGGGTGGGCAGCAGGACCTTGGTCCGCTCCCGGATCACCTCGAACGGCTGGTCGGCGTCGAACTTCTCGGCCCCCCGCCAGCTGGAGGCGTAGACCACCACGGAGCCCGGGGGTTGCCGGACGGCCAGGTTGTGGACGAACGACTGGATGCCGCCGGGCCGGGGCGGGAAGTCATTGGTGATCAGCAGCGTCCGGCTCAACGACCGGCTCCCCTCGCGTAGGCACGGGCGGCGGCCATCCGTTCCACGGTGGAGGGATGGGAGGCGGAGTAGAGGTACTCCCAGCGGGGTGGGTCCGGGTCGCTGAGGTTGACCGTGGCGAGCCGGCGCTGCATCGCCTCGAAGGTGGCCGGGTCCCGGGTGAGCGCCAGGGCGTGCGCGTCGGCGCGGGCCTCCACCTGCCGGGACATCAGCGCCTGCACCGGGGCGGTGACCAGCCCGGCGACCGTGACCATCGCGATCAGCAACGGGAATGCCCGCGGGTCGGCGACCGAGTCGACCCCGGCCAGCCGGAGCAGGCCACCCCACGAGCCGAGCAGGTAGAGCGCGACCACGGCGAGCGCGGCACCGAGGGCGCCGGTCAGCGTGCCGGCCACCACGTCCTGCCGCTTGGCGTGCCCCAGTTCGTGCGCGACCACGCTGGTGACCTCGGCCGGGGTCGCCTCGGCCAGCAGGGTGTCGTAGACGACGATCCGCCGGGTCGGGCCGAAGCCGGAGACGTAGGCGTTGACCGCCCGGGTCCGTCGGGAGGCGTCGGCGACCAGCACGTCCCGCACCGGTACGTCGTCGGCCTCGGCGAGCGCCAGCAGTTCGGTACGCAGCGGCCCCGGTGGCATCGGGGTGAACCGGTTGAACACCGGCTCCACCAGCACCGGCAGGACGAACGACAGCAGGACCACCAGGGCGGCGGCGCCCGCCGCGCCCCAGGCCCACCACCAGCGCGGGGCCAGCCGGATCACGGTGTAGAACCCGAGCAGGGCGGCCGCACCGATCACCGCGCTGACCGCGTACGACTTGAGCAGGTCCACCGTCCAGCCACCCCAACCGGAGGTGGCCAGCCCGTACCGGGTCAGCACGGCGTGCCGCCAGGCCGCGAACGGCAGGGTGAGCAGGTCGGCCAGGAGTACCACCGCCATACCGCCGAGGACGGCGCGGGCGATCCAGTGGTCACCGAACGGCCGGCCGGCGAACTCGACCAGGCGGGCGCCCAGCGGGGTGAGGCCGAGCAGCAGCGCCACCAGCAGTCCGACGACGAGTGCGCCGTACGTGCCGGGGCGCAGCGTGGAGCGGAACTCCCGGGCCCGGTCGACGTCGGCCGGTGGCAGCTCGCCCAGGGCGGCGAGCTGGTCGGCCCGGGGTGCCGGCGGCCGGCCCCACGGGATCAGCAGCGCGGCGACGGCCACCAGCGCGACGACCAACGCGGCGAACACCAGCATCGCCCAGCCGCGCGGGGTCACCCGCGCACCGTGCTGTTCCCGGCCATCGCGCCGCTCCTCCCACCACCGTGAGCGCCCATCCTATTGCCCTTCGGTGGTGCTGCCGGCGTGACCGTGGGTGGGCGGCGGCTCTGCCGCAACCGGCCCCCTGACCAGGGCGGGAGTCGTCCGGTCAGGACCGGGCCAACCGGCGCAGCAGCGAGTCGGCGCCCAGCGGGTACGCGCCGTGCCGGCGCACCCCGTCGGCCACCTCCCGGTCGGACGAGATCACCACCACCGGCCGCCCGGGTGGTTCGGCGCGGACCAACCGGCGGATCAGCTCGTCGGCGGTCTCCCCCTTGCGGGAGAAGAGCACCCGCACGCCCCGGGGGGCGGGTGGCAGCCCGTGCATCCGTTCCGCGCCGTCGAAGACCACGGTCACCTCGTCCCCGGTCTGCGCGGCGATGCCGCCGAGGCCGCTGATCAACCGCTTGCGCTGCTGCTCCAGCGACATCTCACCGAAGCCGCGCTTGGTCACGTTGTAACCGTCCACCACGAGGTGGGTACGGGGCAGGGCGAGCAGTTCGTCCAGGCGGGCCGGGTCGTCGGTGTCCCGGGCGCGGGCCGAGGAGGTGGTGGTCGGCTGCTCGGCGAACGCCTCGGCGACGAAGTCGGCCGGCCGCCGGTCGGTGGGTTCCAGGGCCAGCTCCCGGCGCAGCCCGACCGCGGCCTGCCCGATGGTCTCCAGCAGCAGCCAGAGCCGGGCGTCGTCGACCGAGCGGGCCTCCTTGGCGTTCTGCCGGGCGACCCCGGCGACGGCCTCCGCCTCGGCCAGCCGGGCGCGTACCCGCCGCAGTTCCGCGTCGTGGTCGGCGGCGGCCCGGTTGGCCCGCCCGCGTTCGGTGGCCAGCAGTTCGGTGGCCCGGCGTTCCCGGGCCTGGGTCTCGCGCAGCGACCGGGCCACTACCCGGGCCTCCTCGCGGAGCTGACCCAGCTCCTCGCGTACCCGGGCCAGCTCGTCGCGGAGCTTGTCGGCCTCGACCCGGGCCACCGCCCGGTCGTGTTCGGCCCGGGTGGCCCGCTGCTCGGCCTCCCGGATCAGTTCCGCCACCACGGCGCTGTCCACCTCGGCCCGGACCGCCGCACCGCTGGCCTCGACGAGATCGCGCCAGCCGGTCGGGCGGGCCAGGTAGCCCAGGGCTGCCACCTCGACCGGGTCGGCGGCGGCCGGCGCCGTCCCCTCGACGACGGCGGCACCCAGTTCCCCCGCCTCGGCGATGACCCGCGAGGCGACCCGCTGCCGGAACAGCGGGTCACCGGCGAGCTGGGTGGCGATCGCCGGGGCGCCCAGTCGGGCCCGCCGGTTGGGAGCGAACTTGGCCACCCGGCGCAGCGGCACCGGCAGCTCGTCGGTGGGCAGGCCGGGGAGTACCGCGGCGGTGAGGGTCACGATCCGCTGCCGGACCGGTTCGGGGAGCGTCGGCTCCGGCTCGGCGTCCCGCCCAACCTCCGCTCCGGCGTCCGATTCGGTGGCCGGCCCGGCGTCCGCCTCGGCGTCCCGCCCGCCGTCGACGTCGGTGCCGTGCGCGGCCTCCGCGCCGACATCCCACATACCGTCCGGGTCGGCGCCCCGCGCGACGTCGACCGACTCCTTCTCAGGAAGGTGGTCGTCGAACGGCTCGGTGAGGGGCATGTGGTAAGTCTCCCACCGGTACCGGGCCCACCGCCGGGTGAGTGAGCCGATCTCTCATCGTAAGCGGATCGTCGCCACTCGCCCCTGCTGGGGTCTTCCTACGGTTAGCGGGCGGGTCGTCCGGATCTGGCGCGGTCCGCGACCCCGTTCGGACATCGACACGATACCGTGCCCCGTGACGGCGGGTCATCCACCGGGGCCGGCGGGTGACCCCGACCCGGCCGCACCACTCGCCGCCCTGGCCCGCCGGTGCCGGTCCACTCCGGTCCGGAGCCGAGGTCGCGGCCGGTGTGTCGTACCGGGACGCTAGCGTGCCCGGCGATGGCCGCACCGGAATACGTCCAGCAGACCCTGGCCGGGCTCGGCACCGCCGGGTCCGGCGGGGTCGACCCGGCACTGCCGCTGTACGCCACCACGTTCGTGGTGGTGGACCTGGAGACCACCGGCGGTCCGCCGGACGGCGGCGGGATCACCGAGATCGGCGCGGTCAAGGTCCGGGGCGGCGAGGAGCTGGGGGTACTGGGCACCCTGGTCAACCCGGGTCAGCCGATCCCGCCGTTCATCACCGTGCTGACCGGGATCACCCAGGCGATGCTGCTGCCCGCGCCACCGATCGAGCAGGTGCTGCCGAGCTTCCTGGAGTTCATCTCCGACGCGGTGCTGGTCGCCCACAACGCCCCCTACGACGTCGGCTTCCTCAAGGCGGCCTGCGCCCGGCACGGCTACCGCTGGCCCAACCCCCGGGTGCTCGACACGGTGACCCTGGCCCGCCGGGTGCTGACCCGCGACGAGGTGCCCAACCACAAGCTCGGTACGCTCGCGGCCCACTTCCGCACCCCGCGCCAGCCGACCCACCGGGCGCTGGCCGACGCCCGGGCCACGGTGGACGTGCTGCACGGACTGATCGCCCGGCTCGGCGGGCACCGGGTGCACACCCTCGGCGACACCATCGAGTTCGCCCGGGCGGTCACCCCGACCCAGCGGCGCAAGCGGCACCTGGCCGAGGGGCTGCCCCGGGTGCCGGGGGTCTACATCTTCCGGGCCGCCGACGACCGGCCGCTCTACGTGGGCACCTCCGGTGACATCGCCACCCGGGTCCGCAGCTACTTCACCGCCGCCGAGAAGCGCGCCCGGATGTCCGAGATGCTCGCCGCCGCGGAGCGGGTCGAGGCGGTCGAGTGCGCACACGCGCTGGAGGCGGAGGTACGCGAGCTGCGGCTGATCGCTGCGCACGCCCCGCCGTACAACCGCCGGTCGAAGTTCCCGGAGCGGGTGCTGTGGCTGAAACTGACCGACGAGCCCTACCCACGGTTGTCGGTGGTCCGCGCGATCGGGCCGGACGACCGGGCGTACCTCGGCCCGTTCGGCTCCCGCCGCGCCGCCGAGCTGGCCGCCGCCGGGTTCCACGACGCGGTGCCGCTGCGCCAGTGCACCCACCGGCTCTCCACCCGCACGGTCACGCCGGCCTGCGCGCTGGCCGAGCTGGGCCGGTGCCCGGCGCCCTGCGAGCACCGGATCACCCCGGAGGAGTACGACGTACGCGCCGCCCGCCCGTTCGCCACCGCCACGACCGCCGACCCGCAGCCGGTGGTCGACGCGCTGCTCGCCCGGATCGAGGCCCTCTCGGACGGTCAGCGCTACGAGGAGGCCGCCGTGGTCCGGTCCCGGTTGGCCGCGGTGCTCCGGGCCACCGTACGGATGCAGCGGCTGGCCGGGTTGACCGGCATCGCCGAGCTGGCCGCCGCCCGGCCGGCCGCCGCCGGTGGCTGGGAGCTGGCGCTGGTCCGGCACGGCCGGCTGGCCGGCGCGGGGGTGTCCCCACCCGGTGTCCACCCACGACGGACGCTGGAGCTGATCCGGGCCACCGCGGAGACCGTCTCCCCCGGCCACGGTCCGGTGCCGGCCGCCACCGCCGAGGAGTCCGAACGCGTCCTGTCCTGGCTGGAGCGTCCGGAGACCCGGCTGGTGGAGATGTCGTCCGGATGGTCCTCCCCGGCCGACGGTGCGGCCCGCTTCCGCGACCTGCTCGCCAGGGCCGAGGGCGCCCCGTCGGCCCAAGTTACGTCCAAACGCCCATGAGCAACTGACCGATCGGACTACGTCGACTCACTTAGGCTGTTAGAGAAGTGCAGTCCTGCCCGTTTCGTGGGCCTGCTCCCGGTTACTCAGATAGACGGGTACCGTGGAGCCGGGGTGAGGAGGTGTCCCAGGTGGACCTCGACGCCGGTCAAGGCGCCGCCCTCGGGGGCGCCCTCCCCACAGGCCTGCCGCTGACCCGCCGGCTGCGGTCCCTGCTCTCCTGGCCTGCGGCGGAGCCCGACCCGGTGAACCACCTGGTCCGCTCGCACCGGGCCATCCACCCGGGCGTCGACCCGTCGGTGCTGCGCCGCGCGTACAAGATCGCGGACAACATGCACCGGGGCCAGTTCCGCAAGAGCGGTGAGCCGTACATCACCCATCCGCTGGCGGTCGCCGAGATCTGCGCCGACCTCGGCATGGACAGCACCACCCTGGTCGCCGCGCTGCTGCACGACACCGTCGAGGACACCCGGTACACCCTGCAGGCCCTCGCCGGGGACTTCGGTCCGGAGGTGGCCCACCTGGTCGACGGGGTGACCAAGTTCGACAAGGCGTTCTACGGCAAGGCGGCCGAAGCCGAGACCATCCGCAAGATGATCATCGCGGCCGGCAAGGACGTCCGGGTGCTCATCATCAAGCTGGCCGACCGGCTGCACAACATGCGCACCCTCGGGGTCCGCTCCGCCGCCTCCCGCAACCGGATCGCCAGCAAGACCCAGGAGGTCCTGGTCCCGCTCTGTGACCGGCTGGGCATCCAGGCCCTCAAGCGGGAGCTGGACGACGTGGTGCTGCTGCACCTGGAGCCCGACGAGTACGCCCGGATCGACCGGCACGTACAGCACCGGCCGGGTTGGCACGAGTACCTGGACGCGGTGGTCGCCACCGCCCGGGGCGCGCTCCGGCGGGACCGGGTCGACGCCGAGGTCAAACCCCGCCCCCGGCACTACTACTCGATCTGGAAGGACACCGTCGCGGGCAGGCACAGCGAGCCGTTCGACCTGCCCCGCATCGTGATCATCGTGGACGGCCCGGCGACCGACTGCTACGCCGCCCTGGGCGCGGTACACGGACTGTGGCGCCCCATCCCGGGCCGGTTCAAGGATTTCATCGCCTCCCCCAAGAACAACCTCTACCGGTCACTGCACACCAGTGTCGCCGGCCCGCAGGGGCGGACCGTCGAGGTGCTGATCCGGACCCAGGACATGCACCGGTCGGCGGAGTACGGCATCGCCGCCGACTTCCGTTTCCCCCGCACCCGGGACCAGCGGTCCGTCCACGCCGAACAACTCGACTGGCTGCGCCGGGTACTCGACTGGGAGCACAAGACGACGGATCCGGCGCAGTTCCTGGAGACGCTCCGCTGCGACCTGACCGAGGCGCAGATCCAGGTCTTCGCCGAGGGCCGACAGGTGGTGCTGCCGGTCGGGGCCACCCCGGTCGACCTCGCCTACGAGCTGGGCCGGGAGCGGGGTGACCGGTGCCTCGCCGCCAAGATCAACGGCCGGCTCGCCCCGCTGGCGTCCCAGCTCGCCGAGGGCGACGTGGTGGAGATCTTCACCGAGAGCGACCCGCAGACCGACGTGGACGTGCGGGTCGCGCCCCGGGGTCCGCGCCGGGAGTGGCTCGACTTCGTGAAGAGCCCGCACGCGCAGATGCAGATCAACCGCTGGTTCGCCGAGCACTCCGAGCCGGGGATCTCCATCGCCGACAAGGTCCGCCTCGGCCGGGCCACCATCGGGCTGGCGCTGCGTAAGCAAAACCGTGGTCTGGCCAGCGATCTGCCACTGTTGCAGCTCTCCGAGGAGCTGGGCTACCCGGACCTGGAGACCATGCTGGTCGCCGTGGTGGACCGCAGCATCGAACCGGACGAGGTGGTCCGGCAGCTCATCGAGCTGGTGGACCAGCGCCCGTGAGGCCGGCCGCCCCGGCTGCCGCGCGACGCCGCCCCGACCTCTAGCCTGGTGTGGTGACCCCCCGCCGCAGTCCCGCCCTCCGCGCCCTGGTCTACCGCGTCTTCTACCGCCTGCCCGTGCCGGTACGCCGCCGGCTGGTCCGGCTGGCCGTACCGAAGTACATCGTGGGGGCGGTCACCCTGGTGCGGGACTCCGAAGCCGGCGGCGCGGGCCGGTTGCTGCTGCTGCGCCAGCCGCCGGGGCACAGTTGGACACTCCCCGCCGGCCTGCTCCAGCGCGGTGAGGCCCCGGTGGTCGGCGCCGCCCGGGAACTGGCCGAGGAGTCCGGGATCCGGTTGTCCCCCGACGCGCTGCGGCCCGCCGTACCGAACGCGGTGGTGCACGCCAAGGGCTGGGTCGACGTGGTCTTCGAGGCATCCGTACCGGCCTCCCGGACCGAGCTGGTGGTGGACGGCGCGGAGGTCTTCGAGGCCGCCTGGCACCCCCTGGACGATCTGCCCCGGCTGAGCCGGGCCACGGCCAACCTGCTCGGGTACTACGGCATCGGGCCGAACGCCGGGCAGCCCGGGGCCGAGCCGGGGACGGGCGGACCGGCAACGACTTCCGGGCCGGAAACCGGGGACAGGGGCACCGCCCGGTGAGCGCAGCGGGCAGCGGGGCGCCCCGGGTCGAGGTCTGCGCGGTGGTCCTCGCCGCCGGCGAGGGCACCCGACTGCGGCCCCTGACCGAGCGGCTACCCAAGGCTCTCTGCCCGGTCGGCAACGTCCCGCTGCTGGACCGGGTACTGGCCCGGCTGGCCGGTCTCGGCCTGACCGGTCCGGAGCGGGTCGCGGTCAACGCCTGCTACCTCGGCGAGCAGGTGGTGCAGCACGTCGGCGGCCGGGCCACCCTGTCGGTCGAGCCGGGTGCGCCGCTGGGTACCTCCGGTGCTCTGGGCAACCTGCGGAACGTCATCGACGGGCGCGGGGTGCTGGTCGGCAACGCCGACGGCTACCTGGCCCACCCGTCGCTCGCCCCCGGCCCGGACATCGCGGCACTGCTCGCCGGCTGGGACGGGGAGACGGTACGCCTGCTCGGGCAGCCCGCCGACAATCCCGGTGAACCCGGCACCTTCTCCGGCCACCGCTTCGCCGGGTTCTCCCTGCTGCCGTGGCGGCTGGTCCGTGGCCTCACCGCCGAACCGGGTGACCTGGTCCGGACGGTGTGGCGACCGGCGGAGGCGGCCGGCACGTTGGAGGTGGTCCCGTTCGACGGCACCTACCTCGACACCGGCACACCGCGCGACTACCTGGCGGCGAACCTGCACGCCGCAGCCGGCGGCAACCTGGTCGGTGCCGGTGCCACGGTCGACGGCCGCTGCACCCGGGCGGTGATCGGCGCGGGCGCGGTGGTGCACGGCGAGGTGACCGACGCGGTGGTCTGGCCGGGCGGGACGGTACACCGGGGCGAGCGGCTATGTCGGGTGATCCGCGCCGGTGTCGACCTGACCGTTGCGGGGTAGATGCGACGTCCTGATCCGGCCGTCCCGATCAACCTCTAGCATGGGCCACGACGTCGACGAGAGGAGTCCCTCGGTGATCACCGCGATCGTGCTGATCGACTGCGCCACCGATTCGATCCCCGAGGTGGCCGAGGCGCTGGCCGCCCTGCCCGGCGTCAGCGAGGTCTACTCCGTCGCCGGCCACGTGGATCTGGTCGCGATGGTGCGGGTCCGCGAGTTCGAGCAGATCGCCAAGGTGATCGCCGGCCGCATCTCCAAGGTCCCCGGCGTGCTCAACACCGAGTCGCACATCGCGTTCCGGGCGTACTCCCAGCACGACCTGGAGGAGGCGTTCGCGATCGGGCTGGCCAGCGCCGACTGAGCAGGGACGGCCCGGCGGGACGACCGGACCGGCAAACGGGTACGTCGTCAGCCCGCGCACCGCAGGCTGACGACGTACCGCCGGTGGATCAGCTACCGTTCGGGGTCGGTACCTCGGTGGGGGTACCACCCGGATCCGGCGACTCAGTGGTGCCACCCGGATCCGGCGTGGTGGTCGTACCACCCGGGCTCGGCGTGGCGCTACCGCTCACCTGCGGGACCGGGATACCCAGGCTCTGGGCCAGGGCCACCAGCGCGTCGTAGTGCGCCTGGAGCACCGGCAGGGCGTCCTGCGCCAGCTGGATCACCGACTGGTCGGAGCCCTGGGAGATCTCGGTCTGCACGGCCTGGATGGCCTGGACGTGACCCGCCAGCTCGGCGGTCACCCACTCGCGGTCGAACTCGGCGCCGTTGACCTTGTTCAGCTGATCGAGCACGGACTGCTCGTCAGCGGTCGGCTTGTCCGGCAGCGTGATGCCCAACGACTGCGCGACGCTCTGGACCGTCTGGTCGACCTGCGTGTGGTCGGTGACGAACCGCTGACCCAGGTCCTTGACCTGCTGGTTCTGCCCCTTCTGCTGGGCCAGGTTACCGGCCTCGATCTCCGCCAGGTTGACCTGGTGGATCGCCTGCACGAACTGGGTGTCCTGGGTCGACGGCTGTACCGCCGCCTGCGCTGCGGCGGCCGGTGCCAGTCCCAGCACCACCAGGGCTGCCAGCAGTCCCAGGCGTTTCATACCCAACATGCTTCCCCCCCTTATTCGTTGGACCGCACGGATACCCGGCTGAGCCGGTTTAACCCCGGCGATCCGCCCCTTCCGGGAACCCCGCGCGGATCGATCATGGAGTTGTCCAGCCCCGCAAAGGTCGCAAAGGGGGTCTTTCCTCCCACCACAACTCCATGATCGGCGGGGCTCGTCGGGGCGGGAGGGGGTGGTGGGAAAAGCGACGTGGCGCCCACCGGGATCGGTGGACGCCACGTCGGCGCATTCTCACGGGTGGGTGCACGCCCACCCGACCGGTCAGTGGCTGGACTTGCCGCTGCCGATCTCCTGCCGCTCGGGACGCGGCTCGACCGGGGGGTGCCCCGGCGAGACCGGCGCCTCGGCCGGCTTCTCGATCGGGTAGAAGAAGCCCTTGATGGCCGGGCCGAGGGCCCCGAGCCGGTTCATCTTCTTCGGTACCACCCAGCCGACGTACTCCAGGCCGTGGCCGTCGTGGCCGTCGACCTTGCTCAGCGGCTGGTGCACCTCCTCGAACCGGCCGTCCGGCAGGCGCCGGATGATGCCGGTCTCCACACCGTGCGCGAGCACCTCCCGGTCGTGCTGCTGGAGACCCAGGCAGAGCCGGTGGGTGAGGTAGTACGCCAGCGGCGGGACGATGAGCAGACCGATCCGGCCCGCCCAGGTCATCGCGTTCAGGCTGATCCGGAACTTGTCCGCGATCACGTCGTTGGCGCCGGAGAGGGTGAGCACGACGTAGAACGACACCGCCATGGCACCGAGCGCGGTCCGGGCCGGAACGTCCCGGGGACGCTGGAGCAGGTGGTGCGTGCCCTTGTCCTTGGTCAGCCGGGCCTCGATGAACGGGTAGAAGATCGGCAGCATGGTCAGGATGCCGGGGAGTACCACCGTCGGCCAGAACAGCGGCGGGATGACGTACCCGTCGCCGATCGGGATGTTGATCTCCCAGGCCGGCATGAGCCGGGTCGACCCGTCCAGGAACATGACGTACCAGTCGGGCTGGCTGGCCGCGGAGACCACCCACGCCTCGTACGGGCCGAAGAGCCAGATCGGGTTGATCTGGAACAGACCACCCATCAGCGCGATGACCCCGAAGACGACCATGAAGAAGCCGCCCTGCTTGAGCGCGTAGCGCGGGAACATCCGCTCGCCGACCACGTTCTCGTTGGTCCGGCCGGGGCCGGGCCACTGGGTGTGCTTCTGCTTGAAGACCAGACCCAGGTGGGCACTGATCAGGGCGACCAGCAGACCCGGGATGAGCAGCACGTGGGCGATGAAGAACCGGCTGATGATGATCTCGCCGGGGAACTCCCCGCCGAACACCGCCGCGGTGGCCCAGGAGCCGATCACCGGGATGGAGAGCATGATCGCCGAGGCGATCCGCAGACCGGTGCCGGAGAGTCCGTCGTCCGGGAGCGAGTAACCGGTGAAGCCGGCCAGGAAGCCGATCCAGAAGAGCAGCGTACCGATGATCCAGTTCGCCTCACGCGGCTTGCGGAACGCGCCGGTGAAGAAGACCCGCATCATGTGCACCACGATGGCCGCCATGAACAGCAGCGCCGACCAGTGGTGCATCTGCCGCATGATCAGACCGCCCCGGACGTCGAACGAGATGTCCAGGCTGGAGGCGTACGCGGCGGACATGTGGGTGCCCCGCAGCGGCGCGTAGCTGCCGTTGTAGGTCACCTCGGTCATCGCCGGCTCGAAGAAGAAGGTCAGGAAGACACCGGTCAGCAGCAGGATCACGAACGAGAAGAGCGCGATCTCGCCGAGCAGGAACGACCAGTGGTCGGGGAAGACCTTGTTGAGCAGGCGGCGCAGCGGGGTGGCCACCTGGAACCGGTCGTCGACCCCGATGGCGGCCTTGCCGGGGAGGGCCCCCACATCTACCTTTCGGCGCTTCACGGCCGCTCCCAGAAGTCTGGTCCGACAGTCTCGGTGAAGTCGGACTTGGCCACGAAGAATCCCTCGTCGTCCACCTCGATCGGCAGCTGGGGCAACCGACGGCTGGCGGGGCCGAAGACGGGCTTGGCGTTGTCGGTGATCAGGAACTGCGACTGGTGGCACGGGCAGAGCAGCCGGTTGGTCTGCTGCTCGTAGAGGCTGGCCGGGCAACCCGCGTGGGTGCAGATCTTGGAGAACGCGGTGTAGTTGCCCCACATGTAGCCCTCGTGCCCGACCTTGGCGTTGGCCTGCCGGGCGCTCTGCGCATCCGACTCGCGCAGGTGGATCAGCAGGGTCGGCGAGTCGGCGTGCCGGTTGCTCACCCCGTGCGGGATGCCGGGGAAGACGGTGATCTGACCGCCGGCGCTGACCTCCTCCGGCCGGACCGGGGTGCCGTCCTCGCGGACCAGCCGGATCAGCTCGCCGTTGTGCGGGGCGAAGCCGGTGGTGAACATCTGGTTGTTCTTGTGCGGCTGGTTGATCAGGCCGCCGAGCAGCGGTGCGGCCGCGACCGCACCGACCGGCGCGAGACCGGCGAGCAGCGAGATACCCAGCAGCGGGCGGCGCTTCACGCCCAACTCGTCAGCCATGTAGAGCATGGTGTTACCGACGATCTTGCGGTCCTCGTCGGAGGTGTGGACCAGGTGCCGGTCCTGGATCGACACCTCCTTGGGCAGGAGCTTCTTGCCCCAGGTCAGGATGCCGAAGCCGACGAAGAGCAGCGCGAGACCGAGGGTCAGACCGAGCAGCGGGGTGTAGAACTTGTCCGCGCCCGCCCCGGCCTCGTACTTCCACGGCCACCAGATGTAGATCACCAGGAACGCGGTGGCCGCGAGCCCGGTCAGCAGGAACATGCCGGCGACCGTCCGGGTCATCCGCCGCTCGGCCTTCGTGCCGGCCACCGGGAACTGCGGCTCGTAGTGGACGATCTCGATGTCGTCCCGACGGGCACCTTCCTGGACGATCTGGAACCGGGTCAGCTTCGGGTCGTCGATGTCGAACGCCGCACGGTCCGTGCCGTTGGCGGCGCTGTCGGTGTGGGTGCTCATGACTTACCCGCAATCCACAGGCTGGCGAAGACGAGCGCGACGATGCCGACCAGGAAGATGGCCAGCCCCTCGGTGGAGGGCCCGTACCGGCCCAGGTTGAAACCGCCCGGGTCCCGGTCGTGCTTCAGCGTCTCCTGGATGTAGGCGATGATGTCGGCCTTCTGCTCCGGACGGAGCTGGTTGTCACCGAAGACCGGCATGTTCTGCGGCCCGCTGAGCATCGCCGCGTAGATCTGCCGGTCGGTCGCCGGGTTCAGGCTCGGGGCGAACTTGCCCGACGACAGGGCACCGCCGCCACCGCCGAACGCGTGGCAGGACGAGCAGTTGATCCGGAAGAGCGCGCCACCGGCGGCCACGTCACCCTCGGAGGAGAGGTCGTTGCCGGCGGGGACCTGCGGACCCCCGCCGAGTTCCTGCACGTACTGCCCGAGCTGGCGGACCTCGTCGCTGGTGAAGACCCGCGGCTTCCGCTCGGCCTGCGCCTCCTGCCGGGCCATCGGCATCCGACCGGTGCCGACCTGGAACTCCACCGACGCGGCGCCGACCCCGACGAGACTCGGCCCACGACCCTCGATCCCCTGCGCGTTGCGGCCGTGGCAGGAGATGCAGCTCACGTCGAACAGCGCCTTGCCCTCGGCGGCGGCACCGGACAACTGCGGGGTGTCCTGCGCCTGCAGCCCAGGCGCGAAGACGGTATAGGCGCCACCGGCCAGCATCAGCGCGGCGAGCAGGCGTACCGCGGCACCCAGCCGGCGGCGGCCCCTGCTGCGCGCTGCGGCGCGCCGGCGCAACCGCGCGAGCACACCGCGATGGCGGTCAGGGGTGTCAGAAGTCATGGCCTGTGTCCTTCGGTTTCTGGACCTTGTCTCAGGGACTTGAAGCAGCGGGGGCTAGGTGACGCCAAGATCACTGGAGCCAGTAGATCATGCCGTAGAGGCCGATCCACACGACGTCGACGAAGTGCCAGTAGTACGAAACGACGATCGCCGCGGTGGCCTGAGCCGGGGTGAACCGGCCCATGGTGGTACGGATCATGAAGACGACGAAGGCGACGAGACCGCCGGTCACGTGCAGGCCGTGGAAGCCGGTGGTCAGGTAGAACATCGACCCGTACCCGTCGGCGTTGATCTTGATGCCCTCGTGGACCAGCTCGCGGTACTCGTTGACCTGACCGAGCACGAAGATCAGGCCCATCACGAAGGTGATCGTGAACCAGCGCCGCAGGGCGTGGACGTCACCCTTCTCCGCCGCGAACACGCCGAGCTGGCAGGTCACCGAGGACGCCACCAGGATCACCGTGAAGGTGGTGGCGTAGGGGATGTTCAGTGCCTCGGTGTGTTCCGCCCACTGCTCCGGGGCCGCTGCGCGGATGGAGAAGTACATCGCGAACAGCGCCGCGAAGAACATGAGTTCGCTGGAGAGCCACACGATCGTCCCGACGCTGACCATGTTGGGTCGGGTCAGCGAGTGGATCCGGCTCTTGTCAATGGCTGGGGCCGCAGTCACGCGGTCATTATTGCCCCTGACCGGCGCCGCCGATCGGCGGGGTGGCAATCCAGTGGCATTCCCGGGCCGGCGGAGCTGCCCGGGTTAACCTGGCATAGCCTGAAAAGCGTGCTGCACCTCGATCCGTACCCCACCGACGGCCTCCACCCTGCGGGCGGTCCGGCGATCCTGGCATCGGGCGGCGAGGTCCCGCCCCCGTTCAGCGTCACCACCGTCGTGACCGAGGCCAGCCTGGACAACTGGTTGGCCGTGGGTCTGGTGGTCGCCGCCGGGCTCTACCTGTACGGCGTACACCGGTTGCGGTTGCGGGGTGACCGCTGGCCGGTGCTGCGGACGGTGTTCTTCCTCGGCCCCGGCCTCGGTGGCATCGCCGCGGTGACCGTCTCCGGGCTCGGCGCCTACGACACCACCCTGCTCTCGGTGCACATGGTGCAGCACATGGTGCTGTCGATGGTGGCCCCGATCTTCCTGGCCCTGGGCGCCCCGGTGACCCTGGCGCTGCGCACCCTGCCGATCCGACCCCGTCGGGTGCTGCTCGCCGTGGTGCACAGCCGGTACGCCCGGGTGGTCGCCTTCCCGCTCACCGCGTTCGCGATCTTCGTGGTGAACCCGTTCGTGCTCTACTTCACCGACCTCTACCGGCTGACGCTGGAGAACTCCTTCGCGCACGAGCTGGTACACCTGCACTTCATCATGACCGGCTGCCTGTTCTTCTGGCCGCTGGTCGGGCTCGACCCCCTGCCGGGCCGCTGGCCGTACCCGGCCCGGGCGCTGCTGATGGTGCTCTCGGTGCCGTTCCACACCGTGCTGGGGCTCACCATCATGGAGAGCAGCACGCTCTTCGGCGGCGACTGGTACCCGTCGCTGGGGCTGGACTGGGCCGACCCGTGGACCGACCAGGAGGTCGCCGGCGGCATCCTCTGGGCGGGCGGGGAGTTCGTCAGCATCACCATGCTGGGCGTGCTGGTGGCGCAGTGGATCCGCCAGGCGGAACGGGAGGCCCGGCGGATCGACCGTGACCTGGACCGCCAGGAGGCCCGGCAGGAGGCCCTGGCCCGGCAGGAGGCCCTGGACCGGCAGGAGGCCCTGGACCGGCAGGAGGCCCTGGACCGGCAGGAGGCCCGGCAGCGGGCCGCCGAACCGGCCGCCCGATCCGGCGCCGAGGTGACCGGACCGGCCGGGTGACGGCCGTGACAACCCGACCGGCAGCACCGGATGACGCCGATCACGGCCCCGGATCGGCTCCGGCGGGACGACCGGTACGATCAGCGGGCAGCTACGACGTGGGAGCCTTGCGACCGATGAGCGATCGTCTTTACACCGTCCTGCTCTACAGCGACGACCCGCAGGTGCGTGACCGGATGCGGCTCGCCGTCGGCACCCGGCCCGCCGCCGACCTCCGGGTCGAGTTCGTCGAGGCGTCGAACTACGCCGAGTGCGTCCGCCTGGTCGACGACTACGAGATCGCCCTGATGCTGCTCGACGGTGAGGCGACCCCCGGTGGTGGGATCGGCATCGCCCGGCAGATCAAGGACGACCGGGACGACGCCCCGCCGACCTGCGTGGTCATCGCCCGGGCCGCGGACCGCTGGCTCGCGTCGTACGCCGAGGTCGACGCCACCCTCATGCATCCGCTCGACCCGGTAACCACCGGTCAGGCCATCGCCGAGCTGCTGCGCACCCACGCGACCGCCTGAGGCACCACCGGCCCCGGCGCCGGTAGCCCGTCGCGCCCGTCCACGATCCACCCTCGTACGGGAGGCCCACCATGGGCGAACGGACCTGGCCGAGCCTGCTCGCCGCGCTGCTGCGGGCCGAGGAGCTCTCCACCGCCGACACCGCGTGGGCGATGGGCGAGATCATGGCGGGCTCCGCCACCCCGGCCCAGATCGCCGGTTTCGTGGTGGCGCTGCGCGCCCGGGGCGAGACCTCGGCGGAGCTGGCCGGGCTGGTGGAGGCCATGCTGGCCAACGCGGTACCGGTGGAGCTGCCCGAGGAGCTGCGGGCGACCGCACTCGACGTGGTCGGTACCGGCGGTGACCTCGCCCACACGGTCAACATCTCCACGATGACCGCCCTGGTGGTGGCCGGGGCCGGGGTCCGGGTGGTCAAGCACGGCAACCGGGCCGCGTCGTCGTCCTGCGGTACCGCCGATCTGCTGGAGTTCCTCGGTGTCCCGCTCGACCTCGGTCCGGTCGGGGTGGCCCACTGCGTCGCCGAGGCGGGCATCGGGTTCTGCTTCGCCGCCCGGTTCCACCCCGGCATGCGGCACGCCGGGCCGGTCCGGCGTGAGCTGGGCGTGCCGTCCGCGTTCAACTTCCTCGGCCCGCTGACCAACCCGGCCCGGCCCCGGGCGGGTGCGGTCGGCTGCTTCGACTCCCGGATGGCACCGGTGATGGCCGACGTCTTCGCCGCCCGGGGCGACTCGGTGCTGGTGATGCGGGGTGAGGACGGTCTCGACGAGTTCAGCACCGCCGCCCCCACCCGGTTCTGGGTGGCCGCCCAGGGGTCCGTCCGGGAGTGTGTCGTGGACGCGGTGGACCTCGGTGTCCCCCGGGCCACCCTGGCCGACCTGCGGGGCGGGGACGCGGCGTACAACGCCGGCGTGGCCCACCGGCTGCTCGCCGGTGAACGGGGCCCGGTCCGGGACGCGGTACTGGTCAACGCGGCCGCCGCGCTGGCCACCCAGGGGCCGCTCGACGGCGATCTGGCCGAGGCGATCCGCGCCGGTCTGGACCGGGCCGCCGAGTCGATCGACTCGGGTGCGGCAGCCCGGGCGTTGGCAGGCTGGATCGCGACGGCGCAGGCCGCCCGCACCATGGACTGATCTTCCCCGGCAGGCGTACCCGGCACCCCGGGTGGGACGCCCGTGCCCGGTGTCCACCAGCGGCCATGCGAAACTACACGCTGGTAATTCCGCTGGCACCCGGGAGGAGACACGACATGGGTGACCGCGAACTCTACTGCGACGGCTGCGACGCCGATATGCCGTTCGAAATGCCACCGTGCCAGGACGGGCACGGCGACGACTGCCCCGAACTGGTCTGCACCGGTTGCGGTGCCGCGCTGCTGATCGCCACCTTCCCGCCGGTCCGGACGGCCCGGAGCACACTCCGGCGTGGCGACGCCGTCCGCAGGCACCGGGCGGCCTGACGGCTCAGCCGTCCCGGCGGTACAGCGGTCGCCGCACCACGATGACGAAGAGCCGGTGCCCCCACGATCGGGGCACCGGCTCTTCGGTGTATGTATGTGTCCTGCTGCCGGCAGGTCAGTGCTCGGCGGTCCGCCGGGTGCCGGAGTAGTACTCGAAGAGCAGGCCACAGGCGGCGAAGATCACCGCGACCAGACCGAGACCGAGCAGCCAGAACTGCCAGAACACCAGGCCCAGGCCGGCGATCGTCGCCGACAGCGCCAGACCGAACGGCCAGTAGCTGCCCGGGCTGAAGAAGCCGATCTCACCGGCGCCGTCGGCGATCTCGCCGTCCGGCCGGTCCTCCGGCCGCAGGTCGATCCGGCGGGAGACGAACCAGAAGAAGCCGCCGCACATGGCGCAGAGCAGGAACGACAGGCCGAGTGCCACGGTGCCGACCCACTCCACCCGGTCGCTCGCCCCGGCCGTCCAGCCGGCGTAGACGAGCGTGATGAAGAGCAGGAACCCGGCGACGACGCCGAAGATCTTCCACTCAGTCTTCATGCCGGATCCCTCAGCTTCCCGAGCCGGCCGGAGCGCTGTCCGGGTTGAAGTTGCTTTCCGTACGGCGGGTCTCGAACGGGAAGGTCGTCTCGGCGAGCGGCTTCTCACCGATCGACTCCAGGGCCTCCTGGGTGGACTTCCCGGCCCGCTTGGCGGCGAGGAACTGGTCGTACTTCTCCGGCGAGACGACCCGCAGCTCGAAGTTCATCATCGAGTGGTACGTGCCGCACAGCTCGGCGCACCGGCCGACGAACGCGCCCTCGGTGGTCAACTCGGAGACCTCGAAGACGTTCCGGACCTTGCCGGGGAAGACGTCCCGCTTGAACAGCATCTCCGGCACCCAGAAGGAGTGGATGACGTCCTTGCTGGTCTCCTCGAAGCGGATGCTCCGGCCGGTCGGCAGCACCAGGACCGGGATCACCTCGGTGGTGCCGAGGGTGGAGGCGACCGTGTTGGCTTCCGGGCCGACCCCGTCGCGGTAGTTGAACTGCCAGTTCCACTTGAAGGCGACGACCTCGACGGTGACGTCCGGGTTCTTGGTGACCCGGTCGACGTCGGTCTGCACGATCGCCGTGTAGTAGAAGAGGACCGACACGATCAGGATCGGCGCGATGGTGTAGAGGAACTCCATCGGCATGTTGAACCGGGTCTGCACCGGCAGCTCGTTACCGCGCTTGCGGTAGCGGATGACGCACCAGAAGATCAGGCCCCAGACGAAGACGCCGACCGCGAGCGCGGCGATCGTCGACGCGATCCAGAGGTCGTACATCCGGGTCGCCTCCGGCGAGATGCCGCCCTGCGGCCAGCCGAAGCCACCGAAGGCCGCACCGACGTCACAGCCGGTGAGCAGGAACAGCAATGCCGTCCCCCCGACACCGAGCCCGGCGAGTCGACCCGCACCACGCCGCCGGCCGCGCCCACCGGCCTGCGGGGAAGCGCTGTGCCGTACGGCCGACGGCCGTACATCCGAACTCCTTGCGACCACCTGGTCCTGCCTCCCTAGCGCGCCGCCGGCATCCGTTGATCAGCTCCGGCGGCAAAGGCGTCACCGACGGTCGCAGATTACTCGACCATGCCGGGCTGGACGGCCTTGGGGTGGCGTCTCCGCCCCATTGGGGGATCTTGAGCGTCAGGTGCACGCTACCGTTCCATCCGTGAACGTTCCCGGTGTCTACCTGGACGCGGCGAGCGCCGCGCCGCTGCACCCCGTGGCCCGGCAGGCGCTGCTGGCCGCCCTCGACGACGGCTGGGCCGATCCCGGCCGGCTGTACCGCCAGGCCCGCCGGGCCCGCCAGCTCCTCGACGCGGCCCGGGCCGCGACCGCCGAGACACTCGGGGTACGCCCGGACGAGGTCTCCTTCACCGGCAGCGGCACGACCGCCGCGCACGCGGCCGTGCTGGGCGGGCTCGCCGGTCGCCGCCGCGCCGGGGGCACCCTGGTGCACTCGGCGATCGAACACTCGGCGGTCCTGCACGCGGCGCAACGGCACGTCGCCGCTGGTGGCTCGGCGGTACCGGTGCCGGTCGACCGGCTCGGCCGGCTCGATCTGCCATCCTGGGAGGCGGCGGTCCGGTCGCCCGGGGTGGCGCTGGCCGCGCTGATCAGCGCCAGTCACGAGGTGGGCACCGTGCAACCGGTGGCGCAGGCCGCGCAGGCGTGCCGCACGGCGGGTGTACCGCTGTACGTCGACGCCGCCCAGTCGGTCGGCCGGGTACCCGTCCCCCCGGGCTGGTCGGTGCTGAGCGCGAGCGCGCACAAGTGGGGTGGACCGCCGGGGGTGGGGTTGCTGGTGGTCCGGAAGGGCACCCGGTGGGAGTCGCCCTACCCGGCGGACGACCGGGAGGACGGACGTGCCCCGGGGGTGCTGAACCTGCCCGCGGTGGTCGCGGCGGCGGCGGCGCTGCGCGCGGTGGCGGCGGAGGCCGTGGCCGAGGCCCGCCGGCTGGCGCCGCTGGTGGACCGGATCCGGTCGACGGTGCCGGCGAGCGTGCCGGACGTGGAGGTGGTCGGCGACCCGGTGGACCGCCTCCCGCACCTGGTCACCTTCTCCTGCCTGTACGTCGACGGCGAGACCCTGCTGCACGCGCTGGACCGGCGCGGTTTCGCCGTCTCGTCCGGCTCGTCGTGCACCTCGTCGACGCTGCGTCCGTCGCACGTGCTGGAGGCGATGGGGGTGCTCTCCCACGGCAACGTGCGGATCTCCCTGCACCGGGAGACCACCGAGGCGGAGGTGAACCGGTTCCTCGACGAGCTGCCGGGGATCGTCGGACAACTCCGCGCCGAGGCAGGGGTGGTGGGACTGTGACCGCCGACGCCGTACCCGGTGGACCCGGTGGGCCTGGTGGGCCTGGTGGACCTGCGGGGCCGGCCGAGACGCTGGACTGCCGGGGCCAACGCTGCCCGCTGCCGGTGATCGCGCTCGCCCGCCGGCTGCCGGAGGTGCCGGTCGGCGCGATCGTCCGGGTACTCGCCGACGACCCGGCGGCGGCCAACGACATCCCGGCCTGGTGCCGGATGCGCGGGCAGGAGTTCGTCGGTGCGCCGGAGCTGGTCGGGGGACCCGCCTTCGACATCCGCCGGATTCACTGACCTCGGCTGACCTGCCCCGGAGCCCGACGCGCAGCTCGCCGGAGCCACCGCCGGTCCTGGAGCGGAACAGCACCTGTGCGCACCATCCGCCCGGGACCGGGCAAAGGGAGCGCGCACCATCCGCCCGGGACCGGGCGGACAGCGTGCCGACAGGATGCAGGGGTGCGTCGCCGGGACCCCTGGCGGACGGAGCTCAGTCGAGCAGGTGCGGGCGGACCTCGTCGGCCGCCGCTTCGCCGTACGACTCGGCCAGGCGTTTGACGAACAGATCCCGGCGGACGTCGTACTCCTGACCGCCGAAGCTCTCCAGCACGAGGGTGGCGAGCAGGCAGCCGACCTGGGCGGCCCGTTCCAGCCCGAGCCCCCAGGAGAGCGCGGTGAAGAACCCGGCCCGGAAGCCGTCGCCCACGCCGGTCGGGTCGACCGCCTCGATCTCCCGGGCGATCGGGACGTGGATCCGCTCGACGTCCCGGCCGACGATCTCCACGCCGTCCTTGCCGAGCGTGGTCACCCGGACCTGCACCCGGTCCAGCAACTGGTCGTCGGTCAGCCCGGTCTTGCTCTGCAGCAGCGACTTCTCGTAGTCGTTGGTCATCAGGTACCGGGCGCCGTCGATCAGGCCGAACACGTCGGCGCCGTCCATCCGGGCGAGCTGCTGGGAGGGGTCGGCGGCGAAGGCGTACCCCCGCTCACGGCACTCCTCGGAGTGCCGGATCATCGCCGCCGGGTCGTTGGGGCTGATCAGCACCAGGTCGAGGCCGCCGACCCGGGCGGCCACCGGGGCCAGCTCGATGTTGCGGGCCTCGCTCATCGCCCCGGCGTAGAACGAGGCGATCTGGCACATGTCCTGATCGGTGGTGCAGACGAACCGAGCGGTGTGCGCGACCTCGCTGACGTGCACCGAGTCGCAGTCCACCCCGTGCCGCTCCAGCCACGAGCGGTAGTCGGCGAAGTCGGTGCCGACCGCACCGAGCAGGATCGGCCGCAGGCCGAGCTGACCCATCCCGAAGGCGATGTTCGCGGCGATGCCGCCCCGGCGCAGCACCAGGTCGTCGACGAGGAAGGACAGCGACACCTTGTGCAGCTGGTCGGCGATGAACTGGTCAGCGAACCGGCCCGGGAAGGACATCAGGTGGTCGGTCGCGATGGAGCCGGTTACGGCGATCTTCATGTCGGCCCTCAGGGTCGGGTACGGGAGCACGGCGCGGGTCAGCCTACCCGTCCCCGTCGTCGTCGCATCGTCCGTCTGTCAGCCGCCGGCCACGCTGTCGACCGCCCCCGTTCACCGGATGTCACCGACCTGCGGTGCGCCGGTGCCGCGGACGGAAAACGGCGGGGCCGCCCCTGCCCGGGGCGGCCCCGCCGTTCATGCTGGTCGGACGGGCACGGCCCGATCCGCTGGCGCGGTCGACCGCACCGGCCGGCTCAGTGGAACGAGTCGCCGCAGGCGCAGGAGTTCTGCGCGTTGGGGTTGTCGATGGTGAAGCCCTGGGCGTCGATCCGGTCGGCGAAGTCGATGGTCGCGCCGGCCAGGTAGGGGGCGCTCATCCGGTCGACGACGACCTCGACACCATCGAAGTCGGAGACGATGTCACCGTCGAGCGAGCGCTCGTCGAAGAAGAGCTGGTACCGCAGGCCGGAGCAGCCGCCCGGCTGCACGGCGACGCGGAGCCGCAGGTCGTCGCGGTCCTCCTGCTCGATCAGGGCCTTGACCTTCTGCGCCGCGACGTCGGTGAGGACGATGGCGGTCGGGGCCTGGGCCTCGGTCGACTCGGTCTGCGCTGGCGTGGTCACGTGGCATTCTCCCTGCGCGCGTTCGGTCTGGTCCGTACCGGGCAACGCTAGCCGCCGGTCCTGTGATTCCCAATCTGGTGCGAATTCGATTGTAGGCCGCAGCGATGAAGGTCACCCGGCGGCCGGCGTGAACCGCCACCGAGCCCGGGGCGGGAAGGGGTCAGCGGCTCCACTGGCCGGCCAGCCGGGTGCCCAGCGCCCGCAGCCCCTCCACCGGCCGGGCCATCGCCGTCTCCACGTCCCCGAAGTGCTCCACCAGGCTGTACGCCTCGGTGACCCCGGCCGCCGCCGCCTCGCGTCGGCCGGCGCTGACCCGACCGGCCAGCACCACGCAGGGCAGTCCCCGGTCCCGGGCCGCCCCGGCGACCCCGGCCACCACCTTGCCGCGCAGCGACTGGTGGTCGAACGAGCCCTCCCCGGTGATCACCAGGTCCGCCGCGTCGAACGCGGCGTCCAGCCCGATCAGCCGGGTGACCAGGGCGATCCCCGACTCGCACCGGCCACCGAGGGCGAGTACCGCCGCGCCGAGCCCACCGGCCGCACCGCCGCCGGGCAGTGCGGCCAGCCCTGCCGGGCAGGCGGGCAACTCCCGCTCCAGCACCGTCGCGAAGCGCTCCAGCGCCGCGTCGAGCAGCAGGATGTCCTCCCGGGTGGCGCCCTTCTGCGGGCCGTACACGTTGCTGGCGCCGTGCAGACCGACCAGCGGGTTGTCCACGTCGGTGGCGGCCACGAGTTCGACGCCGCGCAGTCGGGGCGTACCGGCGAGGGCCTCGACCGCGGTCAGCGCCGCACCGCCGTAGGGCAGGGCGTGCCCGGCGACGTCCAGCGGAGCGGCGCCGAGGGCGGCGAGCATTCCGGCGCCCGCGTCGTTGGTCACCGAGCCGCCCAGCCCGATCACCACCCGCTGGGCGCCGCCCTCCACCGCTGCGGCGATCAGCAGGCCCAGCCCGTACGAGGTGGTCACCTTCGGGTCGCGCTCCGCCGCGTCGAGCAGGTGCAGGCCGCACGCCTGGGCGCTCTCCAGGTAGGCGGTGCCGTCGGTGGTGAGCAGGATCTCCCCCGGCACGGCCCGGCCGAGCGGGTCGACGGTCGGCACCGGTACCCGCCGGCCGTCGACCGCCCCCGCGAGTACCTCGACGAAGCCGGGCCCGCCGTCGGCCAGGGGCCGGGCGATCAGGTCGTCGTCCGGGGCGACCTGGCGCCAGCCGTCCGTGACCGCGGCCACCACCTCGGGGGCGGACAGGGTGCCGGCGAACTTGTCCGGGCAGAACAGCACGCGCATGGTGGGTCAGTGTGGCAGGCCACACCGGGGGCGGCTGCGCCACGTCCGGGTCGTGGGACACCATGGAGTACGTGAACGCGCCCTGGGTTGAACCCTCCCCCACTGCCACCGCCCTGCTCCTGCTCGGCCGGGGCGGCGATCCCGGGACCGAGCGGGGCGTCGAGTGCCCGGGCGACCTGCCGGCACCGAGCGACCCGGACCTGGTGGCCCGCGCGGCGGCGGCCAGGGCGGCGCTGGGTGACCGGGTCTTCGTGCTGGGTCACCACTACCAGCGGGACGAGGTGATCCAGTTCGCCGACGTGACCGGCGACTCGTTCAAGCTGGCCCGCGAGGCGGCGGCCCGGCCCGACGCGGAGTACATCGTCTTCTGCGGCGTGCACTTCATGGCCGAGAGTGCCGACATCCTCACCTCGGGCCGCCAGGCGGTGATCCTGCCGGACCTCGCCGCCGGCTGTTCGATGGCCGACATGGCGGTGCTGTCGCAGGTCGAGACCGCCTGGGAGCTGTTGCAGGACCTCGGCATCGCCGGGGAGACGGTCCCGGTGACCTACATGAACTCGTCGGCGGACATCAAGGGCTTCGTCGGCCGCAACGGCGGGGTGGTCTGCACCTCGTCGAACGCCAAGCGGGCGCTGACCTGGGCGTACGAGCAGGGGCAGAAGGTGCTGTTCCTGCCCGACCAGCACCTGGGCCGCAACACCGCCGTGCTGGAGATGGGTTTCTCGCTGGACGACTGCGTCCTCTACGACCCGCACAAGCCGAACGGCGGGCTGACCCCCGAGCAGCTACGGGCCGCCAAGATGATCCTCTGGCGCGGGCACTGCTCGGTGCACGGGCGGTTCACCCTGGACAGCGTCAACGAGATCCGGGAGCGGGTACCGGGGGTGAACGTGCTGGTCCACCCGGAGTGCCGGCACGAGGTGGTCACCGCCGCCGACCAGGTCGGGTCGACGGAGTACATCATCAGGGCCATCGAGGCCGCGCCGGCCGGTTCGGCGTGGGCGGTGGGCACCGAGCTCAATCTGGTACGCCGGCTCGCGCTCGCCCACCCGGACAAGCAGATCATGTTCCTCGACCGGGCGGTCTGCTACTGCTCGACGATGAACCGGATCGACCTGCCGCACCTGGTCTGGGCGCTGGAGGAACTGGTCGCGGGTCGGGTGGTCAACCAGATCACGGTTGACCCGGTTACCGCGCACCACGCCCGGGTAGCACTGGACCAGATGCTCGCCCTACCCTGACCCCAACTTAACCCTGAGTGACCACAGTCGTACGGATAATCACCGTCGTCCCTTTTTTGTGCCATCGGAACGGTCTGAACCGCTCGGGTGGATAACCGAGGGCTATGCTGCCCGGGCGACAACGAGCCAACCGTGACGACGGTTGCGCCCCCCTCGGGCAGCGGCAGTGGTCGATCGCCCGCCCCTTAACTTTCCACAGCAGCACCGACGCGCTGGAGGTTGCGTTGACCGACGACGTACTGGTCGTACACGGAGGCACCCCCCTACAGGGACAGATCCGGGTCCGCGGCGCGAAGAATCTCGTGTCCAAGGCGATGGTCGCGGCACTGCTCGGCGACTCGCCGAGCCGGCTCTACGACGTACCCCGTATCCGGGACGTGGAGGTGGTCCGCGGCCTGCTCGACCTGCACGGCGTCCGGGTCACCGACGGCGACGAGGACGGCGAACTGGTCTTCGACCCGGCGAACGTGGAGAGCGCCAGCACCGACGAGATCAACGTGCACGCCGGGTCCAGCCGGATCCCGATCCTGTTCTGCGGCCCGCTGCTGCACCGCCTCGGCCACGCCTTCATCCCCGACCTGGGCGGCTGCCACATCGGCCCCCGGCCGATCGACTTCCACATGCAGGCGCTGCGGGAGTTCGGCGCGGTGGTGGAGAAGCGCCCCGAGGGGCTGCACCTGACCGCCCCGAACGGCCTGCACGGTACGAAGTTCTCGCTGCCGTACCCGAGCGTCGGCGCCACCGAGCAGGTGCTGCTCACCGCCGTGATGGCCGACGGGGTCACCGAGCTGCGCAACGCCGCCGTCGAGCCCGAGATCATCGACCTGATCTGCATCCTGCAGAAGATGGGCGCGATCATCAAGGTGCACACCGACCGGGTGATCGAGATCCAGGGCGTGCCGCGCCTCGGCGGGTACCACCACCGGCCGATCCCGGACCGGATCGAGGCGGCGAGCTGGGCCGCCGCCGCGCTGGCCACCCGGGGCGACGTCGAGGTGCTCGGCGCGCAGCAGGTCGACATGATGACCTTCCTCAACGTGTTCCGCTCGGTCGGTGGCGCGTACGAGGTCACCGATGCCCGCCCGCCGCGGCTCGGCTCCGCCGGCCAGGAGGGCGGCATCCGGTTCTGGCACCCGGGCGGTGAGCTGAAGTCGGTGGCCCTGGAGACCGACGTGCACCCCGGGTTCATGACCGACTGGCAGCAGCCGCTGGTGGTCGCGCTGACCCAGGCCCGGGGCCTGTCGATCGTCCACGAGACGGTCTACGAGCAGCGGCTGGGCTACACCGAGGCGCTCAACTCGATGGGCGCCAACATCCAGGTCTACCGGGACTGCCTGGGCGGTACCCCGTGCCGCTTCGGCCGGCGCAACTTCAAGCACTCTGCGGTGATCGCCGGGCCGAGCAAGCTGCACGCCGCCGACCTGGTCATCCCGGACCTGCGGGCCGGTTTCTCGCACCTGATCGCCGCGCTGGCCGCCGAGGGCACCTCGCGGGTCTACGGGGTGGACCTGATCAACCGGGGCTACGAGGACTTCGAGGCGAAGCTGGCCAGCCTCGGCGCCCACGCCGAGCGTCCCTGACCGACCGGCGGAGGCCGTCGCGGGACCGGCCATGACGGCCCGCTGACCGACCTGCCGGACCGCCCGTAACGGACCTCACCCGACGCCCGGTGCACCTTGATGTGCACCGGGCGTCGACGTTTGGCTACCCTTCACCCCGTGCCGTCGCTGTTTCGCCGCAAGTCCAGCCAGCTCGTCGACGAGGCCGTCCCGCAGGAGACGCCCGACGAGCAGCCCACGTCCGTCCGCTCCCGGGGGTACACCCCGAGCAAGAAGGAGCTGGGCAGGGTCACCCCGAAGCGGCCGGCCGCCGGTCGCCGGTTGACCGCTGATCCGGTACCGGCGAACAAGCAGGAGGCGCGTGAGCGGCGCCGGGCTGCGCGGGCCCAGGCCGCCGAGGAGTTCCGCCGGGAGGGCGGGCCGCGTGACCGGGGGCCGGAACGGCTGCTGGCGCGCAACGTGGTCGACTCCCGCCGTACCGTCGGCACCTGGTTCTTCGGCGGCGCGCTGATCGTGCTGATCGGTTCGTCTCAGGCGATGCCGCCGGTGGTCCGGCTGGTCTCGAACCTGCTCTGGGGGGCGCTGGCCATCGGGGTCGTGATCGACTCGGTGCTGATCTCGCGGAAGATCAAGAAGCTGGTCCGGCAGCGGTTCCCCAAGACCGACCAGCGGCTCGGCTCGCTCTACCTGTACGCGATCATGCGGTCGATCACCTTCCGCCGGATGCGGACCCCGGTCCCCCAGGTCAACATCGGCGACCCGATCTGACCCGCCCCAGGTGTTAACAAGGGCCCCTTCCTATACCGGAAACGATAGGAAGGGGCCCTTCCTTACGTTCCATACAGCCGGGCGACGACCTCCTCGATGTCGGGTTCGACGATGGAGATGTCGCGCAACGTGGCAAGGCCGGCCAGGGCGGCCACGACCTGCGCGGCGGTCACCGACTCGCAGGCGAAGACCAGCCGGTGACCGTCGGCCTCGGTCCGCAGCAGCGGCGCGCCGGGTAGCACGGGCGGGTCGGCCAGCGGAGTGTCCAGCTCGGCGACCACCAGCCGGGGTGAGCCGTACCGGGCGTGCAGCGCGGCGATCGACCCGTCGTGCACCACCCGCCCGTGGTCGATGACCACCAGGCGGCGACAGAGCCGCTCGATGTCGGCCAGATCGTGGGTGGTCAGCACCAGGGTGGTGTCACCGGCCCGGCCCAGCTCGGCCAGGAATCCCCGAACCGCCTGCTTGCTCACCACGTCCAGGCCGATGGTCGGCTCGTCGAGGAAGAGCACCTCCGGGCTGTGCAGCAGGGCGGCGGTCAACTCCCCGCGCATCCGCTGGCCGAGCGAGAGCTGGCGGACCGGGGTGTCCAGGAACGCGTCCAGGTCGAGCAGGTCGCGGCAGCGGCGCAGTCGGGCGGCGTGGGTGTCGGCCGGCACCCGGTAGATGTGCCGGAGCAGGTCGAAGGAGTCCCGCAGCGGCAGATCCCACCAGAGCTGGGAACGCTGACCGAAGACCACCCCGATGCGCAGCGCGAGCCGGGTACGCTGCGGTACCGGCCGCAGACCGCAGACCCGCACCGTACCGGCGGACGGGGTCAGCACGCCGGTGAGGATCTTCAGGGTGGTGGACTTGCCGGCCCCGTTGGGGCCGATGTAGCCGAGCATCTCGCCCCGGGCCACCCGCAGGTCGACCCCGTCGACCGCACAGACGGTCCGCCTGGTCCGGCGCAGCCGGCCGGCCCGGACCCGGACGGTGAACTCCTTGCGCAGCCCGCTGACCGCGATGACCTCGTCGCTCAAGACCCCGTACTCCGGTAGTGACGGATACCGAACCGCCAGGCCAGGGTGGCCACCCCGGCAGCGGCCAACGCGACAACCGGCGCGGCCCAGCCCGCCCAGCCCGGCAGGCCGAGCGGATCGGACCGGCCGAGTAGGGCCAGCGCCGGCTGGTAGGCGACGAAGGCGAAGCCCAGCCCGTACGCGAAGATGTTGCGGAACCAGCCGTCGTAGACGGTGACCGGGTACGAGGTGAAGTCCCGTCCCCCGTAGGTCACCGCGTTGGCCAGCTCACCGGACTCCACCCAGAAGAACGACACGGCGGCCGAGGCGACGAAGACCGCACCGAAGAAGACCACCCCGGCGAGCGGTGCGACGACGGCCAGTGCGACCCGGGCCGGGGTCCAGTCGATGTTGGCTGAGCCCAGCGCCACCAGCAGGACGGTCAGGCCGAAGATCGCCCGGGAGACCTTACGCAGCGGCAAATCCATCAGCAGCAGTTGCGGCAGGGCGCCGAGCGGCCGGACCAGTACCGCGTCCAGCAGGCCGGTGCGGACGTACCTCGGGATCCGCTCGATGTTGCCGACCAGCAGGTCCGCGGTGGCGAAGGAGCAGGCGGAGATCCCGACGATCACCATGGCCTCACGCAGGTCGAATCCGCCGAGGCTGCGGGTGACCCCGAAGAGCACCAGTACGGTGAGCACGTCGAAGACGGTGGCGCCCACGTTGCCGGTCAGGTCGACCAGGAACGACGTCCGGTAGGCGGCCTGGGACCGGGCCTGCGCGCCGAGCAGAGCGCGATAGGCCCTGAACACCCCCGTCCGGTCAGCCACCCTGGATCACCAGCCGGCGCTCGGCCCGCCGCTGCACCGTACGGCAGGCGCCCAGGAGCAGCACCGCCCAGGCGATCTGCACCCCGACGATGCCGACCTGGATGCCGACCGGGTCGCGTTCGACGAGTACGTCGAGGGGCGCCTGGAGCAGGCTGGGAAACGGGGTGGCCAGCCAGAGCGGCACGTAGCACCACTCCGGCAGGAAGCGCAGCGGGAAGTAGAGCCCGCCGAGCACACCGGAGCCGAGGGTCCAGAGGATCATCGGGCCGCGTACGTCGTGCAGCCAGTAGGCGGTGGTGTTGACCAGGAACCGGCAGCCGAAGCTGATGAGCACGGCGAGCAGCACGGAGAGCGCGAAGAGCGGACCGGTCGCCCATCGGGTGGGCAGGTACACGTCGAAGAAGAGCGGACCGACCAGTACCGGCGGCACCAGGCGGGTCAGCAGCGCGTACCCGGCCCGCCCGAGGTCGACGGCGAGGTAGCTGGTCACCGGGTGCACCGGGCGGAGCAGGTCGGTGGCCACGTCGCCGGTGCGGATCCGGTCGGCCAGGTCGGTCCAGCCCCAGAGGAGCACCACGGCGAGCAGGCCCTGCCCGGCCCAGACGAAGGTGACAAGCTGGGCCGGGTCGTACCCGGCGGCGACGCCGGCATTCTGGGCCACGGCGAGCAGGACGTAGCAGCGCAGGAAGCCGAAGACGGTGTTGACCAGCGCTCCGGCGACGGCGGCCTGGCGGTAGGTGGCGTACCGACGAAAGCCAGATGCGGCAATTACCCGAAATATCCGGAACCACAGGATAACGTTTATGCGCTGGGGGGATGCCACAGTGGCGGTGAGCCAGGCCACGCCGTTACCCTCCTTCCGCGAGCACGCTGCACCGGTCGGGTGACCCTACCGGTGCCCCCGGCCGCCCAGCGCGACAATTTCCGACGAGGTGACACCGCCGTGAGCGAGCGACGCGAGCCGGTTCCCGGGCCGCGGCACGCCGACCGGGTTGCCTCATGACCGACCGGTACCTCGGGCGCTGGCACGATCCGGCCGAACCAGCCTGGGTCGTCGCGCCCACCTCGGAGTGGCATCCCCAGTTCCCCGGGCAGCGCTACCCCGGCGACATCGGGCTACGGGCCACCCCGCGACCGGCGGTACGCGGCCGGGCCGCCGTCCCCGGCCGGACCAGCACCCCGAACAACGGGGAGGACCGCTGGAACGTCGACGAGTTCCGGCACCGCCCGGAGCGGACCGACCGGTTCGACGGGCACCCGCCGCAACGACGCGGCGCGACGTACCCGTCGTCCGGCGCCGGTGAGGTGTACCCACCGGAGCGGCGGCACCGGGGGCAGGAGTGGCCTGATCCACGGCCGGTCAGTCCCGGCTGGTCCACGCCCCGGGACCCGGCCGGCGAACGGCCGCCTTCCTGGGACCCGGTCACCGGCTGGTCGGCACCCCGCGACCCGTTCCACGACCGGTCCGCAACCCCGGATCCCTCCCACGACCGGTCCGCGACCCGCGAACCCTCCCACGACTGGTCCGGCCCGGCCTCCGGCTGGCGTCGTGAGGCTGAGCCGACCTGGTCGGAGCGGCCCGACCGGCCCGGAACCCCGTACCGGCGGGGAGGCTGGTCGGACGACGCCGACCCGGGCGACACCCAGCCCCTGCCGCCCGGGCACCGGGCCACTCCGGGGGCCCGTACTCCCCGGCCGCCGGAGACCGAACGGCCCGGACCGGGCTGGACCGAGCGCTGGCGGGAGACGTACCCACCGGATGACCGGCCCCGCCACCCGCACCCGGCGGCCGGGACCGGCGGGTACCCGCCGGACGGTGACGATCACCGACGCAGGTTCCCGGTGCCGGGATCCCCCGGATCCCCCGGGACGCCGGGCCACCGCCCCGATCAGCGTCCGCTGCCGGGATTTCCCGGAACGCCGGACCACCGCCCCGATCAGCGTCCGCACCCGGCTCCCGGGCGGGAAGCCGCCTGGCACGGTTCGCCGTCGGACGGGCGACCCCGTTCCGACGGATCGGTCGGTCGGCCACCGGTGCCGCCCGAACCGGACCGGGCCGGGCAGATCCGGCCGGCTGATCCCGGCCCGCTGCCCGGTCAGCCCCGACCGGTCCGCGACGAACCGTTCCCCGGTCAGCCCGCCCCGACGTCGTGGGCCGAGTCCCGACGTCCGGTCGAGCACACCCCGGCGGCGCAGCCGGCCGCCCCGGACCCCCGACCGGCACCGGACCCGTGGTTCACCGCCGCACCGACGTCCGGCGCACCGGTATCGGGCGTACCGGTCTCCGGCGCTCCGACGTCGGCACCGGTCTCCGGCGTGCCGACCTCGGGTGCGCCGGTCTCGGACACGCCTGTTTCCGGTGCTCCGGTCTCGGGGATGCCGGTCCCGGACGCTTCGGTCCCGGATGCTCCGGGCTCGGGGGCACCGGTCTCCGGTGCTCCGGTGCGAGGTTGGGCGGGTCCGGTCAGCGCACCACCAGCCGCACCATCTCCGGTGCCACCCCGCGTCGAGAGCCCGGCCACTCCCCCGGCACCGGTCCGTCCCGACGCCCCACCGCCGGCGCCGCCGATCGCCGGTCTCCGCCTGGAGTTCCTCCCGACACCGGAACCGGCTCCGGCTCCGGCGACCCTGGACACGGCTGCCGTACCGGCACCGGAGACGGCTGCCGTACCAACTCCGGAGGACTCGGTCCTGCCCGTGGTGGAAACCCCCGTGGCCGCGACCGACGAGGTACCGGCACCAACCGTCCCCGCCCCGGCCATGGACACGCCGGCACCGACCGTCCCCGCCCCGGTCGTGGACACGCCGGCACCGACCGTCCCCGCCCCACCGGCAACGGAGGCGGTTCCCGGCCCCGACGCACCGACGACCGGCGCGCCGACGGGCACTGACGCGCCCGCCGGCAGCTCCAGCAGCGGGATCGAAGCCGCAGACATCCACGCCACGCCCGACATCGCACCTCCGGTGGTCGACGCTCCGATCGACCTCGACCTGCCGGTCGCCGGTACCCCGATCAACCTCGACCACGTCCCGGCCGATGCCCCGATCGGCGTCGAGGTCGACCTCGCCGACGCGCCGGTCCGCGTCGACCTGCCCGTGGTCGGCGCCCCGATCGGTACCGCCCAGGGCGGAGCCGTGGTGCCAGAGTTCCGCTGGTCAGCCGTACCGGCCACCGACGAGCCGGTGGCCGGCCCGCCGATCCCGTGTCCGCCGGCCCCCGAACCGGCGACCGGCGCCACGGTCGCTGCTCCCATCCCGGTGGAGGCACCGGTCTCGGCACCACCCGTCACCGACCTGCCCGACTCCGCACCCGCCGCACCGGTCTCCGCACCACCGGCCGCCCCCGTCACCGCGCCACCGGCCGGTGACGCCGCCGGCCCGGTCCCGCCGGTCGCGGAACCGTCCGGGGACTCGCCGGCAGCGGAGCCGGTGGTCACCGGCGACGAGCCGAACCCCGCGCCGGAACCGGAGGACCACCTCGACGACCGGGCGGCGACACCCGGTGACCGGGCGCCGGAAGGGAGCGGCGACGGTACCCCGGAGGTGGCCCCGCTCCCCTCCACCAGCGGGACGGAACGCCCCGTACCCGTGGCGTCGACGCTGCCGACGACGGACCCGGAGCAGACCCTCGCGGCGTACCGGTGGCGGTTGGATCCGGACACGTTGCGCGAGGTGGCCGACGAGCCGGACACGCTGCGGGCCGTTCGGGAGCAACTGGGCGCGAAGCTCGACGCCGCCAGCGACGACCGCGCCCGCGCCCGGCTGCTCAGTCTCCGGGCGGTGGTCTCGCGGATCCTCGGCGACCTGGACCGGGCCCTGGCCGACGGCACGCTGGCGCTGACCCACGCCGAGGCGACCGGTGAGCTGCGCCGGATCGCCATCGTGAAGGCCCGGCTGGCCCACGTGCACCAGTGGCGGGGCGAGTTCGACGAGGCGGACCGGCTCTACACCGAGGCCAACTCGTCCGAACTGCCCGACCGGCTCCGCGCCACGATGCACGAGCACGCCGGCCGGTGCTGTCTGGAGCAGGGCCGCTACATCGAGGCGTGCACCCACTTCGAGCGGGCCCTGGACCTGCGTACCGTGGTCGACGCCGACCTGGTGGCCCGGACCGAACTCGCGCTCGATGCGGTGTTCAACCGGGTCGCCGCGAAGGGCTGGGGTCCGTATCCGCGTACGCCGGAGGAGATCCGGTACGCGCACCGGCCACCAGTGCCCTGCTTCGACCAGGACACCCGCCGCTGGGGGTACGCCGACGTGCACGGTGAGCTGACCATCACCGCCGACTACGCCGAGGCCCAGCCGTTCCGGGACGGGGTGGCCTGGGTACGACGCCCCGAGATGGACGCGTGGACGCTGATCGACGAGACCGGGACCTGCCTGATCGGGGCCACCGCCGGGTACCGGGGGGTCGGGTCCTTCTCCGACGGGATCGCCTGGGTCTCCCACAACGGGGCCGGTGACTGGCTGGCGGTCGACAAGTCGGGCACGGTGCTGATCCCGGCCGGCTTCGATGACGTACGTCCGTTCCGGCGGGGCGTGGCGGCGGTACGCCGGGGCGGTTGGGGTGCGGTCGACCGGACCGGGCAGGTGGTGGTACCCACGTCGTACTCGGGGTTCACCACCGCCCTGACCGACGGCCGGTACATCGACGGCTTCACCGACGAGGGGCTGGCCGTGGTGGACGTCAACGGCCGCAAGGGTGTCGTCGACCGGGCCGGCCGGGTGGTGGTACCCCCGACCCATCCGGCGCTGGTCATCCACCCGGTGGCGTTCCTGGTCGGTGACAGCGGTCAGTGGGGCGCGCTGGACCGGCGTGGCCGCCGGCTGATCGACCCGGTGCACCGCAGCCGGTTGGATGTCATGGCGGAGATCGACCGGCTGCTCGCCGACACCACCCCCGTGCTCTAGCCCACACCTGGTATAAAGGGGCCCTTCCTCTACCAAATGCGTTAATAGGGGGCCCTTCCTTACCCCGTGGCCGCGGTTAGGGTCGGGGTATGGAATTCCGTCATCTGGGCCGCTCAGGCCTCATGATCAGCGAGATCTCGTACGGCAACTGGATCACCCACGGCTCGCAGGTCGAGGAGGACGCGGCGCTCGCCTGTGTCCGGGCCGCCCTGGAGACCGGCATCACGACCTTCGACACCGCCGACGTCTACGCCGGCACCCGGGCCGAGGAGGTGCTCGGTCGGGCGCTGCGCGGCGAGCGCCGGGAGGGCCTGGAGATCTTCACGAAGGTGTACTGGCCGACCGGTCCGGGTCGCAACGACCGGAGCCTGTCCCGCAAGCACATCATGGAGTCGATCAACGGCTCGCTGCGCCGCCTACAGACCGACTACGTCGACCTGTACCAGGCGCACCGGTTCGACCACAGCACTCCGCTGGAGGAGACGATGGAGGCGTTCGCCGACGTCGTGCACTCCGGCAAGGCGCTCTACATCGGGGTGTCGGAGTGGAAGGCGTCCGAGATCCGCGCGGCCCACGGGCTGGCCCGCGAGCTGAGGATCCCGCTCATCTCCAACCAGCCGCAGTACTCGATGCTCTGGCGGGTGATCGAGGCCGAGGTGGTACCCGCCAGTGAGGAGCTAGGCGTCGGTCAGATCGTCTGGTCGCCGATGGCGCAGGGCGTTCTCTCCGGCAAGTACCTGCCCGGCCAGCCCCCGCCGGCCGGCTCCCGGGCCACCGACGACAAGTCCGGCGCGCAGTTCATCGCGAAGTTCCTCAGCGACGACGTGCTGACCCGGGTGCAGCAGCTCAAGCCGCTCGCCGAGCAGGCCGGGCTGACCATGGCCCAGCTCTCCATCGCCTGGGTGCTGCAGAACCCGAACGTCTCGTCGGCCATCGTCGGTGCGTCGCGCCCCGATCAGGTGCACGACAACGTCAAGGCCGCCGGGGTGAAGCTGGACGCCGGGCTGCTCAAGGCGATCGACGAGGTCCTCGACCCGATCGTCGAGCGGGATCCGGCGGAGACGGTCAGCCCGCCCCGCCGGCCGTAGTACCCGCCCGCCGGGCACCGGCCCGGCCGCGGCACCGGGGGCACGGGTTGGCCGCGACACCGGGGCGCACACGGGGTTGGCGGCGGCACCGGGGCGCACGGGGTTGGCGGCGGCACCGGGGCGCACGGGGTTGGCGGCGGCACCGGGGCGCACGGGGTTGGCGGCGTTTCTGATCGCGCGGAACGCTGTCAGCCCCGTGCGCAACCGGACGGAGCAACCGGGTCAGCCCTGCCAGAAGCGGATCAGGTCCAGGCCGTATGCGTAGAACGGGGCCGGCAGGCCGAGCAGGTTCGCCAGGGCGAAGACCGCATCGAAGAACCATCCGCCGACGCGCGGGTTCCACAGCAGGGCGAAGAGCAGCAGGAACCCGAAGGGCGCCATCAGGTCGTAGCCACGCTGCCACTGCGGCGACAGCCAGGGCTGGATCATGTTGCCGCCGTCCAGGCCGGGGACCGGCAGCAGGTTGAGCAGGCTCGCGGTGAGCTGGAGGAAGGCTAACAGTGCGACCCCGGCCCAAAATTCCGGGTACGCGTCGTCCGCGCCGAGCCGCAGCGCCACCACCAGCACCACGGTGAAGAGGACGTTCGTCGCCGGGCCGGCCAGGCTGACCAGGGTGTGCCGCAACCGCCCGGGGATCCGGTGCCGGTCCACCCAGACCGCCCCACCGGGCAGCCCGATCCCGCCCAGCAGCACCACGACCAGCGGCAACGCGATGGAGAGCAGCGGGTGGCTGTATTTCAACGGGTTCAGGGTCAGGTAGCCCCGGTGGGCGACGCTGCGGTCGCCGGCCCGGAAGGCCACCAGCGCGTGCGCGTACTCGTGCAGGCAGAGCGAGACCAGCCAACCGGAGACGACGAAGAGAAAGACATCCAGCCGGACGTTGCCGACCCGGTGCCAGGTGAGCGCGCCGCTGGTGACGAAGAGGGCCACCAGCGCCAGGAAGACCGGGCTGGGCCGCAACGCCGCCCGGGGTACGCCGAGCAGCAACGGCTCGCCGTATCCCGGGCGGTCGTTGGTCATGCCGGTCACTCAGCCGTGGGCAGCAGGCTCATCTGGTACTCGACACGGTCGTCCTCGACGAGCGTGACCGACGTGATCCCCGACGCCGTGAGCTGCCGCCAGGTCTGACCGATCCACGACTCGGCATCCGCCTGACTGCCGAACGTCTCGGCCGGTCCGCTGACCGCGCCGCCGTCCGCGCCCTCGTACCGCCAGCTCCACGCCATGCCGTCTCCCCTCGTCGATGCGCCCGTGCGTCAACCGGTGCAAGCCTAGTCGGCCGTACCCGCCCGCCGCCCGCTCCACATCCCCCGCCCCGGCACCGCCCGGTCGGCCGTCGTTCCCGCCGATCCGGGGTCCCACCTGCCAGTCCGGTACGCCGGTGGTGGCTCTAAGGTTTGAACATGTCCGTTGACGGGTGGAACACGGTCCTGGTGCTGGGCGGCATCCGGTCCGGCAAGTCGGAGTTCGCCGAATCGCTGGTCGCCGACGCTCCGGCGGTCCGGTATGTCGCCACCTCGGCGGATGTCGGCCCCGACGACCCGGAGTGGGCGGCCCGGATCGAACGGCACCGGGCGCGCCGTCCGGGCGGCTGGACCACCGAGGAGACCGCCGCCGACCCCTCCCGGCTGGCCCGGGTGATCGCCGAGGCCCGGCCGGACGAGACGCTGCTCGTCGACGACCTCGGCGGCTGGGTGACCGTGCTGCTGGACCCGGCCCACCAGCCCGCCGACGATCTCACCACCGTCGCCGAACTGGCCGCCGCGGTGCGGGACTGCACCGCCCGTCTGGTGCTGGTCAGCCCTGAGGTGGGACTCTCCCTGGTGCCGACCACGCCGCTGGGCCGGGCCTTCACCGACGCCCTCGGCGCCACCAACCGGGCGGTCGCCGACGCCTGCGACGCGGTGGTCCTGGTGGTCGCCGGCCAGCCCTCGTGGCTGAAGCCGGGCGCCCCGCTGCGCGCGGCGAGCGTACCCAGCCAGGCCGAGCCGAGTGCGGCGGAGGGCGTACCGGGTACCGGCGCGGAGCCGACCCGGTCGCCGGAGGTGCTCAGCCCGGAGCCGCCCGCGCCGGCGGTCACCGCCACCGAGGCCCCGGCGCCGTGGGCGGCACCGACCATGGCGCTGCCGATGGTCGTCACGGGTCTGGTCATCCAGCCCGGCATGGATCTGCCGATGCCCGACGAGTACGCCGGTCCGCAGGCCCTCGACCGGCTCGCCACCCTGGACGTACCGGGCACCGGCCTGGGCGTCCTGGAACGGGTCGTCGGGTTCGCGGCGGCCACCCAGGGCACCCCGACCCCGGCCCCGTGGGGCGCGGTGCGGGTCCTGCTGCTGCACGGTGACCACACCGGTGGTGCCGCCGCCGGGACCGTCCCCGGTGAGTCGACCCGCCGGGCCGATCAGGCGCGGGCCGGCGTCGGGCCGCTGGCCCGGCTGGCCGCCGAGAGCGGGGCGGGTCTCCAGGTGGTCGACGCGCCGACCGCCGCGCCGATCGAGGAGGGCCCGGCGTTGACCGCAGAGGCGGTCGAGTCGGCCCTGCGCTACGGCTGGCGGCTCGCCGACGAGGCGGCCGACGCCGGCGTGCAACTGCTCGTGATCGGGGCGTGCGGCGCCGGTACCGAGACGGCGGCGGCGGCCGTGCTCGCCGCGACCGCGGGCGCGGAGGCGCCGGCGGTGCTCGCCCGGGTGGTCACCCCCGGTGGTCACCTGGACGACAATGCCTGGATGGCCCGCTGCGCCGCGGTCCGGGACAGTCTGCGCCGGATCCGCAGTTCGTCCCGGACGGCCAAGGAGATCCTGGCCGAGTTGGGCGGTGGGGACATCGCGATCGCCACCGGTGTGCTGCTCGGCGCGGCGGCCCGGCGGTTGCCGGTCCTGCTCGACGGGCCGGTCGGCCTGGCGGCCGGCCTGGTCAGTCGGGACCTCGCCGGGCAGGCCCGGCACTGGTGCCTGCTGCCCGACCACGGCGGCCACCCGGCGGTCTCCCTCGCCGCCGACGTGCTCGGCCTGGCCCCGCTGCTGGACCTGCGCCTCGACCTCGGCGAAGGGGCGAACGCGCTGGCCGCGCTGCCGCTGATGCGGTCGGTACTCGCCCTGGCCGCCGCGTTGCCGGCGCACCCCGGCCTGGCCGGCCCCGGCTCGGACGGGCCGGGCGACGGACCGAACGACGGACCGGGAGACGGGTCGGACGACGGGCCCGGCGACGGGCAGCCGGCCGGGGAGGACGAGCCGGACTTCACCGAGCCGGAGCCGAGCGGGCCGGGACCGACCACCACCGGACCGACCCGTCCGGACAGCACCGGGCCGGGTGACCCGACGGGTACCGAGCCCACCGGCATCGACCCGATCGACCGGCCCGGCATCGACGGGGCGAGTGCCGCCTGGCGTGCCGGCTGACCGGCGGCTGGGCGCCGGCGCGCGGCTGGCCCTCACCACCTTCACCACGCTGCCGGTCCGGTCCGGCCGGATCGACCGGGCGGTCGCCGGGGTCGCGATGTCCCTCGCCCCCGCCGTGGGCGTGCTGCTCGGCGTGCTCCTCGGTGCGTTGCTGACCGGGCTGGTCACCGTCGGCGCCACTCCCCTGCTGGCCGCCGCGGTGACGGTCACCGCGGCGGCACTGTGCACCCGGGGACTCCATCTGGACGGGCTGGCCGACACCGTCGACGCACTCGGGTCGTACCGGTCCGGTCCCGGCGCGCTGGAGATCATGAAGAAGCCGGACGTCGGCCCGTTCGGGGTGGCCGCGCTGGTACTCGTACTCCTGATGCAGGTGGCGGCGCTCGCCGCGCTGGCCGACCGGTCCTGGCCCGCGACGCTCGCCGCAGTGGTCACCGCCGTCGCCGCCGGCCGGCTCGGGGTCGGCCTGGCCTGCCGGCGCGGGGTGCCGGCGGCCCGGCCGGACGGGCTGGGTGCCCTGGTGGCCGGTACCGTCGGCCGGCCGGCGCTGGCCGCCGGCACGGCCGTCGTCGGACTGGCCGCGCTGGCGGCCGTGCCGGGCCGCCCGTGGCAGGGTCCGCTCGCCGTCCTCGTCGCCCTCGCCGTCGTGGTGCTGCTGCTGCGCCACGTGGTACGCCGGCTCGGCGGGATCACCGGCGACGTGCTCGGTGCCGTGGTGGAGATCACCACCCTCCTGGTCCTGCTGCTGCTCGTGCCGGTCTGACGGATGGCTGTGGGCCGATCCGGCCCGGCTTCAACGGTGATCGGCGCAGCGGTGGGCGACGCGGCAGGTAGCGTTTCGTTGACAGCACCGGCGACGTCTCGTGGGGGACGACAATGCTCATCACGGACGATTTCCTGCCCGTTCCGGTACCGGAGTCGCTGACCGCGACCTACCTGGTGCCGCTGACCGGCCTGCCGCCCACCAGCCCCCGACGCGCGGTCGAGGCCCTCGCGGGCCGGATCGCCGAGCCGGTGCACGGCCTGGCCCGGCAGATGCTGGACAGCCCGTTGATGAGCGTGGACACCCGCTCGATGAGCGAGTTCCCCCGGCTGCCCCCGGATCTGCTCACCGCGTTCGGGGCGAGCCCCGAACAGCTCGCCCGGCTCGGCGAGGCGACCCACCTGGTGGTGGTGCAGGCCGAGTACCGGCCGGGCTGGCCACCGGCGCACGAATGGGCCGCCCGGGCGGTCGCGGCAGCGATGGCCGAGCAGGTCGGCGGGAACGTCGTCGACGTCTTCGGCCTGCAGTTCCTCACCCCGGACGCGGCGCTGCGCTCGCTGCCCGACGAGCGGGGCCGGGTACGCCTCGTCGACTGGGTCCTGGTGCCGTACTCCTCGGACGCCGACGGGCTCTGGTTCACCACCAAGGGGCTGCGCCGCTTCGGGCTGATGGAGTTGCAGGTGCAGGGAGTGCCGGACCATCTCACCCGCGCCTGGGGGGCGGTGATGACCGGCGCGGCCCGTCGGCTGCTACGCACCTTCACCGACGGCATCGCCACCGAGGAGGTGCCCGCGTTCGTGCAGCTACCGGTGCTGGCCACGATCACCGGGCACGACATCGCGGTGGCGTACGGCAACCCGGAGCAGCAGGTGGCGACGGCGCCGGTGCTGCTGCGTCTGGAACTGGACCCGGCGACCGACCCGGACGCGGACTCGTTCCTCAGCCTGCGGCCACCGGCCGGGCACACCGGCCCGGCCGGGCGGTACTTCGCGGCGGTCTGCGCCACCCTCTTCGGCTCCGGCTCCGGCTCGGGGCAGCCGGACATCCACTACGCCCGGCCGGGCGACGCGATGGCCCGGGCCGTGGCGACCGCCCGGGAGGGACTGCCCGGCATCCGGCGCCGGTTCCTCGCCGGTGAGTTGCCCGACGGGACGCAACTCGTGGTCAAGTACGGGCTGCCCACCGACGACGGCCCCGAGTTCGTCTGGGCAGGGGTGCGGTCCTGGGCCTCGCCGGAGCGGATCGTCGGGACCAGCGCCAGTGACGCCACCACCGACCCCACGGTCCGCATCGGCGCTCCGGTGGTGGTCGCCGCCGCCGAGGTGGTCGACTGGGCGCTGCTCGGCGGCGGCGGGGTGATCGAGGGTGGCTGGACCCAGGCGGTCCTGGACGCCGGTGACCGGGGCGACACCCCGCCGCCGCACTGACCTACCGGGCTACTTCACCGACGGTGTGACGAAGGGCGGGCGGACCACACGTACCGCCGCCCGCCGGCCCCGCACGTCCAGCTCGACGGTCTCCCCGTCGGCGATCCCGGCCGCCGTGTCGAGCAGGGCCAGGGCGATACCGACCTTGCGGGTCGGCGAGAAGGTGCCGCTGGTCACCGTGCCGATCGCGGTGTCGCCCGCGTACGCGGTCATCCCGGCGCGCGGGATGCCCCGGTCGACCGCCTCCAGCCCGCGCAGGGTACGGCGGGGACCGGCGGCCTTCTCGGCCAACAGCACGTCCCGGCCCCAGAAGGCCGGCTTCTGCCAACCCACCGCCCAACCGGAGCGGGCCTGCACCGGGGTGATCTCCAGGGAGAGGTCCTGCCCGTGCAGCGGGTAGCCCATCTCGGTACGCAGGGTGTCCCGGGCACCCAGGCCGCAGGCGCGCAGCCCGTACGCCGTACCGGCGGCGTGCAGCGCGTCCCAGACGGCGACCGCCGACCCGGCGGGTACCACGAGTTCGTAGCCGTGCTCGCCGGTGTAGCCGGTCCGGCAGACCACCACCTCGGCGCCGTCCAGGATGCCGGTGGAGAAGCTCATGTACTCGTGCCCGGTGGGCAGCCCCAGCTTGTCGAGCAGCTCCGCCGACTGCGGCCCCTGCACGGCCAGGACGGCGTGCGCCTCGTGCTCGTCGGTCACCGTCACCGACGGCGGAGCGGCGGCGCGCAGTCGGCGGACCACCTCGGCGGTGTTGGCCGCGTTCGGGACCAGGAAAACGTGGTCGTCGGCGTACCGGTAGGCGATGATGTCGTCCACCACGCCGCCGGTCGCGTCGTCGCAGCAGAGGGTGTACTGCGCCTTGCCGGCCGCGATCCGGTCCAGGTCGTTGGTCAGGCAGGAGTTGACGAAGTCGACCGCCCCCGGGCCGGTGACCCGGGCCTTGCCCAGGTGGGACACGTCGAACACACCGACCGCCGTACGCACCGCGGTGTGCTCGGCGAGCACCCCGCCCCCGGCGTACTCCAGGGGCATCTGCCAGCCGCCGAAGGCGGCGAACTTGGCACCGAGTGCGGTGTGCCGCTCGTGCAGCGGCGAACGGCGCGGCGGGGCAACGGGAACGTCGGCGGTCGCGTTGGTCATGGGTCGCAACTTACCGGGGGTATCCCCGCTGGTTAGCATCGCGTCATTCCTCCGACGCCAGTCGGTAGGACAGCCCGGGGTCCGGCGGGTAGGTTGCGCCGGAGACCTTCATCGCCGGTCCGCGCGCAACGCGACCGGCCAGCCCGTCCGGAGACGCCGAGTGACATCGTCCAGCACCACCCTGAGCCTGGTCGACACCGACCCCGCCGAGCTTGCCGTTGACGCGATCGTGATCGGCGTGCACAGCCAGACGACCGGGTCGGACGACGTTGTGCCCGCCGGGAATGGCAGCTACACCGCGACCCTGCTGCTGGCCAGCGGCGCGGAGAGCATCGCTGCCGCGTTCGACGGCAAACTGACCGAGACCCTGGCGCTGCTCGGTGCCACCGGCAGTCCGGGTGAGGTGATCAAGCTGGCCACCCTGGGTACGGTCACCGCCCCCCTGGTGGCCGCGGTCGGCCTCGGTCCCGAGCCGACCGGCGCCGCGCCGGCGCCGGAGACGCTGCGCCGCGCGGCGGGTGCCGCGGTCCGGGCGCTGGCCGGGGCCGAGCGGGTGGCGTTGACCCTGCCGCTGCCCGACGACGCCGACGCGCCGGCCGCGCTGCGGGCGGTCGCCGAGGGTGCCCTGCTGGGTGGTTACCGCTTCGCCGGCTACAAGACCCGGCCGCAGCCGACCCGCCGCCCGCCGGTGGCCGAGGTCGCGGTGCACGTACCGGATGCCGGTGACCCGACCGCGCAGGCCGAGGTGGCCCGGGCCCGGGCGGTGGCCGCCGCGGTGCGGCTGACCCGGGACTGGGTCAACATGGCGCCGAACGAGCTGCGCCCGCCGGACTTCGCCGACGCGGTCGCGTCGGCGGCGCGGGAGGCCGGCCTCGGCGTCGAGGTGCTCGACGAGGCCGCGCTGGCGGCCGGCGGGTACGGCGGCATCGTCGCGGTCGGTCAGGGTTCGGAGGCGCCGCCCCGCCTGGTGAAGCTCAGTTACACGCCGGAGGGGGGCGGGTCCGGCAGGACCGTCGCGCTGGTCGGCAAGGGCATCACCTTCGACACCGGTGGTATCACCATCAAGCCGGCGCAGGGCATGTGGGAGATGAAGTCCGACATGGGCGGCGCGGCGGCGGTCGGCGCGGCGATGCTGGCCGTCGCGGCGCTCAAGCCGGCGGTGACGGTGCACGCGTACCTGCCGATGGCGGAGAACATGCCGTCCGGCACCGCGTACCGCCCGGGTGATGTGATCACCATGTTCAACGGCAAGCGGGTCGAGGTGCTGAACACCGACGCCGAGGGACGGATGGTCCTCGGTGACGCGATGGCACGGGCCTGCGCGGACGGCTGCGACTACCTGCTGGAGACCTCGACCCTGACCGGCGGCCAGGTGGTCGCCCTGGGCAAGCGGGTCGCCGGGGTGATGGGTACGCCGGAACTCTGCGAGCGGGTCCGGGTGGCCGGTGACACGGTGGGCGAGCCGGCGTGGCCGATGCCGATGCCGGAGGACGTCCGCAAGGGCATGGACTCCGATGTGGCGGACATTTCCCAGGTCAACGCGGGTATGGACCGGGCCGGCCACATGATCCAGGGCGCGGTGTTCCTGCGCGAGTTCGTGACCGACGAGGTCGCCTGGGCGCACATCGACATCGCCGGGCCGAGCTACCACGTCGGCGAGCCGTTCGGCTACTGGACCAAGGGCGGCACCGGGGTACCGGTGCGGATGCTGCTCGAACTGGTCGAGGACATCGCGGCGAACGGCTGACCGGACGCACCAGGCACCGACCCCGGCCCGACGGCCCGGGGTCGGTGCCGTTCCGGGCGGCGCCGCGGTCAGTACAGCCACGGTCAGTACAGCCACGGTCAGTACTGCCGCGGTCAGTACAGCTCCGGCCGGCGCTTGCGACGCTCGTTGAAGTCCCGCATCCGTTGCGGGTAGCCGACCAGGCGCACGTCGTAGATCGGGATGCCGAGCCGGTGGGCGAACCGGCGTGCCCCCTCCGGGGAGTCCACCCGGCGGCGGGTCCACTCGCCGTCGAAGGCGATCAGCATGACGGTGGTCTCGGTCACCGTGGTACGCGGTTCGATGAACGCCTCGACCCCGGTCCGGGAGCGGACGAACTGTTCGAGGTGGTCCAGGTCGGCGCGGGTGGCGCCCCGGTCGCCGGAGGCCGCGCCCCCGTCGGGTCGCCTGCGTCGTCGGAACAGGCCCACCGGGCATCCCCTCCATGTGCCGTCGTCGAAGCCTGGGGCAAGCGTACGTCCGGTGAACGTGTCGTTGGGCACCTCGTGGCGCGGCCCGGGCGGGTAAGTGACAAGATGACCGAGGCGAGTATGCCCGTTTCCCTGGCATGACCCTCGTAGCAGCGACGCGACCTGGGAGTTAACTGTGAGCGAGCCGAACGACGCGACCTTCGACGTTGTCATTCTCGGAGGTGGTAGTGGCGGCTATGCCGCAGCCCTGCGCGCCGCCCAACTGGACCTGTCGGTCGCGTTGATCGAGAAGGGCAAGCTGGGCGGGACCTGCCTGCACAACGGCTGCATCCCGACCAAGGCGCTGCTGCACGCCGCCGAGATCGCCGACAACACCCGGGAGTCGGAGCAGTTCGGGGTCAAGGCCGAACTGGTCGGCATCGACATGGCCGGGGTCAACGCGTACAAGGACGGGGTGGTCTCCCGGCTCCACAAGGGCCTGCAGGGCCTGGTCAAGGGTGCCAAGATCACCTACGTCGAGGGCGCCGGCAAGCTGGTCGGCAAGGACACCGTCGAGGTCGACGGCAAGCGCTACACCGGCCGGAACGTCATCCTGGCCACCGGCTCGTACGCGCGCAGCCTGCCCGGCCTGGACGTCGACGGCGAGCGGATCATCACCAGCGACCACGCGCTCAAGCTGGACCGGGTGCCGACCTCCGCGATCGTGCTCGGCGGCGGCGTGATCGGCGTGGAGTTCGCCAGCGTGTGGCGCTCGTTCGGGGTGGACGTGACCATCATCGAGGCGCTGCCCCGGCTGGTCGCCGCCGAGGACGAGGAGTCGTCGAAGGCGCTGGAGCGGGCGTTCCGCAAGCGGAAGATCAACTTCAAGGTGGGCAAGCCGTTCGAGAAGGTCGAGAAGACCGACTCCGGCGTAGAGGTCACCATCGCCGGTGGCGAGACCGTCGAGGCCGAGCTGCTGCTGGTCGCGGTGGGCCGGGGTCCGGTCACCGCCGACCTGGGCTACGAGCAGCAGGGCATCCGGCTCGACCGGGGTTACGTGCTGACCGACGAGCGGCTGCGCACCGGGGTGGGCAACATCTACGCCGTCGGTGACATCGTGCCGGGCCTCCAGCTCGCACACCGTGGCTTCCAGCAGGGCATCTTCGTCGCCGAGGAGATCGCCGGGCTCAACCCCGCCGTGATCGACGAGGCCGGTATCCCCCGCGTCACCTACTCCGACCCGGAGCTGGCGTCGGTCGGGCTGACCGAGGCCAAGGCCAAGGAGCAGTACGGCGCCGACAAGGTCAAGGTCTACAACTACAACCTCGGCGGCAACGGCAAGAGCCAGATCCTCAAGACGGCCGGCTTCGTCAAGCTCGTCCGGGTGGAGGACGGCCCGGTGGTCGGCGTACACCTGGTCGGCGCCCGGGTCGGCGAGATGATCGGCGAGGCCCAGCTCATCTACAACTGGGAGGCCTACCCGGCCGAGGTGGCGCAGCTCGTGCACGCGCACCCCACCCAGAACGAGGCCCTCGGCGAGGCACACCTGGCCCTCGCCGGCAAGCCGTTGCACGCGCACGCCTGACCACACCTATTCCGCGACGTCCGGCGGCAGCGCGGGCGACGTTCGCACCAGGGGATTGAAGGAGTCGTAGAAGATGCCGGTATCGGTCACCATGCCCCGGCTTGGCGAGAGCGTCACTGAGGGCACCGTCACGCGCTGGCTGAAGCAGGAGGGCGAGCGGGTCGAGGTCGACGAGCCGCTGCTCGAGGTCTCGACCGACAAGGTCGACACGGAGATCCCCTCGCCCGCAGCCGGCGTGCTCAGCCGGATCGTGGTGGGCGAGGACGAGACCGCCGAGGTCGGCAGCGAGCTGGCGGTCATCGCCGGTGAGGGCGAGTCGGCCGAGCCTGCCGGTGGCGCGCAGCCCGAGGAGCAGGCCGCCCCGGCCGAGGAGCCGCAGCAGGCGGCCCAGCCGGCCGAGCAGCCGCAGGCCGCCGCCGAGGAGCCGGCGCCGCAGGCCGGGGCCGCCCCGACCGCCAAGGGCACCGCGGTGAAGATGCCTGCGCTCGGGGAGAGTGTCACCGAGGGTACGGTCACCCGCTGGCTCAAGGAGGTCGGCGACCCCGTCGAGGTCGACGAGCCGCTGCTGGAGGTCTCCACCGACAAGGTCGACACGGAGATCCCCTCCCCGGTCGCCGGTACCCTGCTGAAGATCAAGGTCGCCCAGGACGAGACCGCTCCGGTCGGCGCCGACCTGGCGGTGATCGGAGCCGCCGGTGCCGCCCCCAAGGCGGAGCCGAAGCCCGAGGCCAAGCCCGAGCCGAAGCCCGAGCCGAAGCCGGCCCCGCAGGCCGAGGCCAAGCCCGAGCCGAAGGCCGCCGAGCCGACGCCGGGCCTGTCGTACAACGAGCCCGCCGCCGAGGCCGAGACGGCCGCCCAGCCGACCCGGGCCGAGCAGGCCGCGCAGCCGTCCGCGCCGACCACGCCCCCGCAGCGCCCGTCCGCGCCGGCCCAGGGTGGTGGCGAGGAGGCGGCGGGCTACGTGACCCCGCTGGTCCGCAAGCTCGCCAGCGAGCACGGGGTGGACCTGTCCACGCTGACCGGCACCGGGGTCGGTGGCCGGATCCGTAAGCAGGACGTGCTGGACGCGGCGGAGAAGGCCAAGGCCGCCAAGGCCGCCAAGGCGGCGGCTCTGGCCGCTGCCCCGGCCGCCCCGCCGGCTGCCCCCGCCCAGCCGGCCGCCCGGCCGCAGCCGAGCCCGAAGCGGGGCAGCACCGAGAAGCTGCCCCGGATCCGCGCGGTCATCGCCAAGCGGATGCAGGAGTCGCTGCACGAGATGGCGCAGCTCACCACCGTGGTCGAGGTGGACGTCACCAAGGTGGCCAAGCTGCGGGCCCGGGCCAAGGACGCCTTCCTCGCCCGGCACGGCGTGAAGCTCTCCTTCCTGCCGTTCTTCGCCCTGGCGGCGGTCGAGGCGCTGCAGACCTACCCGGTGGTCAACGCCCGGATGGACCTGGAGGCCGGGACGATCACCTACCCGGACGCCGAGCACCTGGGCATCGCGGTGGACACCGAGCGGGGCCTGATGGTGCCGGTCATCCACGGTGCCGGTGACCTGAACCTGGGCGGCATCGCCAAGCGGATCGCCGACCTGGCCGAGCGCACCCGGACCAACAAGGTCAGCCCGGACGAGCTGGCCGGGGCGACCTTCACGCTGACCAACACCGGCAGCCGGGGGGCGCTCTTCGACACCCCGATCGTGCCGTCGCCGCAGTCGGCGATGCTCGGTACCGGTGCCGTGGTCAAGCGCCCGGTCGTGGTCAACGACCCGGAGCTGGGTGAGGTCATCGCGGTCCGCTCGATGGTCTACCTGGCCCTCTCCTACGACCACCGGCTGGTGGACGGCGCCGACGCGGCCCGCTTCCTGGTGGCGGTCAAGGAGCGGCTGGAGGCCGGCAACTTCGAGGCGGAGCTGGGCCTGGCCTGATCCGTCCGGTACGCCGCAAGGGGCGCGTGGCTTCGGCCACGCGCCCCTTGCGCATCCAGGGCCGGCCGGCCCGCTCCTCTCCATCCACCCCCGTTTTCCAGGAAGTCGCGGTGTCGACGCCGATCGGACCCCCCGACATCCCGAAATTCGTGGGCGCCCCTCCTGTCAGAATCCGGGGATGCGCGCCGACCGCCTCGTGGCCATCCTGTTGCTGATGCAGGCCCGGGGGCGGGTCACCGCCGCCGAGCTGGCCCGGGAGTTCGAGGTCTCGGTGGCGACCGCCCGGCGCGACCTCGACGCGCTCTCCGCCGCCGGCGTACCGGTCTATCCGCAACCCGGTCGGGGTGGCGGCTGGTCGCTGCTCGGCGACGCCCGCACCGACCTGAGCGGCCTCACCGCCGCCGAGGCGCGGGCCCTGTTCCTGCTGGTCGGTCCGGCTGCGACGACGAACGGGCCGGAGATCCGGTCGGCGCTGCGCAAGCTGGTCCGCGCCCTGCCCGGCACGTTCCGGGCCGCCGCCGAGGCCGCCGCCGATGCCGTGGTCGCCGACCCCGCGCGGTGGGGCGAGCGCGACCCGGAGCGGCCCGACCTGGTGGCGGTGCTCCAGACCGCGGTGGTGCAGCGCCGCCGGGTGGAGCTGGAGTACGCGGACCGGACCGGTGCCCGCAGCCGGCGACTGGTCGATCCGCTGGGTCTGGTCGCCAAGGGGGACGTCTGGTACCTGCTGGCCGGGACGGCCAACGGTCAGCGGACGTTCCGGGTGGACCGGATCAGCGATGCCGTCCCGACCGGGCTGCCCGCCGAGCGGCCGGCCGACTTCACCCTGATGCAGGCGTGGGAGCGGGTGGTCGACGAGGTGGAGCAGCACCGGTCACTGCTCTCGGCGACGCTGCTCATCGAGGCCCGCTTCCTGCCCGTGCTGCGTACCCACTTCGGGCGGCACTGCGACACCGAGGGCACCACCGACGACGGCCGGGTACGGGTGCGGGTGGCGGCGCCGACAGCGGTGTCCATCGCCGAGCAGCTCGCCGGCTGGGGTGACCGGGTCGAGGTGCTCTCCCCCGCGAGCGTCCGGGTCGAGCTGGCCCGGATCGGTCGGGAACTCATCGCCCGCTATCCGCCGGTATAGTCACGCCAGCGTCGCGGTGTACCCGGCAAGCAGACCGCCGAGGGCATGGAGGCGCGGGCAGCATGGGACACACATGCCACACTCCATCCGGCCGGGCAGCGACCGCCTGAGCGCGTTCGGTCAAGAGTTGATCGAGATCCACCGTTGGCTCCGCGAGGAGCTGGCCCGCCTCCGGGAGAACGTCGAGGCCCACCTGACCGGTGGCGCCGACCTTCCCACCAGCGACCCGCACACGAGCGGCCTCCGTACACGCGACCTGCGGGCGCACTGCCTGGCCTCACCGCCACGCCGGTCTAGGAGGTTGCGTAAGGAGCCTTACGCGGTGGTTAAGCTCTGAGGATGCTCACCCGGTTGGAGGTGCACGGCTTCAAGAACCTCCTCGACGTCGACATCGCATTCGGCCCCTTCACCTGCATCGCCGGAGCGAACGGGGTAGGCAAGTCGAACATCTTCGACGCGATCGAGTTTCTCTCCTACCTTGCCACGGACACCCTGGTCGAGGCGGCACAGCGGATCCGCGGATCGTCGGGCTCGCGTGGCGGCGATCCGCGGGACCTGTTCTGGGACGGCTACCGCGACCACCAACACCGGATCCGGCTTGCCGCCGAGATGATCGTGCCGGCCGAGGTGGAGGACGACCTGGGTACGCCAGCCGAGGCGACCACGACCTTCCTGCGGTACGAAGTCACTCTCGGTTTTGAGCCGCCGGTCAAGGAAGGCAGCATCGGCCGGTTGAGTCTGCTCGGTGAGGAGCTGCGGCACATCACCCGTGGTGAATCGGCACGCCATCTCCGTTTTCGGCACAGCGCGGGGAAGTTCCGCAACGCGGTCGTCCGGGGCGAACGGCGCGGCGGCGCATTCCTGTCGACCGAATCGCGGGACACCGGCACCGTCATCAACGTGCACGGGGATGGTGGCAGCCGGGGCAAACCGCAACCCCGGGCAGCCTCCCGGGCCGGCCGGACGGTGTTGAGCACCGTCACCACCAACGACTATCCGACCATCCTCGCCGCCCGGCGGGAGATGCAGAGCTGGCGACGGCTGGCCCTAGAGCCGTCGGCACTGCGTGCGCCGGACGGTTTTGCCGACCCCCGGTCGCTGGCAGCTGACGGCCGGCACCTGGCCGCCACCCTCTACCGGATCGCCAACGAGGCGGGCGGGGACGACCAGAAGGGTGACCCCGAGGCGGTCTACGCCCGGGTTGCCGGTCGACTCTCCGATCTCGTGGGCGTCCGGGTCAGGGACGTGGTCGTCGAGTTGGACCGGGTCCGTGAGGTGTTCACGCTCTTCCTGGAGGAGCGGGGTGATCTCCGGCTACCGGCCCGGGCGCTCTCCGAAGGGACGCTGCGCTTCCTCGCTCTCTGCGTACTACTCGAAGATCCCACCTTCACCGGCCTGATCTGCATGGAGGAACCGGAGAACGGGATCCACCCCGCCAATCTCTCCGCCATGCTCGACCTGGTGCGTGACCTGGCCGTCGATCCGCTGGGCTCCCCCGGCGAGACCAACCCGTTCCGCCAGGTCATCGTCAACACCCACTCGCCCTGGGTCGTCCAGCTCTGCGACCCCGCTGATCTGTTGCTCGCCGACGTCAGACCACGCCCAGGCCCGGACGGCACAGTAATCCGATCGCTGTCGCTGCTGCCCTACCGGGACAGCTGGCGGGCGCTCCCCGGTCAGCCCACATTCTCCGAGGCGGACGTGGTCGCCTATCTCGCGGCTCCACCGGATGCACAGCTTCGGCTCCCGTTCGACCTGGCGGAGTGAGAAAATGCGGTCATACTCCGGACTGTTCGTCGCGGAGGGCAGCTCCGATCTGCCGGTTGCTGATCTCGTCGAGTCGCTCTTCGTCAACCTCGGTGTCACAGTGCATCTGAGCAGGCCCGACTTCGCCCTGCTCGGCAAGGTTCCCAAGGACGTCCGGTCACGCGTCGCAGCCGGCCTCAAACTCATCGGCGGGCCGGTCGATCTGATCGTGGTGCACCGGGACGCGGACAACGCCGGGCACCACGCCCGGCAGCAGGAGATTCGTACGGCGGTGACGGCAGTCGACGGCTCTGCCGCACTGGTACCCGTGGTCCCGGTGCGGATGACTGAAGCCTGGTTGCTGCTGGACGAGACAGCGATCCGTCAGGTCGCCGGAAACCCGCGTGGCCGAACGAGGCTGACGTTACCGAAGATCCACGAGGTGGAGGCGGTGGCCGACCCGAAGGACCTCCTCCGCGACTGTCTGCTGAAGGCGGCCGACGTCAGCGGCAGACGCCGGGAAGCAGCGGTAAAGAGGTTCAACCAGCACCGCCGGCAGTTGCTGGAACGGCTCGACCCCACCGGTAACGTCACCCGACTCGACAGTTGGAGCCGGTTGGTATCGGACGTGGAACGAGTGATCAAGACCTGGGGCGCGGCCGGCACCGTCTGACGACCGGAGGCGCGCTCCAGGCGTACCCGGTCCGGCGGGAGGTGACGCGGGTCATGGCGACATTGGACATGGTGCGCGCACCACACCGGGCCCGACCGGTTCGGTACCGGGGCCCGGCACGGAACGTCCGACCGTGCCGACATCCTGCGAACCGGGCGGCCGGCTGGCTGACAGGACCAACGGACGGACCGTTCGGCCGGTGCGTCAAGATCGTCCACAGTCGAGACTGTGGCCGTGACGTATCAGAACCACTACTCGCCGTGGCAGGGCCAGGAGTCGCCCGGGCCGGCGGCCCCGGTACCGCAGTACCTGCCGGCGCCCCTGCCGTCCACACCGGTACCGTACGCCGCGCCGATGGTGGTGGCCGTACCGCAGAAGTCGGCCGGCGCGGCCGTCGCGCTAGAACTGGTCCTGGGCCTGTTCGGGGTGTTCGGCGTGGGCAACCTCTACGCCGGCCGGACCACCGCCGGGGTGATCCTGATGTTCTCCTTCTGGGGCATGTTCTGGATCAACTTCTTCCTGCTCTTCCTCGCGGTCGGCATCGTGACCATGCCGCTGACCTGGATCGCATACCTGGTGACCGGGGCGCTGCTGGCCGCGCAGGGCATCGAGCGGCACAACTCGGGCCTGGCGCTGGCCAGGTCGTACTGAGTCGTACCGGCTCGGCTCTGGCGGGTGGCCGCCCGCCGGGGCCGCGTTGTCGGGTTCGGCACAGCCGCGTCCGGACGGGGCGGTGTGGCCGAAGATAAGGACATGCGGATCCTCATGGCCGGCGCGTCCGGCTTCCTCGGCACCCGGCTGGCCGGTCGACTCACCGCCGACGGCCACCGGGTCGTCCGGCTGGTACGCCGCCCTCCCCGGGGCACCGACGAGGTCCGGTGGGACCCGTCGTCGGCCCACCTGGACCCGGCTGCGGTGGCCGAGGCGGACGCGATCATCAACCTGGCCGGCGCCGGGGTCGGCGACAAGCGGTGGAACGACACGTACCGGGCGCTGATCCGGTCCAGCCGGGTGGACAGCACCACCACGCTGGCCGTCACCATCGCCGGCCTGCCCGCCGACGACCGGCCGAAGGTGCTGCTCAACGCCTCTGCCGTCGGTTGGTACGGCAACACCGGCGACCGGCCGGTGGAGGAGGACGCGCCAGCCGGCAACGGGTTCCTCGCCGACGTGGCCCGGGTCTGGGAGGCGGCCACCCGACCGGCCGAGGACGCCGGGGTACGGGTGGTCCGGCTCCGGACCGGCCTACCGTTGCACCGGGACGGCGGCCTGCTCAAGCCGCAGCTGCTGCCGTTCCGACTGGGCATCGCCGGGCGGCTCGGCAGCGGCCGGCAGTGGGTGCCGTGGATCGCGATGACCGACTGGCTGGGAGCCCTGCGGTTCCTGCTCGACGGGGCGGACATCGCCGGGGCGGTCAACGTGGTGGGCCCGCATCCGGTGACCAACGCCGAGTTCACCCGGCAGTTGGCCGCCGCCGTGCACCGGCCTGCGGTCATCCCGATCCCGGCGCTCGCCCTCAAGGTGGCCCTCGGCGGGTTCGCCACCGAGGCGTTGACCAGTGCCCGGGTCCTGCCCGGGGTACTCTCCCGGGCCGGGTTCACCTGGCGGCACCCGGACCTGGCCGGCGCGCTGCACGCCGCCCTCACCGACTGACAGGTGTAAGGAAGGGCCCCCTGTTATCGCTTTTGGTAGAGGAAGGGCCCCTTCCTAACACCTGACCCGTCAGCAGCCGATGACCCAGTGGTTGGCGGCGGTCTGTTTCAGGGTGGTCATGTTGAAGGTGTTGTAGAGGCCCATCCGCTGGTTGGAGCCGAGCGCGTAGGCGTACCCGAGGGAGGCGTAGGCCCGACCGGCGGCGACGTGCGCGTAGTTGCTCGCGGTGACGCAGACCGGCGTGGCGGTCGGGGACGGCGTGGGGCTGGCGGTCGCCGTCGGGGTCGGGGTCGGACCGCCGCCGGAGCCGTCGAGGCCGAAGAAGACGGCGTCCCGGTACGCCGAGCAGATGGTGTCCAGGAAGTACGCCCCGGCGGTGCCGCACTGGTCGGCACCGGAGCCCGGGTCGACCGGTGTGCCGTGGCCCATCCCGCTGACCCGGTAGACGCGCACCACGTCCGCGCCGTACCGCTCCAGGGTGGTGCCACCGGGCAGCGTGGCGGTGCCGGTCGGGGTCTGTGACACGCCGAGCACGTTGGTCCACTGGTCCCGGGACTCGGTGGCGTTGGCCACGGCCACCGTGTAGTCACTGGTGCCGTGCCAGACGGCCACCCTCGGCCGGGGACCGGTGTAACCGGAGTAGGCGTTGCGGACCAGGTCGCCCCACTGGGCGGGGGTCTTGTCGACGCCGGGGCTCATGCAGGTGAAGGCGGTGACCATGCTGGTGGCACAGCCGTAGGGCACGCCGGCGACGACCGATCCGGCGGTGAAGACGTCCGGGTACGCCGCGAGCAGCGCGGAGACCATCGCGCCACCTGCGGAGAGCCCGCTGACGAAGACCCGTCCCGTGCCGTAGCTGGTCCTGGCGTGGTCCACCATCTGCCTGATCGACAGTGCCTCGCCCTGACCGCGCCGGGTGTCCCCTGGCTCGAACCAGTTGAAGCAGGCGGTGGCGTTGTTGGCGGACTTCTGCTCGGGCACGATCAGCGCGAACTTCCACTGGTCGGCGTACTTGCGCCAGCCGGAGTTGGTGAAGTACGTGTTCGCGTTCTGGGTACAGCCGTGCAGCAGCACCACGGCCGGTGCGCCGGACGGCAGCCCGTCCGGACGGTAGGCGTACATGGCGAGGTTGCCGGGATTGGAGCCGAAGCCGGTCACCTGGGTGAGGGTGGCTGCCTGGGCGGGGGCGGTGCCGACCAGCACGGCGGCGGCCACCAGGACGGTACCGGCGACGACGCCGGCCAACCGGGTGAGCAGGGTCGAGGAGCGGCGGCGCATCGGCGGCCTCCTGAGCGTGGGATGTGAACTGGGTCACCCCGGGATTGCCAGGACGTTACGTCGATGTGTCAGAGCAATGACATGGGCCTGGTTCACACATTCACTGTCGTCGAGGTGTGCGCGATGCTCGGGTGTTAAGAAGGGGCCCTTCCTCTACCAAAAGCGATAACCGGGGGCCCTTCCTTACATGGTGGGTGGGGTTGCGGTTGGTAACGTCCGGCCCGTGCCGACATCGCCGTCTCAGGTCAGCGGGCCGCAGCAGCCCGACCAACCGTCCGGCGCCGCCGGGGTACGGGTGTCCCGCTCGGCCCGGCGGCGGGTCGACCTGGTGGTGCTGGTTGCCGCGCTCGCGCTGGCCGCCTGGGTGACCATCGGGTTGTGGCGGGACCCGGACGGGCGCGCGGTCACCGTCAACTCCAGCGACCAGGCGCTCTTCGAGTGGCTGCTCGCCTTCGGCGCGCACGCGCTGACCCACGGCGACAACCCGCTCTTCACGTACCTGCTCAACGTCCCCGACGGGGTCAACCTCGCGGTCAACACCTCGATCACCGTGTACGCGGCGGTCTTCGCCCCGCTGACCTACCTGGTCGGTCCGTCCGCCACCTTCCTGGTCATCCTGACGCTGAACCTCGCCGCCACCGCCGTGGCCTGGTACTGGCTGCTCTCCCGGCACCTGGTCGGCGACCCGGTCGCCGCCGCGGTCGGGGGACTCTTCATCGGCTTCGCGCCCGGCATGGTGTCGCACGCCAACGCCCACCTCAACTGGACCGCCGGCTGGCTGGTACCGCTGCTGGTGTGGCGGACCTTCGCACTGCGCGAACCCGGTCGCCCCGGGTCGGCGTGGCGCCGGCTGGGCTGGCTGCGCAACGGGCTGCTGCTCGGCGTGCTCGTCGCGGTCGCGTTCTCGATCGCCGCCGAGGGGCTGTTCTTCACCGCCCTCGCCGTCGGCGTGTTCCTGGCCGTCTGGGCCCTGCACCCGGCCCGGCGGGCCGAGGCCCGCGCCGCGCTGCCCACCTTCGTCCGGGGTCTCGCGGTGACCGGGCTGACCGCGGGGGTGTTGCTGGCGTACCCGCTCTGGCTGCACTTCGCCGGACCGCAGCGGTTCCACGGCACCGGGTTCGACCCGGTGATCCACGCCGAGGACATCGCCGCGTTCGGGGCGTACCCGCAACGGAGCCTGGCCGGGCTGGCCGGGTGGGACACCATGCTCGCCCCGAACCCGACCGAGGAGAACAGCTTCTTCGGGGTACCCCTGCTGCTGCTCGCCGTCGCCTGTTTCGTGCTGCTCTGGCAGTACGCCGGCCGGGCCCACCGGGCCACCCTGACCGCGATCGGGGTGACCGCGCTGGTCTTCACCGTGCTCTCCTGGGGCCCCCGGGCGAAACTCGACGGCGAGTACACCGACGTGCCCCTGCCCTTCGCGGTCCTCGGGCAGCTTCCGGTGATCAACGCGGCGCTGCCGTCGCGGTTGGCGCTGGTGGTCGCCCCGCTGCTCGGCCTGCTGCTGGCGTACGCGGTCGCGCTGCTGCGCGCCCGGCCCCGCCGCCGGTCGACCGTGCTGTGGTGGGTGGCGTACGCGGTGGCGCTGCTGCCGCTGCTGCCCACGCCGCTGCTGACCCGGGAACGGGAACCGGTCCCGACTTTCATCACCGCCGGCACCTGGCAGCGGTACGTCCCGCCGGGCGGGGTGCTCACCCCGGTACCGCTGACCGTGGACGTCACCCCGGACGGGCAGCGCTGGCAGGCGTACGCCCTGGCCCACCGGCAGGGCGCGTTCGCCCTGCCGGCCGGGTTCTTCCTCGGGCCGGGCGGTCCGGACGGCCGGGGCCGGATCGGTCCGGTGCCGCGTACCTTCGACACCCTGGTGATGCAGGCCGCGCGGTACGGCCGGGTGCCGATCGTCACCGAGGGGACCCGGCAACTGGTCCGCGACGACCTGCGGTACTGGCGGGTCGAGGTGGTCGTGCTGGCCGACCGGGTGCACGGGGCCAAGTTCCCCGTCGATGCCGACGTGCTGCTGCGCACCACCACCGCGCTGCTCGGCCCGCCGCAGCGGGTCGACGACGTCTGGCTCTGGCGGGTCGGACCGGCCTGACCCGCGCCGACGTCCGGGCCGGACCAGCCTGACCCGCGCCGACGTCCCGGTCGGACCAGCCTGACCCGCGCCGACGTCCGGGCCGGTCGCGCGGCACCCGCGTCCCGCGCAGCAGACCGGACCGATCGACGGGCAGCGTTCCTCGACCGGATCGCGTCTAATGGGCCAATGGTCTCGCGTGCACGTTCCGGATGGCGACCGCGGAGCAGGGCGGAACTGGTCCGGGGAACAGCCGCGGTGTTCGCCGCCCTGGTGCTGCTGGCCGCCGCCGCGATCGCGCCCGACTGGCTGGCCCGGACCGCCGGCGCCACCGCCACCGGCCAGCCCGCCGCACCGAGCCGGCTGCACGATCCCTGGTTCTGGCAGGCCACCGTCGGGCAGCGTCCGGTGGGTCCGGCCACCGTCCTGTTCTTCACCGACCGCACCCGCTATTTCGAGTCGACCGGGGTGATGGTCGGCCGCCGGGGTGGGTACCGCCTGCTCCCGGTCGATGTCGGCGAGGGGCAGGGGATGCTCTCCCCAGACGGACGGCTCTATCTGCGCCCGGGCAGCGGGGTGGTGGTGGACCTGGCCACCGGCGAGGAGCGGCGGGCCGGCCCGGCCGGGTTCCGCCCGCTGGCCTGGTCACCCCGGGGCGTCGAGTTGCTGGGTACCCGGGACAACGACGACAGCGTCATCACCTACGGCCCGGACAACCGGTCGGTGGACGACCCGGCCCGACCGGACGACCTGCTCACCGTCGACCTGCACACCGGGCGTACCCGGGTGGTTCCGGCCGACACCTTCGCCAGCCACGCCGCCGCGTCCTGGTCCCCGGACGCGCGGCTGATCGTGGTCGCCGGCGCGGTCGGACCGGGCGACGGGGACCGGCAACGGGTGTCGGTCGTCGACCCGTCGACCGGGACGGTGCGCTGGAGCCGCGACCTGGACGGGCGGTACCGGCTCGGCGGCCGGGCCGCGTGGAGTCCGGACGGCAGCCGGATCGCCCTGCTCGGACACGAGGGCTGCGCCGGGGACGCCTGTCCACCGGACGCGGTGGCCGCCCGGCAGTGGCGGATCGGCTACCTGGACGCCCACACCGGCGCCCCGCTGGGTCCTTCGCTCCCGCTCGACGGGTGGCCGAAGGAGGTGGTCGGCTGGCGGGCCGGTACCGAGCCGGTGCTGACCCGGGTACCGGAGGGCGAGGTCCGGGTCGAGGGCGGTCACCTGGTCGTCGTCGCGGTACGGGGCGACGGCCGGGCCGAGACGCTGCTGGACTCCCCGGCCGGGGTGACCGGTATCGAGTTGCCGGACGTGGTGCTGGCCCGGTCGGCGTTCGGCGGTGGGGATCCCCGGCCGTCGGTGTTCGCCGCCCCGCTCTGGTGCTACCTGCTGGTCGCCACGCCGCCGTTGCTCCTGGTCGGCTGGCTGATCCGGAGCCGGCGCGCCACCGGTACGCCATCCGGTGGCACCCGGGCCGACACCACAACCGGCGCGACACCCGCCGACTGACCCGACACCCGACGGGTGAGCGGTCTCACCGGCCGCTGCCCGTCCCGGCCGGACTACGCTGGCGACGTGACCAGTACGACTTCCGGCCTGACGGCCGTACGCGCCGGCGTACTCGACTATCTGACCGCGTGGGACGAGCAGCGCCGCCTGCACGAGGCGGTGGTGGCGGGCGAGGAGTCCGACACGGTGCTGCTGCTGGAGCATCCCAGCGTCTACACCGCCGGTAAGCGGACCGAGCCGTGGGACCGGCCGATGGACGGTACCCCGGTGGTCGACGTCGACCGGGGCGGCAAGATCACCTGGCACGGTCCGGGGCAGCTCGTCGGTTACCCAATCCTGAAGCTGCCCGACCCGATCGACGTGGTCGCCTACGTACGGCGTACCGAGCAACTGCTGATCGACGTCTGCGCCGAGCTGGGGCTGGCCACCACCCGGGTGGAGGGGCGCAGCGGCGTGTGGGTACCGGACGACGAGCGCGGACCGGCCCGCAAGGTCGCCGCCATCGGGATCCGGGTGGCCCGGGGCGTGACCCTGCACGGCTTCGCCATCAACTGTGACTGCGACCTGACGTACTACGACCGGATCGTGCCCTGCGGCATCCAGGACGCCGGGGTCACCTCGCTCAGCGCCGAACTGGGCCGGCCGGTCACCGTGGCCGAGGTGCTGCCGGTCGTCGAGCACCGGCTGCCGACCCTGCTCGCCTGACCCGCCTCAGGTGTTAACAAGGGCCCCTTCCTATACCGAAAACGATAAGAAGGGGCCCTTCCTTACACCCCCGCTAGGGGGTGAGCCGGTTCAGGTCGCGCGGGAAGGCGGTCACCTCGCGGACGTTGGTCGCACCGACCAGCCGGGCGACGAAGCGTTCCAGCCCGATCGCGAACCCGCCGTGCGGCGGCATGCCGTGCCGGAACCCGTCCAGGTAACCGGTGTACGCCCCGACCGGTTCACCCCGGGCGGCCAACGCCGCCAGGTAGTCGTCGTACCGGTGCAGTCGCTGCCCGCCGGTGACCAGCTCCACACCCCGGAACAGCAGGTCGAACCCGTTGGAGTACGCCGGCCGGGCCGGGTCGGGGTGGGTGTAGAACGGCCGTTTCGCCATCGGGTACCCGGTGACGAAGACGAAGTCGCTGCCGTGCTCGCGGGCCGCCCACTCCCCCACCGCCCGCTCGTGGGCCGGGGCGAGGTCCGGCTCGTCGTCCGGTGCACCGGCGACCGCGAGCGCCTCGGTGAAGTGCAGCGCGGGGATCTCGGCCGGTACCGACGGTACGGCGAGCCCCAGCGTGGCCAGCGCGCCACCGGCCCGGACGGACACCTCCGCGAGCATGCCGGCCAGGACGTCCCGCAGCACCGCCATCACGTCCCGGTGGTCGGTGACGAACCCTAGTTCGGCGTCGAGCGAGGTGTACTGCGCCAGGTGCCGGACGGTGTCGTGCGGTTCGGCCCGGAACACCGGCCCGACCTCGTAGACCCGTTCGAAGACCCCCACCATGAGCTGCTTGTAGAACTGCGGGGACTGGGCCAGGTACGCCGGCCGACCGAAGTAGTCGAGGGCGAATACGGTCGCCCCGGACTCGGTCGACGAGCCGACGATCTTCGGGGTGTGCACCTCGACGAAGCCCTGCCCGTCGAGGGCGGACCGGAACCCGGCCACCGCCGCCGCCGAGATCCGCAGTGCGGCGGCCCGGGTGGGATGGCGTAGCGCCACGGCCGCGTGGTCGAGCTGCGTCGGCAGGCTCGCGGTGAGCGCCGGACGGTACAGGTCGAACGGCGGGGGTACGGCGGGCGCGCCGAGCAGGCGTACCCGTGGGTCGGTCAACTCGACCCCGGCGGGCGCCGCGGGTTGGGCCACCGGTGTACCGGTGACCTCGACGGCGCTCTCCTCGGTGAGCTGCTCGACCACGGTGCGGGTCGCCGGGTCGGTGATCACCACCTGGGCCAGGCCGGTGGCGTCCCGGACGATCAGGAAGGCCACCGACTTGAGCAGCCGGCGGCGGTGTACCCAGCCGGCGATCCGAACGGTGGCGCCGATGTGGGTGGGGAGTTGGCGGGACAGGACGCGTTGCATGGCGGCTACCTCCTCGTCTGTACGCAACGCCTCCGCCACCGGCGGATGCCGGGCGGCGGAGCCTGCTGTCAGCCCCGGGAGGTGTGGGCGAGCGGGAACTCGCGGTGCCACCACACCTTCACCACCGGTCAGGTACGGCCGGTGGCCTCGTTTGTCGCCCGTGACGCCGGGCGTGGTCGGCGGGTTCTACACGGACGCCGTAGCGCCGTTCTTCCCGCAGCTCGGGAGGGTCTTCACGTCCGGTGCGGAGACCACCTTCCCAGCTACCGGTGGTTCTCTCTGCTCCGCTGGCCGGACGCTACTCGGCTCCGTCATCGCCGTTGCCGCCCGATGGTAGTGCGTTTTCCGGGCCGGAGCCGCGAATCTTCCCGGCCCGGGTGACCGGACTCACGAGATTTCCCGTGGTGAGCCGCGTCGCCCCGCTCCATCGACCACCGCCATCGGGCGTAGGCTCGGATTCGTGACGATTGCTCCCGAGGGCCGGCGCCTGCTGCGCATCGAGGCCCGCAACGCCGAGACCCCGATCGAGCGCAAGCCGCCGTGGATCAAGGTCAAGGCCAAGATGGGGCCGGAGTACACCGAGCTGCGGGGTCTGGTGTCCCGCGAAGGGTTGCACACGGTCTGCCAGGAGGCCGGCTGCCCCAACATCTACGAGTGCTGGGAGGATCGCGAGGCGACCTTCCTGATCGGCGGCGACCAGTGCACCCGCCGGTGCGACTTCTGCCAGATCGACACGGGCAAGCCGGCCGAGTTCGACGCCGACGAGCCGCGCCGGGTCGCCGAGTCGGTGGCCACCATGGGGCTGCGGTACGCGACCATCACCGGGGTGGCCCGCGACGACCTGCCCGACGGCGGTGCCTGGCTGTACGCGGAGACCGTCCGGCAGATCCACGCCCTCCAGGCCGGTTGCGGCGTGGAGCTGCTGATCCCGGACTTCAACGCGGTACCGGAGCAGCTGGCCGAGGTCTTCGGTTCCCGCCCCGAGGTGCTGGCGCACAACGTGGAGACGGTCCCCCGGATCTTCAAGCGGATCCGGCCGGCGTTCGGCTACGAACGGTCGCTCGATGTCATCCGGCAGGCCCGCGCGGCCGGCCTGGTCACCAAGTCCAACCTGATCCTGGGCATGGGTGAGGAGCGGGCCGAGGTCTCCCAGGCGCTCCGGGACCTGCACGACGCCGGTTGTGAGCTGATCACCATCACGCAGTACCTGCGCCCCACCCCGCGGCACCACCCGGTCGAGCGCTGGGTGAAGCCAGAGGAGTTCGTCGAGCTGCGCGAGGAGGCCGAGGAGATCGGCTTCGCCGGGGTGATGAGCGGGCCGCTGGTGCGTTCGTCGTACCGGGCCGGCCGGCTCTACCGGCAGGCGCTGGACGCCCGCACGGAGCAGGCGCCTGCGGCGCTCTGACCTGGCCCGGCAGGACTGACCCGATCCCGGTGCCGCCCGCCTGCCAGCGGGTGGCACCGTCGTCCGGGCCGCTCTTGGCCGCAGGGCCGGGTGGCCCGGCTCAGGGCCACCGGGCTGCTCCGGCCGGCATGTCCGGGTGGCGGCCGGGCGCGGATCAACCCGGTGTACGTGGACCACTAGACTCCCTGGCATGGCAAAGCCCCAGGAGAAGGTCTCGTTCGGCCAGCGGCTGAAGCAGATCGGGATGGTGTTCTCGTTCACCGCCAAGCAGGACCGGTGGTTCGCGCCGCTGGCCGCCGCCGCGGTGCTGATCCCGCTGTCGTTGACCGTGGTCGCGGTCCTGCTCTGGGGCTGGCTCTGGCTGCCGATCGGCATTCTGCTCACGCTGCTCGCCCTGCTGATCGTGCTGAACGTACGCTCCAACGCGGCGATGATGAACGCGGCCGAGGGGCAGCCCGGTGCGGCTGCGTCGATCGTGGAGAACATGCGGGGTGACTGGCGGGTCACTCCGGCGGTCAGCTCGACCACCCAGATGGACATGGTGCACCTGGTGATCGGGAAGCCGGGCGTGATCCTGCTCGCCGAGGGCAACCCCCAGCGGGTACGCGGGCTGCTCGGCCAGGAGAAGCGGCGACTGTCGAAGGTGATCGGCAACGCCCCGCTCTACGACTACGTGATCGGGCAGGGCGACGGTGAGCTGCCGGTCCGCAAGCTGCGGATGACCATGATGCGGCTGCCCCGGAACCTGACCGGCAAGGACGTCAACGCGCTCGACAAGCGGCTCAAGGCGCTCACCGCCCGGCCGCAGATGCCGAAGGGCGCGATCCCGAAGAACATGCGCCCGTCGAAGGGCGCATTCCGGCAGATGCGCGGTCGCTGACCGTCGACGGTTCCACCGTCGCACACCGCCCCGATCACCTTCAGGTTGTTGATGAGGTTTGCGGGGCGAGCAGGTCGGCAGTTCCCGCCGGCCTCGATCAACAGCGGTTCCCCCGCCACTTTCCGGACCAACAGCGGGCGTGGCGGCGCCGCCGCCGGGCGCCGCCCCTGCACCGCCGGCCGCTACCGGGTGGCCGGGACGACGACCGAGCCGACCAGCCGGTCGTGCAGGCCACGCCGCTGCTCGTCCATCAGCAGGGCCGGGACGACGAGGGCGAGCAGCACGCCACGCAGCAGCGCCCGGATCACGCCGATCCGGCCGCCGTCGGCCCAGGCGAGGCAACGGATCCGGGTGACGAACATGCCGGGGGTCTGGGCGAAGAGCCCGATGAACAGGGCGTACTCGAAGACCAGGACCACCACCGGCGCCCAGCCGTCGCGTACCGGGTCGGCGAAGAGGTTCGACACCAGCAGGCAGAGCACCCAGTCGATCAGCAGGGCGCCGAACCGGCGGCCGAGGCTGGCCGGGACGAACTGGGAATCCGCAGCGGGCGGTACGGGTACCGGATCATGCGTCGTGGTCACAGCAGTCAAGGTTAGCCAGGGCGCCTCCGGGGTCCGCCCACCGGTTCCACAGATGGCGGCAAACAGGACCAAAAACATGAATTGCCGGAATCCGGCACCTGCGGGTATCGTCCGAACGGACATCGGATGACGGCTGAGCGGCGCGTACGACGCTCCGCGAGTGACGTAACACGGCAGAAACACTCAAGACACGGCCGGGCAACCCCACGGTCATAGCGTCGCCAGCAGCCTAGCCACCCAGTGGACGTGCCAGGAGGACGTGTGTTCGCCAATCCCGAGGAACTCCTGCGATACCTCAAGAACGAGGACGTAAAGTTCGTCGACGTACGTTTTTGTGACCTGCCCGGTGTGATGCAGCACTTCAACCTGCCGGTCGAGTCGTTCGACGAGAGCGTCTTCGCCGACGGTCTCGCGTTCGACGGTTCCTCGATCCGCGGGTTCCAGGCGATCCACGAGTCGGACATGCTCCTGCTCCCGGACGTCGCCAGCGCCTTCATCGACCCGTTCCGGGCGCAGAAGACCCTCGCGCTGAACTTCTTCATCCACGACCCGTTCACCCGTGAGGCGTACTCCCGGGACCCGCGGAACGTGGCCAAGAAGGCCGAGGCGTACCTGGCCGCGAGCGGCATCGCGGACACCGCGTACTTCGGTGCCGAGGCGGAGTTCTACATCTTCGACTCGATCCGCCACGAGACCTCCGCGCACCAGGCGTTCTACTACATCGACTCGATCGAGGGCGCCTGGAACTCCGGCCGCGAGGAGGAGGGCGGCAACCGCGGTTACAAGACCGCGTACAAGGGCGGCTACTTCCCCGTCCCGCCGGTCGACCACTACGCCGACCTGCGGGACAGCATGGTCCGCCGGCTGGTGGACACCGGCTTCACCGTGGAGCGCTCGCACCACGAGGTGGGCACCGCCGGCCAGTCCGAGATCAACTACAAGTTCTCGACGCTGCTGCACTCGGCCGACCAGCTCCAGCTCTTCAAGTACATCATCAAGAACGAGGCCTGGGCGGCCGGCAAGACCGCGACCTTCATGCCCAAGCCGCTCTTCGGTGACAACGGCTCCGGCATGCACACCCACCAGAGCCTCTGGCTCAACGGTGAGCCGCTGTTCTACGACGAGACCGGTTACGCCGGCCTGTCCGACACCGCCCGCTGGTACATCGGCGGTCTGCTGCACCACGCGCCGTCGCTGCTCGCCTTCACCAACCCGACGATCAACTCGTACCGTCGGCTGGTGCCGGGCTTCGAGGCCCCGGTCAACCTGGTCTACTCGCAGCGCAACCGCTCCGCCTGCACCCGTATCCCGGTGACCGGCAGCAACGCCAAGGCCAAGCGCGTCGAGTTCCGCGTGCCGGACCCGTCGAGCAACCCGTACCTCGCCTTCGCGGCGATGATGATGGCCGGCCTGGACGGCATCAAGAACAAGATCGAGCCGCCGGCGCCGATCGACAAGGACCTGTACGACCTGCCGCCGGAGGAGTGGGGCTCGGTCAAGCAGGTTCCGGGTTCGCTGTCCGAGGTGCTCGACGCCCTGGAGGCCGACCACGACTACCTGCTGGAGGGTGGCGTCTTCACGCCGGACCTGATCTCCACCTGGGTCGAGTGGAAGCGCGCCAACGAGGTCGACCCGGTCCGCCTGCGGCCGACCCCGCACGAGTTCGCGATGTACTTCGACTGCTGAACCGACCCGCTCGACGGCTCGGGGCCGGTCCGCTCACCGCGGACCGGCCCCGAGCCGTTGCGGTAAGGAAGGGCCCCTTCTTAACGCATTCGGTAGAGGAAGGGCCCCCTCTTAACACCCGTCGCCCGCCTCAACCCGCCAGTTTGGCGGTCAGCTCGCGTACCACCCCGACCAGCAGGTCGATGTCGGTCTCGGTGGTCCGCCAGTTGACGATCGCCGGACGCAACGCGACCCGCCCGTCGTAGACGGTGGTGCCGACGAAGACCCGCCCGTCATCGAGCAGGGCGGCGCCGACACGCCGGTTGAGGTCGTCCAACTGCTCCTCGGTCCGCCCGGCCGGGCGGGCCCGGAAGCAGACGATGCAGAGCGGCACGTCCGCGAGGCGTTCGAGATCGGGCGCCTCGTCGACCAGCCGGGCCAACCGCTGGGCCAGATCGAGATGGCGCTCCACCATCGCCCGGTAGCCGTCCCGCCCGTACGCGGCCAGGGTCGCCCAGATCGGCAGGGACCGGGCCCGACGCGACGACTCCGGACCGAGCAGGGCGTAGTCCGGACCGCCCGTGTCCCCCTTCGCCCCGTCCCCGGGTACCCGATCAACGGCCGCCGGAGCGACGGCGGCCGGGGCAACGACGGCCGGGGCAACGACGGTGGCCTGGTCGTCCGCCGCAACGGAAGCCGGCTGGCGGAGCGCGCTGCGTTCCCCCGGCAGGTACGCCGCTCCCGGCATGCCGAACGCGGCGGCCAACCGGGACGGATCCCGCAGGAACGCGAATCCGCTCTCGTAGGGCACGTTGAGCCACTTGTGCCCGTCACCGGCGATCGAGTCGGCGCGTTCGATCCCCTGGACCAGCCGTCGGGTCCTCGGCGAGAGCGCCGCGAAGAGCCCGAACGCGCCGTCCACGTGCAGCCAGGCGCCGTACCGCTCGGCAAGGTCGGCCAACTCGTCGACCGGGTCGAAGTCGCCGGTGTTGACCTCGCCGGCACTGGCGATCAGCACCGCCGGTGCGGCCAGTTCCGCCAGGCGGCGCTCCAGTGCCACCAGGTCGACCCGCCCGACCCGGTCGGCGGCGAACACCTCGACCGCGTTGCGGCCGTGGCCGAGCAACTGCAACGCCTTGCGGTCGCTCGGATGGACGTACCCGCCGGAGAGCACCGGCATCCGGGGCAGGCCGGTCAGCCCGTCGGCCGCCACGTCCGCCCCGTGCCGCTCGCCCCACCAGTGGGTCGCGGCGGCCAGCGCGGTGAAGTTGGCGAAGGTGGCGCTGGCGACCAGGGCACCGCCGTACGACTCCGGCAGGCCGAACAGCTCGCGCAGCCAGCGCAACGCGACCGTCTCCGCCTCCGCGGCGAACTGCGACGAGGCGCGGAAGCTGGCGTTCTGATCCAGCAGGGCGGCGGTCCAGTCGGCGGCGAGCGCGGCCGGCGTGGCCCCACCGGTGACGAAGTGGAAGAAACGCGGCCCGGCCGAGTGGGTCGCGGCGGCGGTCCCCACCCGCAGCAGCCGCCGCAGTGCGGCAGCCGCCCCGTCGCCCTGCCCGGGCATCGGGTCTCCGGCGGCCGGCACGGCAAGTTCCGCGAGCAGGTGCCGTGCCGCCGGGTCGTGCACCGGGCGGTCGGCCAGGGATTCGAGGTACGGTCCGGCGGCCTCGTACACCTGCCGTAGGACGTCCACGGTCGCGTCGTCCCGCAGCGGATCGGTCATCACGTCTCCCCTCGGCCGGCCCTGGCGGCGGTCCGCCCTCACCCTGGCAGCAGGGATGGACGGCGACAGGAGCCAATCCGTGCCGGGTGGCTCCGGGCGCAGATGCCTCGGGGTCAGTTGTTAATAGGGGGCCCTTCCTCTACCAAATGCGTTAAGAAGGGGCCCTTCCTTACTCGGTGGGCGAGCGCAGCGAGCACCAGCGCGGTCATCAGGACGGCGCCGGGGGCCTTGGTGTAGCGGGCCAGGTTGGTGCCGTCGGGCAGGACGAGGAAGGCCGCCACCGCGCAGGGCAGCAGGAACCAGGTGGTCCGGGTCATCGTGACGGCGAGCAGCAGCAGCGGCCAGGTGGCGTACCAGGGGTGGAAGACCGGGGCGAGCACGACGGTGCCGGCCAGCGCGAGACCGGCGCCGGTCAGCGCCACCCGGGGGCGGGCCGCGTCCAGCCGGGCCATCCGGTTGCGCCCGGGACCGAGCCGGCCCACCTGGTCGACGGAGGTGCCGACACCGCGCAGTTCCACCCAGGCCCGCCAGAACAGCACCACGATCAGCAGGGCGAGCAGTACCACCGCGACGGCCCGGGTGACCGGTACGGCTTCCGGGTCCCGGCCGACGAGCCCGCCTGCGTAGTCGATGACGAAGCCGACCGCAGTGGGTGGGGAGGTCCACTGTTTCGAGTCACCGCTGCTGGCCAGGGCGCCGACCCAGCCGGGGCCGAGCCCGGAGAGTCCGGTGACGGCGGCCAGCGCCGCCAGTGTCCCGGCGGCCAACCACGCGCCGTCGGCGGCGAGCCGGCGCGGCCGGTACAGCCCGGCGAGGCCGGCGAGCGCGGCGAAGGGCAGCACCACGATCGCGGTGGCCTTGACCGCCACGGCCAGGCCGAGCAGGGCACCGCCGGCCAGCAGCGGCCCGGGGCGGCCGGGGTGGCGGACCACCAGCAGCAGTGCGGCGGCGAGCAGACCGAGCATGACCGCGTCGTTGTGCGCGCCGGAGACCAGGTGCACGCCGACCAGCGGGCAGGCCAGCACCAGCCACAACGCCCGCTGCGGCGGGACCCCGCAACGCCGGGCCAGTTCGGGCAGGCAGAGCGCGGTGAGCAGCACCCCGGCCAGGGCGACGATCCGCAGCACGACGAGGGTGCCGGTCAGGGTGCTGCCGAGGTCGGCGGCCAGCCCGGCGAGGGCCATGAAGACCGGGCCGTACGGGGCCGGGGTGTCCCGCCAGATCGGGGCGACCGCGTCCACCCAGGGGCAGCCCGCCCCGGCGGGGCCGACGGCGTACGGGTCACCGCCGGTCGCGTACATCCAGCCCTGGCAGGCGTACGAGTAGACGTCCCGGCTGCCCAGCGGGGGCGCGACCAGCAGCGGCAGCAGCCAGAGGGCCACCGTGCCGAGCACCCAGCGGGTACCCGGTGTGCCGTGCCGCAGGGCCCACCAGGCGGCGGTGAGCAGGGCGGTACCGGTCAGCCAGGCGACCGCCGGCCACGGCCCGTACCGGCCGGCGAGTGGTCCCGGGGGCACGGTCGACAGTGCCCCGCCGAGTCCGGCGGCGACGGCGAGCAGCACCGAGCCGACCAGTCCGCCCCAGCGTGCGAGCGGGTAACGGGCCGGCTGGTCGTCACCTGTCACCGGGTCACCCGTTCCGCTGGCCGGTCCTCCGCGCCGACCGTACCAAGTGCACGACGACCGCGATCACGATCAGCGTCATCAGGGGGGCACCGGGCATCTTGGTGTAGCGGGGCAGTCCGGTGCCGTCGGGCAGCACCATGAAGCTCACCACCAGGGCGGTCACGGTGAACCAGCGGGTGTGCAGTGCGGTGGCGGCGAGCAGGACCAGCGGCCAGGTGGCGTACCAGGGGTGGAAGACCGGGGCGAGGGCGACGGTGGCGGCCAGCGCGAGGGCGGCGCCGTGCAGCGGGTCCCGGTGCCGGGACCGCCACCAGAGCCAGACCAGCAGCACGGCGAGGACGGCCACCCCGGTGGCGCGGGCGGCGGGCAGCGCGTCGATGTGCCAGCCGCCGAGGACGGCCAGGTAGCCGATGGTCTGCCCGACCGCGGTCGGGGGTGAACTCCAGGCGATCGCGTCGCCGCTGCGGGACAGCCCGGCCACCCAGCCGAAGTCCAGGCCCGCGGCGAGGGTCGCGGCCACCACCGCGCCGGCCGCGCCGCCGACCACCCACCCGCCGTCGCGGGCCAGCGCCTTGAGCCGGTACGCCCCGACGACCGCCAGCAGTGCGGCGAACGGCACCACGACCAGCGCGGTCACCTTGATGGCGACCGCGAGGCCGAGCAGCGCTCCCCCGGCGAGCAGCGGTCCGGGGCGCCCGGGGCGGGACACGATGACGGCGAGGCCGGCGACCAGCAGGCCGATCATCAGCGCGTCGTTGTGCGCCCCGGAGACCAGGTGCACGCCGACCAGCGGGGAGGCCAGGCCGAGCCAGAGGGCCCGTTGCACGGGTACCCCGGCGTGCCGGGCGAGCACCGGCAGGCACCAGGCGGTGAGTACCACGCCGGCCAGGGCGATCAGCCGGAACGCGGCGATGATCAGGGTCAACGAGTCGGTGGCCTCGACCACCCCGCCGGAGATCAGCACGAAGAACGGCCCGTACGGCGCGGGAGTGTCCCGCCAGATCAGCGAGATGGAGTCCAGCCAGGGGCAGGGCAGCGCGGACACTCCCTGGGTGTACGGGTCTCCCCCGGCGGCCCAGGTCGCGCCCTGGCAGGCGTACGCGTAGACGTCCCGGCTGCCCAGCGGCGGCGCCACCAGCAGCGGGACCAGCCAGAGCCCGGCGGTGACCAGCGCCCAGCGCGCGGACGGCACCCGGTCGCGCAGCGTCCACCAGGCCCAGGCCAGCAGGGCGGTGCCGGCCAGCCAGAGCGCGATGGTCAACGGTCCATGCTCGCCCTGCCAGATGCTGACCGGGGTGACCTTCGGCGGCAGTTCGGGCAGTGCGCCGCCGAGTACGGCGGCCACCGCCAGCAGGGTCGAGCCGAGCAGGCCGCCGTAACGCGCGAGGTGGTGGGGCACGCCGGACATGCTGCCAGTACGGTGGTCGCGGTCAGGAGGTGGGCATGCGGGACGGTCGGGTGGTGCTGGTCTCCGCCGGCTGCGCCGCCGTGCTCGGCGCGGTGTACCTGACGCTGCCGACCATGGGCTCGGACCTGTCCGCGCAGGTGGCGCGGGCGGAGTTCTTCGCCGCCCACGGTGCCGCCCCGGTGGACCTGCGCTGGTACGGCGGAGTGCACCCGTTCGGCTACAGCCTGGTCTCCCCGCCGGTGATGGCTCTGCTCGGGGTACGCCTGACCGGGGTCCTGGCGCTGGTGGTGGCGTCCGCCGCGTTCGCCGCGCTGCTGGTCCGTACCCGGGTACCCCGGCCGTTTGCGGGCAGCCTGGTCGGGGTGGTCTGCATCGCCGGCAACCTGGTCTCCGGTCGGGTCACCTACGGGCTGGGGGTGGCGTTCGGGCTGCTGGCGCTGCTCGCGTTGACCGTCGGCGGGCCGCAGTCCGGCTCCGGCGGATTGCCGCGCCCCGGACGGTGGCTGCGGTACGGCGGGGCGGTCGGCGGTGCCCTGCTCGCCTCGGCGACCTCACCGGTGGCCGGGCTCTTCGTCGGGCTGGTGGGGGCGGCGCTGCTGCTCAGCAGCGTGCCGGAGACGGCGGCGGGTTTCCGCCGGTACGTCCCGGGGCTGGCGCTCGGGCTGGCCGCCGCCGGACCGCTGGCGGTGACCACAATGGCCTTCGGCGAGGGCGGCTGGATGAACATCAGCCGCACCGACACCGTGCACGCGGTGCTGACCAGCCTGGTGGTGGCAGGGTTGGTGGCGTACCGGCCGGTGCGGGCGGCCGCCCTGCTGTCGGCGGGCGGGGTGCTGGCCGCCGCGCTGCTGCACACCCCGGTCGGGTTGAACGCGACCCGGCTGGTGGTGATGTTCGCGCTGCCGGTACTCGCGGCGTGCGCCACCCCGCCGGCGGCCCTGCACCGGCGGTTGGCCGCCCGGGTGTCGGTACGGCTCGTCGGGCAGCCCGCCGGGCGGGTGGCTGGACGGCCAGGTGGCTGGACGATGTGGCCGGACGGTCCGCCCGACCGCGCCGGCGGGGGCTCGGCCGGCGTGGTCGGGCGGGTGGCGCTGGTGGTGCTCCTCGGCGCGGTCTGCTGGTGGCAGCCGCCGGTGGTGGTCGCCGACCTGCGCAGTATGGGGGACGCCCCGAGTGACCGGGGCTATTTCGCGCCGCTGCGGGCCGAGCTGGACCGGCGGGGCCTGACCGGCCGGGTGGAGATCCCGCCGACCCGCAACTACTGGGAGGCCGCCCACCTGGGTGACGTACCGCTGGCCCGGGGTTGGCTGCGGCAGGCGGACATCGACCGGAACCCGCTCTTCTTCAGCACCGTCCCGGGGGCGGCCGGGACCGGCGTGCCGCTGACCGCCGGGTCGTACCGGGCCTGGCTGGCCGGGAACGCGGTGCAGTACGTGGCGGTACCGGACACCGCGCTGTCCTGGGTGGGCCGGGCCGAGGCGGAGCTGGTCGCCTCGGGCCTGCCGTACCTGGCGCCCGTCTGGTCGGACGCGCACTGGCGGCTCTACGCGGTCGCCGACCCGGAGCCGATCGTCGGGGCGCCGGGCGTGCTGGTCGGGTGGACCGCCGCCTCGGTGACCTTCCGGGCCCCGGCGGCGGGCGCCATCGACCTGCGGGTGCGGTACAGCCGGTGGTTGACGGTCGACGGCGGGGCCCGGGTCGCCCCGGCCGGGGACTGGTTGACGGTGACTGTGCCCCGGGCCGGCACGTACACGCTGGGCGGCTGACCCGCTCCGGGTTCAGGTGTTAAAAAGGGCCCCTTCCTCTACCGAAAGCGATAAGAGCGTCCGGCAATAGGGCGGTGGAGGCGAGGCGGGGTCTGGCCGAGGGCGGCAAGGCGGAGGAGGAGGCCATGCCGGTGTTGCATGGCCGACGACGACAACGCCGCCAGCCGATGTGCCAGGGCGCGCCGCAGCCCCGCTAGTCCTATTGCCGGACGCTCTAAGAAGGGGCCCTTCCTTACATCTAGCCGAGGACGCGTTCCATGGCGGTACGGGACCGGCGGCCGGTACGCAGGTACTCGTCGAGGAACTCGCCGGTGTCGTCGGCGCCGAGCAGCCGGGTCACCCCGGCCAGCTCGACCCCGTGCCGGGGCAGCTGGTCGCCGGCCCGGCCCCGGACCAGCATCAACGCGTTGCGGACCTGGGCGGCCAACCGCCAGCCGGCGGTCATCGCCGTGGCGTCGGCCGGGTCGAGCAGGCCGGCGTCGGCGGCGGCGGTCAGCGCGTCGAGGGTGCGCGTACCGCGCAGCGCGTCGATCGTGCCGGCGTGCTGGAGCTGGAGCAGTTGCACCGCCCACTCGACGTCGGCCAGTCCGCCCCGGCCGAGTTTGGTGTGGGTGGCCGGGTCGGCGCCGCGCGGCATCCGTTCGGTCTCCACCCGGGCCTTGATCCGCCGGATCTCGATGACCTGTTCGCGGGTGAGCCCGCCGAGCGGATAGCGGACCCGGTCGATCATCGACTCAAACTCGGTACCCAGGTCGGCGTCGCCGCAGACGAACCGGGCCCGCAGCAACGCCTGCGCCTCCCACACCTTCGACCAGCGGGCGTAGTACTGCGCGTACGCGGCGAGGCTGCGGACCAGTGGCCCCTGCCGTCCCTCCGGCCGCAGGTCGGCGTCGACACCGAGCGGCGGATCGGGGGCGGGCATGCCAAGCAGGCGCCGCAGTTCCTCGGCGATCGCGTGCGCGGCGGCGCTGGCCGAGTCGTCCGGTACCCCGGGCGCCGGGTCGTAGACGAAGAGGACGTCGGCGTCGGAGAGGTAGTTCGACTCGTACCCGCCGAGCCGGCCCATCCCGATGATGGCGAACCGCAGCCCCGGCGGGGCGGGTTTCGCGGCCCGGGCGATGTGCAGCGCGGCGGCCAGGGTGGCGTCGGTGACGTCGGACAGTGCGGTGCCCACCGCGGCGATGTCGCCGAGGGTCGCCGGCCCCGGCGGGCGGTCCGCGCCACCCCGGCTGCTGGTGGAGGCGAGTGCCCCGGCCCGGCTGAGCACGTCGGCGCAGGCGAGCCGGACCAGTTCCCGGCGGCGCAGGGCGCGTACCGCCCGGATCGCCTCGACCGGGCCGGCGTGCCGCGCGGCGGCGGCGGTGAACCCGTCCCGGAGTACGTCCGCCGGGCGGGCGGTCAGTTCCGGGTCTTCGGCGAGCAGCCGCAGCGCCTCCGGGTCGCGGGCCAGCAGGTCGGCCGCGTACCGGGACAGCGAGAGCACCCGGGCCAGCCGGCGGGCCACCGGCCCGGAGTCGCGTAGCAGCCGCAGGTACCACGGGGTGGTGCCGAGCTTGTCGGAGACCTGCCGGTAGTTGAGCAGGCCCCGGTCCGGTTCGGGGGCGTCGGCGAAGTCGGAGAGGAGCACCGGCAGCAGGGTGCGCTGGATGGCGGCGGTCCGGCTCACCCCGCCGGTGAGGGCCTGGATGTGGCGCAGGGCACCCGCCGGGTCGGCGAAGCCGAGGATCTCCAGCCGGTGGCGGGCCGCCTCCGGGGTGAGCCGCAGCCCGTCGGCCGGTACCCGGGCCACCGACTCCAGCAGCGGCCGGTAGAGCAGTTTCGCGTGCAGCCGGCGTACCTCGGTGGCGTGGGTGACCCAGTCGGCGCGGAACGCCTCGACGGCGTCCCGGCCGGGCATCGCGGTGTAGCCGAGCGCGGCGGCCAGCCAGCGCAGCGCGGCCGGTTCGGTCGGTACGGTGTGCGTGCGACGCAGTCCCTGAAGTTGCAGCCGGTGCTCGACGCCCCGCAGGAACCGGTAGCCGCGCAGCAGCGCCTCCCCGTCGGCGCGGCCCACGTAGCCGCCGGTGACCAGGGCGCGCAGCGCCGGGATGGTGCCCGGCAGCCGCAGCGACTCGTCGGCCCGGCCGTGCACGAGTTGCAGCAGCTGGACGGCGAACTCGATGTCGCGCAGCCCGCCCGGTCCGCGTTTGATCTCGCGTTCCAGTTCCTTGGGCGGGATGTTGTCGATGATCTTGCGGCGCATCGCGCGGACGTCGTCGACCGCCTCGGGGCGGGCCGCCGCCGCCCAGACCAGCGGCGCGAGCTGGTCGATCCACTCGGCCGCCAGGTCTAGGTCACCGGCGGCCGGGCGGGCCTTGAGCAGGGCCTGGAACTCCCAGGTCCGGGCCCAGCGCCGATAGTAGGCGAGGTGGCTGGCGAGGGTGCGGACCAGCGGACCCCGGCTGCCCTCGGGGCGCAGCGCGGCGTCCACCGGCCAGGCGACCAGGCCGCAGATATGGATCAGCCGGGTGGCGATGGTGGTGGCGGCGGGCAGGTCCTCGTCGCCTGCCGCGACGAAGATGACGTCGACGTCGGAGACGTAGTTGAGTTCCCCGCCACCGCACTTGCCCATCGCCACCACCGCCAGCCGGGGGGTGGGCGTACCGGCGGGCAGCTCGGCCACCGCGATGTCGTAGGCGGCGGTGAGGGTGGCGTCGGCCAGCGCGGAGAGCGCGGCCATGCTCTGTTCCAGCACCCGTCCGCCGGTCAGGTCGGCCGCCGCGATCCGCAGCAGCGCCAGCCGGTACGCCCGGCGCAGCGCCGGGATCGCTGATCCGTCCACACCGGTCGGCTCCAGGGTGCCGTCGGCGGTCGGGGCGGACCCGTCGGGGCTGGTGGACAGCGCGGTCCACTGGTCCGGGTTGGCGACCAGGTGGTCACCGAGCGCGGAGGAGGCGCCGAGCACCGCGACCAGCCGGCGGCGCAGCCCGGCGTCAGCGAGCAGGGCGGCGAGCAGCGCCGACTGCGCACCTTCCGGGGCGGTACGTCGTTCCGCCTCGACGATCCGGTGCAGCTGACGCAGCGCCAGGTCGGGGTCGGCGGCCCGGGAGAGCGCGGTGAGCAGCTCGGCCGCCGCCTCGTCGGTCGGTTCCTGGGTCTCCGGGCGCCACAGTCCCAGCCCGGTCGGGCCGAGCAGGTCGGCGGCGCGGGCGCCGCCGTCACCGTCGCTGACCCCGAAGCCGTACCGGGCGAGGCGGGCGGGTGCCCTGGTGGGTCTGCTCATCGCCACCCCTCAGTGGCCGAGCAGCGGCAGGGTCCGGCGCGGGCCGCCATCGTCCAGCTCGCCGAGGGCCAGGGCGGCGAACCGGGCGGCGAACGGCTGCCACACCTCCTCGACGTCGGTCATCACCGCATCGCAGGCGGCCACCACCAGCTCCGGGTCGTACCCGAGGTCGGCCAGCAGCCGCGAGTCGGTCGCCCAGTCGGCGATCATCGCGGTGTCGCACTCGATGTGGAACTGCAACCCCCAGGCCCGGTCGCCGAGACGGAACGCCTGGTGCGGGTAGCGGGTGGAGGCGGCCAGCAGGGTGGCGCCCCGGGGCAGTTCGGTGATCTCGTCGATGTGCCACTGGAACACGTCCGGGATCAGCGGCACGTACCGGAACAGCGGGTCGGTCTCGGCGGCGTCCCGGCGACCGACCACGGCCGGTCCGACCTCCGGCCCGGCCGCGCTGCGCTCGACCTCACCGGCGTGGCTGGTGGCGAGCAGTTGCGCGCCCAGGCAGACGCCCAGGGTCGGCACCCGGTGCCGGACCGCCTTGCGCAGCAGCCCCTCCAGGGCCGGGAACCAGGGCGCGCCGGGAGTGCCGTCCGGGTACGGGTACGGCTGCTGTTCGCCGCCGAGCACCACCAGGGCGGCGTACCCGTCCAGGTCGGCGGGAAGTTCGTCACCGGCGTGCGCACGCAGGACGTGCAGTTCGAGGCCGGCTTCGGTCAGCCACTCCCCCAGCCGGCGGGGGTCATCGGTCGGGTCGTTCTCGATCACCAGCGCGGTTGCCACCCGTCGAGGCTAGCGGGTGCCGCCCGGCGGTCCCGATAGGCTCGACGGCTGTGATTTCCGATGTGACGGTCGACGCCGCCGATGGTGGGGCGGTCCGCCCGCCCGCGCTGCGTCCCGGTGACAAGGTGCTGCTGGTCTCGCCTTCCGGGCCACTACGGCCGGAGCGGCTGGCCCGGGGTGTCGAACTGCTCACCGGCTGGGGGCTGCGGCCGGTGCCCGCCCCGCACGCGTACGACCGCAACGGCTACCTGGCCGGGACGGACACCGACCGGGCGGCGGACCTCAACCTGGCCTTCGCCGATCCGGAGGTGCGCGGGGTGATCTGCACCCGGGGCGGGTACGGCGCGCAGCGGATGGTGGACCGCATCGACATGGCGCTGGTCCGCCGCGATCCGAAGGTGGTGGCCGGCTTCTCCGACATCACCGCGTTGCAGTTCGCGCTCTGGCGGGGCGCCCGGCTGGCCGGGGTGCACGGGCCGGGGGCGGCCTGGTCGGACGAGCGTACCGGCCTGCGGTCGGCGGAGTCGCTGCACGCCGCGCTGATGACCTGCGAACCGGTGACGGTGCGGCGCGACCCGGCCGAGGAGACCGCTGCGGTGTGCGTGCCCGGTACGGCCACCGGGCTGCTGCTCGGCGGGAACCTCTGCCTGATCGCCGCCTCGGTGGGCACCCCGGATCTACCGGACCTGACCGGGGCGGTCCTGCTGATCGAGGACGTCGAGGAGCCGCCGTACAAGGTCGACCGGATGCTCACCCAGCTACGCCGGGCCGGGGCGCTGGCCGGACTGGCCGGGGTGGCGGTGGGCCAGTTCACCAACTGTGCGGACGGCTGGGACACCACGGTCAACGACGTACTGACCGAGCGGTTGGGTGATCTCGGCGTGCCGGTGCTCGGCGGGTTGCCGATCGGGCACGGGCCGGGTCAGCTCACCGTGCCGGTGGGGGTGCCGGCGACCCTGGACACCGACTCGGGCACACTCACCGTGAGCCCTGCGGTCCGCTGAACAGGCCCGTGACCGGGCCGGCCACGGCGCTGAGCTGCGGATACTCAGCAAACTTGCAGGTCCGTCACAAGCTGCAATCAGCCAGATATGTCACTCTGAGTCAGGTAAGGAAACTCACCGACGATCTGGAGCGCCATCATGTCCCGGAGATTCACCCGGAAGAACGTGCTGATCGGGCTGGCTGCGGCCGGCGTACTCGGCGTCGGCATCGCCGCGCCGGCTGTCGCACTCGCCGACAGCAGCGCGAGCCCGACGCCGTCCGCCTCCTCGTCGACCGAGGACCGGCGCACCGAGCACCGGACCGAGTTCGCCGAGGCCCTGGCCAAGGAACTGGGCGTACCGGTGGAGAAGGTCACCGCCGCGCTGGAGAAGGTGCACGAGCAGCGGAAGGCGGACCGCGACGAGCGGTGGCGGGACCGGGTCGGTGACCGGCCCGACCGGGCCGACCGGCAGGCCGCGCTGGCCGAGCGGCTGAAGCAGGCCGTCGAAGACGGCAAGCTCACCCAGGAACAGGCCGATGCGATCACCAAGGCCGCCGAGGCCGGCGTACTCGGTGGTGGTTGGCGCGGTCACTGGGGCGGACCGGGACGCTGACGACGTCCGGGCGCCCCGCCCTGGTGAGGCGGGGCGGAGCGCCCGGCACCCGTCGTGCCCTGCGCCCGGCAACCCGACGGATCAGTTGCCCGCTGGCGGGGCGTAGACGCCGATGTGGTTGCCGGTCGGGTCGAGCAGGTGGGCGAAGGTGAGCCCGCTGGCCGCGCTCTTCGCCGGTACCAGCACCTTGCCGCCGGCCGCCTCGGCCCGCCGGCAGGCGTCGGCCACATCCGCCACCTGCACGTAGAAGATCGCGTACCCGGGGTACGCGCCCCCGCTGTCCCGGATGCCCCCACCGATCGAGCCCTCGACACCGGTGTCGGTGGTCCGGTACGCCGGGTCGCCGGCGGCACCCGGCTCGGTGCCGAACGTCCAGCCGAACAGTTCGGCGTAGAAGCGCTCGGCCGCTTCCGGCTGGTCGGTGCCGATCTCGAACCAGGTCACCGCGTTGGTCATGGTGTCACTCACTCCTGTACCGGCCGGTCGGTCGACCGGCCCTCGACAACAAGGATCGGCGGGTACCGCGACAACCCTGTGTCGGTGTTTCCGGACCCAGCCCGGTGACCCGGCTCACTGGGCAGGAACAAGGCCGCTACGACGGCCTGAGCAGGAACAGAGAACGGTCCGGCCCCTTGGAGGGTCCGGACCATCTTTCTGCTGGCCGCTCAGTTCTCCGGCGGCGGTGGTTCGTCCGCTCCCCGCGCCTTCCACGGCTGGTGCTCGGTAATCCAGGCTTCCACCTCTTCGACCAGCCAGACCGCTCCGCCGGCCAGGCGGTCGAAGGGCTCCGGGAAGTCGGGGCGGCTGGTGAGCTGAACGACCCGCACGCGCGACACGCCCAGGCGCTCCTGCAGCTCCGCGCTCCCGTACAGCCTCCGCCTCCAGCCCATCTCCGAAGCATCCTGAGCTTACCCCCTTTCGAACCTGAAAGCCGTGACCGGATCACTCTTATGCGCTGCTCAGATGGCCCAGCAACGCCCATCAACACCCCCTGTCATACTTGAAAGACGGTACAGACTCCGGTCTCCTAAGAGGGGAAGCGGTCCGGCCACGTGACTAGGGCTCCGTGGCCGGACCTGCCTGTCTCTGGAGGTGGGTATGGCGATGGTCGACGGACCACCGGGCCGCGCGGACCTGTTCCTGGCGGCCAGGGGGACAGCCGAACAGCACCGGGACGGCAAGCGGTGCGGGGAGTGCACCGGGCACAGCGGGTGCCGCCAGTGGCGCTGGGCGGAGGAGCACCTAGCCACCAGGGTGGCGGAGCGGCACGGTACCGACGTGTTGGCCCGGTGGCGCGAGGTGCGCTTCCGGCACGGATACCGCCAGGACTACGGCAGACCGTGCAGTTACTGCCGGCGCGACGGGTGCTGGCTGAACGACTACGCCCGGAAGCGGCTGGGCGCCGTGGAACGCGCGGCGGACGGCCAGCAGACGTGCGCGTGGAGCGGGTGGTCCGCCGGGAGGTCTGGGTCCCTGAGCTGGCAAAGCAGATCATCCGGCCCGGGAGCGGAGCCCTTTCTCTTCGCTGGTCAGTTCCTCTGCCGCGCGTCGGCCCGGCTCACTCCGGGCCGTCGACCAGCGGGCGCAGCCGCTGCACCAGGTCGGGCCGGCGATCGCCGTAGCGCTGCCGGAAGCTCTCCGCCTCGGCCGTCGAGAGCGGCACCCGGCCCAGTTCGAGTTCGTGGAGCCGGACCAGCACGTCGGCGAGGAGGTCGTCCAGCCAGTCGACGTGCTCGCCCCGTCGGGCCAGGCCGAGCAGTTCGTCGGTCATCACGTACAGCTTCACGTCGACCGTCCGGTCCCGGCCGAGCAGGGCCAGGATGCAGCGGAGCGCCGCTGTTGTCCCGGAGCCCAGGTCCAGTACCACGTTGACACAGGCCATCAGGACCTCGAAGGCCAGATCGGCGGGGACCGTCCGGTCGCCGGCCAACCGGTCCAGCAGCAGCAGCGGATAGGTGTACGAGACCGGCCCCCACTGGTTCTCGACGGTGGCGGCGATCCGCGCACACCGCCGGTACACCCGCGCCTGTTCCTCCGGCGCTACCCCGTGGAAGTACGGCAACAGCCAGGCGTCGAGCAGCAGGTGGGCGGCGGAGGACAGGTCGTCGGCCCATGGTCGGGCGAACCGGCCGGTCGAGTCCGGCAGGTACTCGACGATCGGCTCCAGGGCGTGCCGCACGGTGTCGTCGTCGACGTCGCACTCGAAGTGCGCCCGGCGCCGGAACCAGGTCTCCTGGTCCGGCACCTGGTAGAACATCTGCTCACCGGCCTCGGCAACCGGGCCGAGGTTGTGCGCCCAGCGCGGGTCCACCGGCGGTGGGGTGAAGCTGCCGTCGTCCCGGGACAGCGCGACGTCCCGGCCGTGCCCGGTCACCCGGCGGTCCAGGGCCAACGCGTTGACCAAGGCGGCCCACTCCTCGTCGTCGAGCTGGGAGCGCCAGAGCAGGGCCTGGCCGCGCCACCGGCCGACCACGTCGGTCACGCCCGGGAAGAGCTGCCCGGCGGTCACCTCGCCGGCCGCACAGACCGCGAGCAGCAGCAGGTTGGCGGTGTACGCGGCGTGCCGGGCCGGCACCGGCAGCACCATCGGCCGGTACCCGTCGAACCGGCGCCCACCGGTCGCGTACGGCGCACTCCGGAACAGGCGGAGCAGCAGGTCCGCCCAGTCCGCGCGCCGCTGGTCGTTCAGGGTGGCGGTGTGCTCGGCGAGGAAGGCGACCACCGGGGCGCGGCTGGTCAGCACCGCGTACGACAGCAGGGCGTGCAGCAGGTCGTCGTCGACCGGTTCCCCGCCCAGCGACAGGCTGGACGCGGCGTCCCGGGCCACCAGGTCGGCCACCACCTGGGCGGTGAACCGGGCCACCAGGTATTCGCCGAAGGTGGCGTGCAGGAATTCGTAGGTCTCCCGCCGCGTGTCGTCCAGCGTGGCCCGGGACCGGTGGATGAAGAAGAACCGCCCGAGCACCACCTCGGCGGCCCGCAGCGGGGTCCGCAGACCGGACCGCTCCACGGCGGACCCCGGGGCACCGACCTTCAACGCGGCGAGGTCGACCTCCAGGTCGGTGTCGGTGACCGACTGGGCCCGCCGGTTGAACATGGCGAACGCGACCACCGACAGCCGCCGCAACTCCTCCTCGACCGCCCGGTTCAGGTCCCGGGTGGAGAGCCCGTCGCGGTGCTTGACCACCTCCCGACGGGCGAAGCGGCGCAGCAGCCGCTCGTACAGCTCGCCCCTGCGCAGTTCGCGCGCGCTGCGCAGGTCGTTGCCCTCGGCGTCGTAGAGCGCGAGCATCAGCAGCAGCAGGGGTTGCCCGGCCAGCTCCCGGTGGGCTAGCACGGTCGGGGTGTCCAGCGGCTGCACACCGAGCGCAGCGAACGGGGCGGCGTTGACCGTGTTCCAGGTGGCCACCCAGGCGGCGACCCGGGTGTCGTCGAACGGTTCCAGCCGCACCGCCACCGTCCCGGCCGGTGGCTGGGCCCGGTCGGCGACGCTGGTCCGGCTGGTCACCAGCACCGCGACCGGGCGGCCTTGGTCGGCCTCCCGGCGCTGGAAGGCGGCGACCCGACGCAGGTAGTCGGTCTGGGCGACCCCGGTGGCCTGGAGCAGCTCGTCGAAGCCGTCGAGCAGCACCACCGGCAGCGCGTCACCGGCGGAGCGGGACAGCGCCGGCCAGTCGACCCGTTCCCCGGTGTCGTACCGGACCGCCTGCTCAATCTGCTCCTGGAGGTCGGCGGCGGCATGGACGTGCCGCAGCGCCACCCGGACCACCATGAAGTCGGCGGCCGGGAGCTGCGCGGCGAGGATCCTGGTCAGCAGGGACTTGCCCGAGCCGGGCTGGCCGAGCACCAGCAGCGGCGCCCGGGCTGCACCGGGTGCGGTGAGGTGGACCAGCAGCGACTGCCACAGGTCGGCCCGGAGGGGGTGGCGGTCCCACCAGGCCTCGTCGCTGGGCCGGTCGGCCGGGGCGAGTTCGACGATCCGGCACAGCGGCGGCACGTACGCCCCGCCGAGGGTGGGTACCCGCAGGCCGGCCGGCACCTCCCCGGAGGCGACGATCGGCTGGTCCAGTTCGGCGGCGTACGCCCGGGCCAGCGCGGCCCGCCGCTCGTCCGGCGCCCGGCCGGTCGAGATGGCGTCGAGGGCGTCCCGCAGCTCGACCAGGCCGGCGGCCAGCGACCGGATCTCGCCCCGGGTGGCCTCGTGCTCGTACAGCCCGAGCCAGAACCGCACCTCGGGGAACTCGGCGGCGAGCTTGGTGAACAGGTGCCGGTGCCGGACGGCGGCCCGTTCCGGAGCGTCCTCCAGCAGCGCGGCGAAGGCTCGCTGACCGGCCCGGTCGAGCCGGTCCCAGGCGGCCAGTCCGTGCACGAAGTTGCCCAGTCGCCCGCCGACCGCGCCGTAGAACTCGACCAGTGCCGCCCGGTAGCGCGGGTAGGGCAGGTGCGGGCCGGGCACCGGGGCGACGGTGCCGAAGAGCGCGTCGGTCAGCATCCGGGGGTCGGGCGCGTACGCCCCGGCCAAGGTCAACTGCTCGCCCGCGTCGACCGCCAGGTCGGTGAAGGCGAACGGCAGCTCCGCCCCGGCCAGCACCTCGAAGTACGCGGTGACCGCGAGGACCGCGTGGGCCGCCTCCAGCCGCTGGGTACGGTCGTACCGGGACAGGCCGGAGCGCCGCTCGGACGCGGACCGGACCAGGTCGTGGCCGAGCCGGACGAACTCGGCCTTGGCGTCGAAGATGCCGAGCAGGGCCGGTACCGGCACCGAGGCGGCCAGCAGCGCTCCCCCGGTCAGTTTGTCGAACGCCTCGACGAACCGGCTCTGCTGCCCGCCGAGCAGGCGTACCGCATCGGCGTAACTGAGCACCTGGGGCACGCTGGTGGTTCCTTCCACATCGGACCGTGTCTGCGTGTTTCAGCATGCCGGACGGAGGCGACCGCCGCGACGCGGGTCAGACCGGGGGGCGACCGCCGCGACGCGGGTCAGACCGGGTGCGACTCGCCGCAGCCCGGGTCAGACCAGGCTGACCCGGCGGAGTTGCTCGTGCGGAATGTCCAGGTCACCGGGGCCCAGCTCGCGGGGCGGGGCGACCTCGGCCAGCGCGGTCACCGAGGAGATCCGGTCGGTGCGGAAGGCGCGCAGCCCGTCCCGCAGCCGGCACCAGGCCACCAGGTACCAGTGGGTGGGGTTGCCGAGGAAGCCGAGCGGCTCGACGTCCCGCACGGAGGCGGTACCGCCCCGGTCGGCGTACCGCAGGCGCAGCACCCGGCGGGCGGTCAGCGCGTCGGCGACGAGGGCCGGGACGGGCGTGGCCGGCCCCGGCCCGACCAGGTGCACCCGACGGGCGAGGTCGTGTGCCTGGGCGGCGGCGGCCGGGGGCAGCACAGCGAGCAGTTTGCGCAGCGCGGTGCCGGCCGGCCCGGCGAACGGGGTGCCGGCGAGCCGGTGCAGGGCCACCGCCATGGCCACCGCCTCGGCCGGGGTGACGTTGACCGGCGGCAGGGTACGGGCGGCGTCGAGCACGTACCCACCGGCCCGCCCCGGCTCGGCCCAGATCGGCACCCCGGACTGCTGGAGGGCGCTGATGTCCCGCTCGATGGTGCGGGTGCTCACCTCGAACCGGCCAGCGAGCCAGCGGGCACTGCGCGGGCGTGGGGTGACCGCACGCAACTCCTCGACGATGGCGTAGAGGCGGTCGGTGCGGTTCACGGCCGGAGACTATCCCCCGGGTACGACGCCCGGCCGGGCCGGCCGCGCCGGCTGATCCCGCCCCCGGCCTGCGCTGCGGGGCGGCTGCCCCGGACCGCCGGTCAGGCGATGCAGGCGCAGACGATCAGGGCGGCGCCGAAGTGGGTGGCGGCGCTGACCCGGGCCGCCGGGTGCGGCTCGTCGGAGCAGATGATCTCGCCGAGCTTGCCCGGGGTGAGCAGGTCGAGCACGAAGAAGGCGAGCGCCATGATGACCAGGCCGATCAGCCCGAAGACGACCGTGGAGGCCAGCCCCTTGCTGAACGACGTGTAGCTGGTGAGGATGGCGGTAAAGACGATGCCGGCGATGCCGAGCTGGTTGGCGGCGAGCAGCAGCGCGGCGTTGCCGTTGCGGCGGACCCAGATCAGCTCCCGCAACCGCCCCGGGGTCAGCACGTCGACCAGGACGAAGCCGGCCGCCATCAGGGCCACCCCGACCACACCGAAAACGATGCTCTGCCAGGCTCCCGTGAGCAGATCCTCCAGCACCGACTGCCTCCCATAGGGGTACGCCCGGCGCGGATGCCGGTCACGTGGTCGAGACGATAGCGTGCCCACCCCGGTCTGGCTGACCCACCGATTGTCCTGATCGGGATGTCCGACGGGTCAGCCGTGCCCCGGGGTGTCGGCGGGAAGGCGGTTCAGAGGGAGAGGTAACGCTGCCGCTCGTACGGGGTGACCTCACGCCGGTACTGCTCCCACTCGGCGCGCTTGTTGCGCAGGAAGAAGTCGAAGACGTGCTCACCGAGCACCTCGGCGACCAGCTCGCTGCCGGCCATCACGTCGATCGCCTCGGCGAGGTTCTCCGGCAGGGATTCGTACCCCATGGCCCGGCGCTCGGCGTTGGACAGCGACCAGACGTCGTCCTCGGCGCCCGGCGGCAGCTCGTAGCCCTCCTCGATGCCCTTGAGCCCGGCACCGAGCATCACCGCGAAGGCCAGGTACGGGTTGGCAGCCGAGTCGGGCGAGCGGACCTCGACCCGGGCCGAGTTGGGCTTGCCGTACGCCGGCACCCGGACCAGGGCGGACCGGTTGAGGTGCCCCCAGCAGACGTACGCCGGGCTCTCGGTGATCCGGTCCGGCAGGGTGAGCGGGAAGAGCCGCTTGTAGGAGTTGACCCACTGGTTGGTGACCGCGGTGTACTCCCGGGCGTGCACCAGCAGACCGGCGATGAACGCCCGGGCGACCTTGGAGAGCTTCATCGGGTCGCTGGGGTCGTGGAAGGCGTTCCGCTCGCCCTCGAAGAGGGAGAGGTGGGTGTGCATGCCGCTGCCGGGCTGGTCGGTGAAGGGCTTGGGCATGAAGGTGGCGCGTACCCCGGTGGAGAGCGCGACCTCCTTGACCACGTGCCGGAAGGTCATGATGTTGTCGGCGGTGGCCAGCGCGTCGGCGTAGCGCAGGTCGATCTCCTGCTGGCCGGGGGCGACCTCGTGGTGGCTGAACTCGACCGAGATGCCGATCCGCTCCAGCGCCAGCACGGCCTGGCGGCGGAAGTCGCGGGCCACGGCGTGGGTGGTGTGCTCGAAGTAGCCGCCGGTGTCCACCGGGACCGGCACCGAGCCGTCGGCGCCGCCGTTCTCCAGCAGGAAGAACTCGATCTCCGGGTGGGTGTAGAAGGTGAAGCCCTTCTCCGCCGCCCGGGACAGGGCCCGGCGCAGCACGTGCCGGGGGTCGGCCCAGGACGGGCTGCCGTCGGGCAGCAGGATGTCGCAGAACATCCGGGCGCTCTCGCCGCTGACCCCGCCCTCGAAGGGGAAGACCTGGAAGGTGGTCGGGTCGGGCATGGCGACCATGTCGGACTCGAAGACCCGGGCGAAGCCCTCGATGGCGGAGCCGTCGAAGCCGATACCTTCCTCGAAGGCCGCCTCCAGTTCGGCTGGGGCCACCGAGACGCTCTTCAGCGTGCCGAGCACGTCGGTGAACCACAGCCGGACGAAACGGATGTCACGCTCTTCCAGCGTGCGGAGCACGAACTCCTGCTGACGGTCCACTTCCACCCCTTGCGACTTCTTGCCGGCCTCCGGCAGAGCCGGCGCGCGCCTGGCCGCCCAGTCTCCACCGACCTCGTTACGCAGACGTTACGAGAATCCGATGACGGTCGATGACCTGGGGGTGATGCACGCACCTCCCGGGCCCTCCGCCCCAACATACTGCCCCGGACACCCCGGCGACGGCGGCAGTCCACCACGTGGTGGTCACCGGGTGGCAGCGGTCGCAACGCTGCGGGGCGCGGGCGTACCGGGCCGACGGACCGGGCAAGATGGGGGGCATGCCGACCCTGCGCCTCGCCCTCGCCCAGGTCAACCCGACCGTCGGTGACCTCACCGGCAACGCGGAGATCGTCCGGCGGGTGGCCCGCGACGCCGCCGCCGCCGGTGCGCACCTGCTCGCCTTCCCCGAGATGATGCTGACCGGGTACCCGGTCGAGGATCTGGTCTTCCGGCAGTCCTTCACCGCCGCCTCCCGGGAGGCGCTGCACCGGCTCGCCGCCGACCTGGCCGCCGACGGCCTCGGCGACCTGCCGGTGGTGGTCGGCTACCTGGACGCCGACGGCCCGCCCGCGATCAGCGCGGACGCCGAGCCGGGGCGGGGTCCGCGCAACGCCGCCGCGCTGCTGCACTCCGGCGCGGTGGTGGCCACCTACTTCAAGCACCACCTGCCCAACTACGGCGTCTTCGACGAGGACCGCTACTTCGTCCCGGGGGACACGCTGACCGTGGTCCGGCTCGGCGGGGTGGACGTGGCGCTGACCATCTGCGAGGACCTGTGGCAGGCCGGTGGCCCGTTCGCGGTCGCCCGGCAGGCCGGGGTCGGCCTGGTGGTCAACATCAACGGCTCGCCGTACGAGCTGAACAAGGACGACATCCGGCTGCCGCTGGTCCGGCGCCGGGCCGCCGAGGCCGGGGCGACCATCGCGTACGTCAACATGGTCGGCGGCCAGGACGAACTGGTCTTCGACGGGGACTCGATGATCGTCGCGGCGGACGGCACCCTGCTGGCCCGGGCGCCGCAGTTCGTCGAACATTTGCTGCTGCACGACGTGGCGCTGCCCGAGCCGGCCGGGGGCGGCGCGGTGACCAGCGAACCCGCCGGGGCGGCCGGGGAGTTGCTGGAGCAGCACGCCGACCACCTGCGGGTGGTGCGTACCCACCGCACCGACGCGCAGCCCGCACCGGCCGGGCCGCCGACAATCGGCGGGATCATCGAGCCGGTCGCCGACGAGGCGGAGGTCTGGCAGGCGCTGGTGCTCGGCCTGCGCGACTACGTCCGGAAGAACCGTTTCCCGTCGGTGGTGCTCGGGCTCTCCGGCGGCATCGACTCGGCGGTGGTGGCCGCGATCGCGGTCGACGCGCTCGGCGCGGACCAGGTGGTCGGGGTCTCCATGCCGAGCCAGCACTCGTCGGAGCATTCCCGGTCGGACGCGGCGGAACTGGCCATGCGGACCGGGCTGGACTACCGGATCGAGCCGATCCAGCCGATGGTGGACACCTTCCTGGCCAACATGTCGCTCTCCGGCGTGACGGTGGAGAACCTCCAGGCCCGGGTCCGGGGGGTGATCCTGATGGCGCTGTCGAACCAGGAGGGCCACCTGGTACTGACCACCGGCAACAAGAGCGAACTGGCGGTGGGGTACTCCACCCTCTACGGCGACTCCGTCGGTGGGTTCAACCCCCTCAAGGACGTCTGGAAGACGCTGGTCTGGAAGCTGGCCCGGTGGCGCAACGCCGACGCGGCCAGCCGGGGCGAGACGCCGCCGATCCCGGAGAGCTCGATCGGCAAGCCGCCGAGCGCCGAGCTGAGCCCGGGCCAACTGGACAGCGACACCCTGCCCGACTACTCGGTGCTGGACCCGATCCTGATGGCGTACGTCGACACCGACCTGGGCCGGCAGGGGCTGGTCGAGGCCGGTCACGACCCGGCCGTGCTCGACCGGGTGCTACGCATGGTGGACACCGCCGAGTACAAGCGTCGGCAGTCCGCTCCGGGTATGAAGATCTCGATGAAGGCGTTCGGTCGGGACCGGCGACTGCCGATCACCAACCGGTGGCGCGAACACGGTTGAGATCGGGACGGCCACCGGAGAGTGAAATCCTCCACTGCGCACTGCCGTGGCCGGTCGGACCGGTGCGACGATGCGGGTAACCCGGGGACCGCGAGGGCGGCCTTGAGGTGAGAGGAGCAACCATGTCCGAGTCAGGGACAAAACCGACATCCGGCACCGCCGACGCGCCTGGCAAGGTGCCCGCCGACGCGCCTGGCAAGGTGCCCGCCGACGCGCCCGGCGAGGTGCCCACGCTCTACGGTGGTCCGGCCACTCGACGGGTACGCACCCGCGACCTGATCGCCGCCAAGCAGCGGGGCGAGCGGTGGCCCATGCTGACCGCGTACGACCAGTACAGCGCGTCGATCTTCGACCAGGCGCGCATCCCGGTGCTGCTGGTCGGGGACTCGGCGGCCAACAACGTGTTCGGGCACGAGACCACCCTGCCGGTGACCGTCGACGAGCTGCTGCCGCTGGTCCGCGCGGTGGTCCGGGCCACCCAGCACAGTCTGATCGTGGGCGACCTGCCGTTCGGCTCGTACGAGGAGGGGCCGGTGCAGGCGGTACGCACCGCCGTGCGGTTCATGAAGGAGGGCGGCTGCCACGCGGTCAAGCTGGAGGGCGGCCGACGGTGCGCCGCGCAGATCGCGGCGATCGCGGCGGCCGGTATCCCGGTGATGGCGCACATCGGTTTCACCCCGCAGAGCGAGCACGCCATCGGCGGCTACCTGGTGCAGGGGCGTGGTGACGCAGCCGAGGACGTACTCGCCGACGCCCGGGCGGTGACCGAGGCGGGGGCGTTCGCGGTGGTGCTGGAGATGGTGCCGGGCGAGGTGGCCAAGCGGATCACCCACGAGCTGCCGATCCCGACGATCGGCATCGGCGCCGGTCCGGACGCAGACGGCCAGGTGCTGGTCTGGCAGGACATGGCCGGGCTGCGTACCGGTCAGGTGCCGCGCTTCGTGAAGCGGTACGCCGACCTGGCCGGGGTGCTGGCCGAGGCCACCCGGCGGTTCGCCGACGAGGTACGCGGCGGCGAGTTCCCGGCCGCCGAGCACACCTTCTGAGCCCTCACCGCTTGCCGATCATGGAGTTGTGGTACCCGGTTCGGGGGTGTTTTTACCACCTTGTCCCCCACCACAACTCCATGATCGACGGGGTGAGCCGGCGACGGGGTGAGCCGGCGACGGGCCGGTCGATCAGAGGTCAGTGACCCGGATGCCGGCGTGGGCCTTGTACCGCTTGTTGATCGCGATCAGGTTGGCGGTGAACGCCTCGATCTGGTGGGCGTTACGCAGCCGGCCGGCGTAGATGCCACGCATCCCGGGAATCCGCGCCGCCAGCGCCGCCACCACACCCACCAGCTCCCGGTCCTCGGCGCAGATCAGCACGTCCAGGTCGATCCGGTCGACGGCCGGATCGGCCAGCAGGGGCGCACTGACGTGGTTGAACGCCGCACAGACCCGGGAGGCGGGCAGCAGGGCCGCCGCCTGCTGCACCGCGCTGCCCTCGGCCACGGTCAGGGCGTACGGCCCCTGCTTGTCGAAGCCCAACGGGTTGACGCAGTCGATGACGATCTTGCCGCTCAGCGGCTCGGCGAGCGCGGCGACGGTGGCCCCGTGCCCGTCCCACGGCACCGCGATGATCACGATGTCGGAGCCGTACGCGACCTCGGCGTTGTCACCGCCGGAGACCCAGGCGTCGGCCGGCACCCCGTCGAGTGCGGCGATCTCCCGGGCGGCCTGCTCGGCGCGCTCCGCCGACCGCGAACCGATCAGCACCCGCTGCCCGGACCGGGCGAACCGGTAGGCGAGCCCTCGCCCCTGGTCACCGGTGCCACCGATAATGCCGACGGTCAGCCCGGACACGTCGGGCAGCGTGCTCGCGTCGTAAGCCATGGCAGCCATCCTCGCAAACTCCGGCGGCCGGCAGCAGTACCGGCCGCTGTGACAAATTCCCGCCGGCACGCAGGTCAGGCGCGTACACAGCACGGGCCAGCCCTGCGGGAGCACAGCCGGCACCCGGGTCAGGCCCTGCGCGGAGCACAGCCGGCACCCGGGTCAGGCCCGCTCGAAGCGCACCTTCCGGGTGGCCGGGTCGGCCGTCACCAGGCGGACCCGGATCCGCTCGCCGAGTGGCAGCTCGCCGTCACAGCGGGCCCGTACCGGCGGGTCGTCGAGCGCCACCGCCCCGCCAGGCAGGCGACGGGACCGGCCGTCCGCCGGGCTGTCCACGTCGACCACCGCCGCGTCGAAGGTCTCCCCGACCCGGTGGGCGAGCAGCACCGCCTCGGCCAGTTCGATGGCGCCCCGGGTAGCGGCCGAGGCGACCCGGTCGGTGGTCGCCATCACCCCCGGCAGCTTCGGCAGCGCGGTACGCGCCCAGTCCGGGACCGGCGTACCGGCGTGCAGGGCGAGACACACCTCGGTGGCGTACCGGTCGGCGAGCCGGCGCAGCGGTGCCGTGACGTGCGCGTACGCGCCACCGACGCCGCCGTGGCCCGGGTCCTCCGGCAGCGTGCCGTCGAACGCGGTGTAGCCCGCCCCGCGCATCAGCTCGGCGGCCTGGTCGAGGAAGGCCGCGTTCCGGAGACGGGCCGGGTCCAGCCCGGCGATCAGCCGTCCGACACTCATCTCCGCCGGCCAGTCCACGCCGAGCGGGACGGCGGCGGTCCGCAGCCGCTGCACCGCCTCCGGGCGCGGCGCGGGCATCGTCCTGAGCAGACCCACCCCGCCGGCAACCATGAGCTGCGCGGCGACCATGCCGGTGAGCAGCGATATCTGCGCGTTGTGGTCCTCCATCGGCACCGGCGGCCGAAGCACCAGCCGCCAGCCGTCGCCGTCAGGTTCGACGTCCTGCTCGGGCAGGGGCAGGTTGATCGCTCCCCGGTCCAGTCCCCGGACGGTCAGCAGGGTGCCGATCTCGGGCAGCAGCGCGATCGGCTCGGGTAGCCGTCCGGCCTCCGCGTCGGCCTGGGCGGTGGCATAGTCGAGCTTGGCGCGGCTGCGGACCAGGGCCCGCTCCAGCCGTACCGTCCCGGGCGCGCCGTCCACGTCCAGGTCGATGGTCCAGACCACGGCGGGCCGCTCGACGTCGGGCAGCAGGCTGGCCGCGCCCTCGCTCAGCGTCTCCGGGTGCAGCGGCACCTTGCCGTCGGGCAGGTAGATGGTCTGTCCCCGACGCCAGGTCTCCGCCTCCAGTGCCCCACCCGGGCGGACGAAGGAGCTGACGTCGGCGATGGCGTACCGGACCCGGTAGCCACCACCGGGCCGCCGGGTCAGGCACATCGCCTGGTCCAGGTCCCGCGAGGTGGCCGGGTCGAGGGTGACGAAGGGTACGTCCGTCCGGTCGGTCGACGGTCCCGGACCCGCCGCCACCGCCTCGTCCGCCTCCCGGAGCGCCTCGACCGGGAATCCACCGGGCAGGTCCAGTTCCCGCCGCAGCGCGGTGAAGTCGATGCGGGGGGCGAGTACACGTCGGATGACCACGGATCATTCTTAGCAGCGGGCACCCGGATCCGCCTCCTGCCGACGGGTGCCAGGACCGGCCCGTGACGTGCCGTTTCCGGTGGCCATCGGGTACCGGTCAGGTCAGTCAGCCCGCAGTCTTCCGGGCGGTGGCCTTACGAGCGCCGGAATGCACCCGGGCGGTACGCGTCGCGGTGGTCTGTTTCGCCGTTCCGGCGGCCCGGCGGGGCAGGGCGGTGGTCGCCTTACGGGCCGCACCCGACGCGGTGGAGGTGGCCTTGCGCGCCACGCTCGACGCGGCGGCCGTCGCCCTACGGGCCGGCGCGCTGGTCGCCGTCTTGCGGGCCACGGTCGGCCGGGTCGTGGTGGTCTTGCGGGCGGTGGCCTTCTTCGCCGGTACCGCCGGGCTGGCGGCGGTCTTCCGGGCCGGCGCCCGCTTGGCCACGGTCTGCGGGGCGGCGATGGAACGCTTCGCCACCGTCTTGGCGGCCGAGGTGCGCTTCGCCGCGGTCGTCTTCTTCGGCGCGGTCGTCTTCTTCGGCGCCACGGTCTTCTTCGCCGTGGCGGGCTTCCGGGCGACGATGTTCCGTTGGCCCGCCGACGTGGCCTTGCCCGCGATGGCCTTCGCGACGGCCGCCGCCGTGGTCGGCCGCGCCGCGGTGGCCGCCTTCGCCGGGGTGGTGGTCCGCTTCACAGGGGTACGCTTCGCGGCGCCGGTCCTCGCCGTGGCCGCCTTCTTCGCGGTCACCGCCGTCTTCGTGCCGGCCGCCTTCCGGGCGGTCGTGGCCTTCGCCGTCACGGCCTTCTTCGCGGTCGTGGCCTTCGCGGCCGTCGCCTTCTTCGCGGTGGTGGCCTTCTTCGCGGTCGTGGCTTTATTCCTCGCGGTGGCGGCCTTCTTCGCGGTCACCGTCTTCCTCGCGGTGGCGGCCTTCGCGGTCGTCGCCCTCGTCGTGCCGGTCGCCCTCGTCGTGCCGGTCTTCTTGGCGGTCGTCGCCTTCGTCGTACCGGTCGCCTTCGTCGTGCCGGCGGTCTTCCGCGCGGGACCGGTCGCGGTGGCCCGACCGGTGGTCGCCTTGCCGGCGGGCGCCGTCCGCGCCACGCCCCTGCGCGCGGTCGCGCCGGCCGCTGCGGCCTTGCGCGCCGGGTTGGTCCGGCTGGCTCCGGCACTCCTGCTCACCGCGGCGGTCTTCCGGGCGGTGGTCCGGTTGGTGGCCGGCCGGGCAGTGGCCTGCTGTGCTTCGGCCATCTCGGTTCCCTCCTTGGGGACATGCTCTCGGATGTCTCGTCACGGAGAGCACGGAGTGTCCGACCCGGGCCGAGACCGCCGGTCTAGCTCTCCTCCCCGGCCCAGCGGGCGTCCTCCGCCTCCCACGCTTCGTTGCGCTCCTGCACCCGTTGCAGCGCATGCTCGGCGTCGGACGCCGAGGCGTACGGGCCGAGAACGTGCTTGGCCGGGCACACGTCCGCGTCGGTCTCCACCCGCTGGTGTCGGACGCACCAGTAGTACCGGGTACCGCTTCCGCTGTCGCTCATGTGATCACTGTGCACCGCGAACCGGACAGGCGCCACCGGTTCGCGCGGGATGTCGACGTGTCATCCACTGTAGAGACGCTCACGGCGGTATCGGCAGAAACCGCAAAATTCAGACCAAATAAGTGAACAGCATGTCGAAACTGGCACCGTCGACGCGATGAGCCTCCCGGACACCGGTCGGTCCCGCAGAATCCGGGGCATGGAGTACGGGGGTTCCACCGCACGCCGACTGCTCGGCGTACTCGTCGGCGGTGCGCTGGTCGGGGCGGTGCTCGCCCTCGCCGGGGCGGTCACCGTGCCGGCGCTGCGCGACCGGTCCCAACAGCAACTCGACGACCGGGCCCGACGGGAGGTGGACCGCAAGGCCCACCTCGTACGGTCCGACCTGCTGGCCACGGCGGCCCGGGCGCCGGGAGCCACCTCGACCGTCGCGCCGGCCCGGCTCCGGGAGGCGGTGGAGCGGACCGGCGGGGTACGGGTGATCCGGATCGAGCCCGACCGGGACGGGGTGCGGCTGCTGTTCGAGGTCCGGGTGGTAAAGACCGGGACCACCCTCTTCGGGTACCAGCAGAGCACGGCGGTGGCCTGTTACCAACAGACTGTCCCGGCCAGCCCCAATTCGGCGGTACGCGAGACACCCTGCCCGCCCGCCGAACCGTGACCCCTCGTCCTGGCTGCCCGCGCGCCGGCAGTCCGACCGGCACCTCCCGCCCCGGGTGCCGCCCGCACTCCGGACCCGTCCACCGAAGGCCGTAGGGTCGACGGATGGGCACTCCCGACTACGTCCTGCGGATGCGCAAGCACATCGGCCACGACCTGCTCTGGCTGCCCAGCGTCAGTGCCCTGGTGCACAACGACGCGGGTGAGGTGCTGCTCGGCCGGCGGGCCGACGACGGCCGGTGGTCGGTGATCAGCGGCATCGTCGAGCCGGACGAGCAGCCGGCCACGGCGGTGGTCCGGGAGGTACGCGAGGAGACCGGTCTGCACGTCGAGCCGGAACGGCTGTGCTGCGTGACCAACCATCCGCACCGCTACCCCAACGGCGACCGGTGCGTCTTCCTGAACCTGGGCTTCCGGTGCCGCCTGGTGGGCGGTACGGCCCGGGTCAACGACGACGAGTCGACCGCTGTCGGGTGGTTCACCCCGGACCGGCTGCCACCGCTGGACGGGCACGCCCGACTCGTCATCGCGCAGGGGCTGGTGGCGCACGGCGACACCTGGTTCGCCGCACCGGGCGAGCCGTGCGGGCCGCTCACCGGCAGTCCGTAACCCCGCCCAGCGGGCCGACGAACCACGCCTACGGGCCGGCGAACAACTGGTCGAGGTGCAAGTCGACCACGGCGCCCGCCTCGTCCGGGGTGAGGTGGGGTGTCCGTACGCGGCCCCGGTACGGCCTGGTCAACAGGGCGGTCAGCCCCACGGCGCAATCGGGTACCACGGGATGATCTCCCGACGGGCGAGCAGGCGCACATCCCAGTAGAGGAAGGTGAAGGCGCCGGCGACAAGCAGTGCCACCGCCGTGACGACCGTCAGCCGTCGCGGGTTCGCCGCCATCCAGCGGTGCAGCCGGCCACCGAGGAAGAAGGCCATCACCAGGAAGAGCACGGCCATGATGACGATGTTGCCCAGTGACTGGAGGCTGAAGGCTGCGGCGCCGTACAACGGGTTGCCGCTCTCCGCCGCGTCACGGAACATCTGCCGGAACAACGCGAACGGCCGGCCGATCAGAAAACCACCGATCAGGGCCCCCATGAACACCATCGGCGCGTTCGGGAAGCGGCGGGCGAGCCCGGCGAACGGGTCACGCACGATACCGAGCGCCGCCAACCCGAGGTAACACATCACGAGCCCGATCAGGCCGAAGACCACCATGGACTGAATGCTGCGCGGAGACAGCCCGGCACCGGTCGGAGCCGTGGAGAACTGCGGCATGCGCGTACCGACGATGCCGACGACGGCACCGTACGTGGCGGAGACCGCGAGCATGCCCACCGACAGCCAGCCCAACGGCTTCAGGACCTGCCCGACCCTGGACCACCGGCCGCCCGTACCGCCGAGCATCGGCGCCACCGCGCCGAAGACGGCCACGTTGCAGGCGGTGAACGTCCCGGCGACGCCGGAAACGAAGGCGAAGGCGACGCCGGCGGCGATACCGGCGATCGGTGTCTCCTTCGCGTCATGGCCCAGCAGTGAGTTTGCCACGTTGTCCCCGATGGTCCGGTCAACGAACTCCGCCGACCAGACGACCGTCAGCAGAAATCCTCCCAGAATGCCCAGCAGCGCGACCAGCCAGCGTCGCCGAGGGAAATAGCCATTCACGAAGATCGAAGTCGTCGGGGCGTCCGCACCAGGCGGGACGGATGGCGACTGGGTCTGGACCACACCAAGAACTCGGGGATGTGTCATCACGGCCCTTCCAACTGGCTTAAGCACAATATTGCTCACCAGAATGGGCGACCACGCATTCGACCCACTACTTCAACATTGCGGATCCATGCCACGCACGACGATTACCGGCGGCGGCAGGCAGGGCCACCCGAACATCGGATCACCGCTCCGGCCCGAGCGGTTCCGCCCACCACCGGGCGTTGTCCTGAGGACGGACGTAGACGTCGCGACCCTGGTGGCCCTCGATCAGCCCTTCGGCGCGGAGGGTCAGCATCGCCGAGCGGATCACCTGCGTCGAACCTCGTACTGGACACACAAGCTCGGAGCAGGATCGTGATCGCCTGGCGGGCGGTTGACTGGCTACCCACCTCGTGCAGAACCGCAAGAGCCTTCGTGGCGGGCGGCTTGTGGCCGGGCGGCCACTTGCCGGAGACGGTAAAGCTCGCCTGAGGGTCCTCCCCCAACGGAGGCCACTGGTGAGTCGAGCACGCTGGATCAGCCACCTACCCGCCACCATCACCGAACGGTCCGCCACAGTTGAGCTGGCCACCGCGCTCCGCGCCTCGCTCGGCCACGTCGAGTTCATCGACTTCGGCGAGACCACACTGTCCGAGCAGACCGGCGGTTCCTGCGTACCCGGATCTGGTGCGACGCCCGACTGCCCGGCGGCGGTGGATGCTGTGCCCTGCCCGACGGGCATCCCGGGGGCCGCACGGCGCTCCCCCGCTGATCCGGTCACGGGCGGCGGCCAGTCGCGGCCGGGCGCGACGACGGCGGCGCGGCGGCAGCGGCAGCGGCAGCGGCAGCGGCAGCGGCAGCGGCGCAATTTCCGGGAAGTTGGTGTGTCCTGCGCTGCCGAGGGCACAACTTCCCGGAAATTGCGTCGCCGTCGGGATCTGCAACCCCCGCGACAATGCACGCGACCAGATTGCGGACAAGAAGCGGATCGCCCCTGGATAGTGCACCTGCTCCGTGATCCATATCGCTGTCGACCGCCCCACCCCAGATGGTGCACATCGGCGATGATGTGTCGATGGGGCGACTGCTGAAGGTGGTCACAGTGGTCACGCTGCTCGGCGGCGGGCTGGTTGGATTCGTGGTGGTCCTGGTAATGACGCTGGCCGGGCAGGGTCTGGACCGGGCAGAGAAGTGGGTGTCCCTGGTCGGCGTGTTCGCCTCTGTGGTGTTGAGCGGAGGAGGACTCGTACTGGGCTGGCTGACCTGGCGCCAGAGTCAGACCACGCCGGGTGGCGGCGGGTTACGGGCGAGCACCAGCGGCCCTGGTACGGCAATCGTTGACGGCGAGTACCCCAGCGGCCTTCAGCGAACGACGACGGTCGAACAGTCCGCAGAGGTCGAACAGCCCGGGAAGGTCGAGCAGTCCGGGAAGGTCGTATCCAGCGGCCTGGACGTGGCCACCGGACACGGGGACGGCACCCGACCTCCCGCACCTCCCCAGCGGACAACGGTCTATGCCCTGGCCAGCGCAAGTGTTGTGCTCGTCGGCATACTGCTCACCGTTGTGATCGTCAACGCGTCGGGGAAACAGGAACAACCCGGTGCTGCGGCTCACCTCAGTCCCAGTGCGACCGCGAGTCCTCAACCCAGCCCGACAACACCGGCGACCACCAAATCCGGCCCGGATCCGGTCTACCTGGCCTTCGCAGCGATGAAGAAGGGAAACTGCCTGACCGGCGACCTGGACGCGTTCGCCGACGACGGACCGGACACCGACGAGAAGCCGGGAGTCGTACCCTGCAAATCTCCCGAGGCGTACTACCGGGTCACCCAGGTGCTGGGCGAACACGGCACGTGCCCAGGCGCCGGCGGTGGTAGCACCCAATGGAGAAACTGGAGCGGCCCTCGCGAAATTCTCCTGTGCATCGATCGCCAGTTCCGTACCGGCCAGTGCTTCAAGGGCGCGGGAAGCGGCAAGATAGAGAAGGTGTTCCTTCTGGACGGCTTGAGCTGCGCTCTGAACTGGTTTCCCAGCGATTGGGATTACCTCGTGGAGGTTGTCAGGATTCTGGGCCCCGGAAAGGGCTCGGATTGCCCCGGCACCTATTCTATTCAGGCTCTTCATGACACCGTGACGCTGTGTTTCAAAGTGTACAAGCATGCCAACCAGATACCTTTGGCGATAGCCCCTGGAGCAGAAACTCTGTCGGCAAGCAACAAACCAGTGACCAGAGCGCCATCAGTCACGACCGCGACCACCAGCCCAATCTGCCCCCAAGTCAGGCATCAGGTCGGTACGGGCCGTAGAAGACGCCGACCGGCCGGTAGGGTCGTCCGCGTGGATCTGGACGACACCGCCGCCCGGCTCGGGGTACCCGTCGAGGACGTCGACCGCATGCACCGGCTCGCCGGCGACCGGCCGTCGGCTCCGCTGCCCGCCAAGGCCGATGCGCCCGCGATCCTCGACCGGCTCGCGGTGCGGCCGGACGACGCCGCCGAGATCATGGCGGGCTGGCCCGACCCCGACTCTCCGCTGTGGACTCCGGAGCTGCGCTGGCTGCTCGACCGCTCGATCGCCCTGGTCCGCGCCGATCTCGGGGGCCACGGCTGGCTGTCGCCCGGTCCGGCGCTGCCGCGCGAACGGGGCCCCGCCTGGCGGCATCTCTACGTGTACGCGTACCTGGCCCTGGTCGACGTCGTCACGGAGTACCACCGCGACCACGGCATCGCCGATGCCGTGTCGTGGGTGACCCTCGCGGACCTGGGCCGCAACCTCGCGATCGACCGGCGAATGCACCGCGAGGGCTGGCCGGTCATGCAGAGCTGGCTGACGCTGCACGCGCGCGGCGGCATCTACGAGCTGGGCCGGCTGCAGCACCAGCGCGGCGGCACCGCCATCGACCTGCACATCCCCGAGTCTGGGCCGATGACCCCGGAGGCGGTCGCGGCGTCGCTCGACGAGGCCCGCGTATTCTTCCCGCGCCACTTTCCCGACGAGCGCTACACGGCGTTCTCCTGCGGCTCGTGGCTGCTCGACCCGCAGCTGCTGGAGTACCTGCCCCGGGACTCCAACATCGTCCGGTTCCAGCGGAGGTTCGAGCTGGAGCCCTACGAGGAGCCGGAAGGGTTGGACGCCGACGTCGAGGCGCTGCGGTTCGTGTTCCGCACCCTGACCACGCCGCTCGACCAGCTGCCGCGCCGCACCGTGCTCCAGCGCGCGATCGTCGACCACCTGAAGGCCGGCCGCCACTGGCACTGGCGCCGCGGCCGCTTCCCGATCTAGCCACACCCCTAGGTTCTGTCTCGCGGATCTTGACGGTCGGGGACAGCGCGTAGCCAGTTGAGGGTTTCGACGAGGTCGAGGGTGGCTTGGTAGTGCGCGGCGAGCTTGTCATAGCGGATGGGCCACGCCGCGCCAGTGTTTGCGCCGATTGAAGCCGCGCTCGATCTGGTTACGGCGGCGGTATGCGTCCGGGTCGAACTTCGGAGGCCGACCGCCGCGTGATCCTCGGCGCTTCCGGTTGATCACCTGCCGGTGATCACGCCACCGACCACCCCGAAGACCCAGCTTGGGCAGCAACGGCGCCAACACCGCCCACTCATCACTGCTCAGATCACCACGCGCCACGACCGCTCGAACGATCCACAACCATGGTCCGCGAGACAGACCCTAGGCCACCGTAGACGAGTTCCACTGATCGGGGAGTCAAAAGTTCCTGGGCTGTCTGGGCCGTCACCGGGCCGCCAAACGCCACCCAACGATGACCAAGGTCAACCAACGGCACCAGATAACAAACCAGCTCAGAACCTTGATCGAGGCTCTGAGCTGGTGGGCGACGGACGAGTCGACCTGTACGCCGGATTCTGTCCCGGCGCGCACCGTTGCCGGCGGCGCCGGTGGCGGCCATCCATCTCGGTCTGCCGTTGCCGGCAGACTCCAGCGACCTACCCGCAGACATCGGGCGGGCCGCCCTCGAACGTCTGCGCGGACCGTCATCGTTGCCGGTGACGGTCCTTTCTTGGCCTTGCTCCGGGTGGGGTTTACCGAGCCATCCCGGTCACCCGGGATGCTGGTGGGCTCTTACCCCACCGTTTCACCCTTACCGGACCACATGGGTCCGGCGGTCTGTTTTCTGTGGCACTGTCCCGCGGGTCGCCCCGGGTTGCCGTTAACAACCACCCTGCCCTGTGGAGTCCGGACGTTCCTCGGCGACGGGCCTCTCGGCCCGCCGACGCGACCGCCCGGTCGACTCGTCCGTCGCTCCATCATCGTAACGATCAGGCCCCCGGCGTTATTGCCGCCCTCCACCGCTGCCCGCAACCGGCCCGCCCGCCGGGGCCAGGGCCGAGAACACGGACGGGGACGACGGGGACGGAGACTGCTGCCGGCGGATGAGTTCGAAGAGGCTGGCGACGCTGTCCGTACCGTGGCCGTCGGCGACCCGTCGGTCGAGCAGGACCCGCAGCGGGCTGTGTACCTCGGCGTCGACACCGTGCAGCTGACTGGTTCGTACCAGATTGTCGACCGCTGCCTGGTTCAGCGTGACCGGTGACACCCCGTTGGCGTAGTTTCCGGCCTCGATGTCCCGCCCCAACTCTGCCATGAAGGCGGTCATGCCGTGCAGCCACCAGGTGGCCGGCGGCAGGAATTCGGACGGTTTGACCCCAGCCGTGTCGAGCAGTGCGGCGCCGTGCAGGAAACCGGCCAGGGCGGCGGACCCGCTGCCGAGCAGGGCCAGGTCCCACAGCCCGGCGAGTCCCGGATCGGGTCCGAGGTAGTGGCTGGGTGCCATGGCGTCCAGGGCCGGGCGTTGCGCTACTACGAGACCCAGGGCTACTCCGGCCGGAGCGCCGGCCGAGCGGCTACCGCGAGTATCAGCCGGGCGACATCCAGCGCGTCCGGCACCTCCGTACGCTCCTGGCGGCCGGGTTGAACACCGCCACCATCGCTGAGGTGCTGCCCTGCATGGCCGAGGACGACGGGGCGCTGGTGCCGGGCTGCCCGGAGCTGGCCGAGGTCCTGCTGGTCGACCGGGAGCGGTTGAGCACCGCCATCCGGGACCTTCAGACCGCCCGGGACATCCTCGACGCGATCATCGCTGCCGCCCCGGCCGGTCCGGCGCCGCCTGGCTGACGGACCGGGCAGGACAGGGGTGACGGGACGGAACCAGGCCGGGGTGACGGGACGCAACCAGGCCAGGGTGACGGGGCCGGCCAGGCCAGGGTGACGGGTCACACCGTGCCGGGCTGCGGCGGTCGTACTAGCCTCAGCTCACCATGGACCTCTCCGACGCCGCGCTGCTGGTCAGCGCCGGGCTCGCAGCCGGCACCGTCAACGCGGTGGCCGGCGGCGGCTCGCTGATCACTTTTCCGGCGCTGATCGCAATCGGGCTGCCCCCGGTGTCGGCGAACGTGAGCAACTCGGTGGCGGTCTGTCCGGGGTACCTGGCCAGTGTCGCCGGCAGCCGGAAGGATCTGCCGGACCGTCGTACCCTGGCGAAGCTGGTGCCGACGGCGGCGGTCGGCGTGGTCGCCGGCTGCGTGCTGCTGCTGGCCACCCCGTCCCGGGCGTTCGAGCTGGTGGTGCCGTTCCTGGTGCTCGGGGCCACCGCTGTGCTCGCCTTCCAGGACCGGTTGCGGCGCCTGGTCGGGCATCCGACGGAGCTGAGCCCGCGTCGCCGTACCCTCAGTGTGCAGTTGGTGGTCGCGGTCGGCGCGGTCTACGGCGGGTATTTCGGCGCGGCGCTCGGGGTGATGCTGGTGGCCGGCCTGGCCCTGGTCACGGACGAGACGCTGGCCCGGGTGAGTGCCATCAAGAACGTGCTGTCGGCGGTGGTCGGGCTGACCACGGTGGTGGTCTTCGGCCTGTTCGGGCCGATGAACTGGGCGGCGGTGGCGGTGATCGCGCCGGCCACGCTGGTCGGTGGCTACCTTGGCGCGCGGTTGGCGCGCCGGTTGCCGTCCGCCGTGCTCAGGGCCGTGATCGTGATCTTTGGTACGACGATCGGGCTGATCCTGCTCTACCGTGCGCTGGCCTGACCGGTTAGGAAGGGCCCCTTCTTATCGCTTTTTGCAGGTAAAGGGGCCCTTCCTAACACTTGTTGGCCGCTAGACGACGGGTTCGGGGGCGGTGTCGGCGTCCCGGCCGCCACCGGGGGTGACCCGGGGGTCGACGGGGCCACCCCGGGGGTCGACGGTGGTGACCCGGGGGTCGCCCTCGTCGGCGAAGTAGTCGTCCGGGGTGGTGCCGTCGCCGCCGTCAGGCACCCTGACCGCACGCAGGACCAGCGTGCCGAGCGCGGCGACGACCAGGTTGACCAGTACGGCGACGATGCCGACGTAGATGGTCCTACCGGTGTCGAAACCGAAGTCGCGCAGCGGGAAGGCCGAGCCGCCGAAGTGGGCGCGGCCGGTGGCGGCGTTGGGGATCTGGTAGAGCATCCACATGCCGAGCCCCATGCCGGCGACCCAGCCGGCGATCAGGGCGCTGCGGTGGAACCAGCGGGTGTAGAGGCCGAGCGCGACCGCCGGCAGCGTCTGGAGGATGATCACGCCGCCGATGAGCTGGAGGTCGATGGAGAACTGCGGGTCGAGGAAGACGATGCAGGCGACCGCGCCGACCTTCACCACCAGTGAGGTGATCTTCGAGACGTTGGCCTCCTGGGCCGGGGTGGCGTTCCGCTTCAGGTACTCCTTGTAGATGTTGCGGGTGAACAGGTTCGCCGCCGCGATCGACATGATCGCCGCCGGTACCAGGGCGCCGATGCCGATGGCGGCGTACGCGACGCCGGCGAACCAGTTCGGGAACTGCTGGTCGAACAGGATCGGCACGACGGTGTTGCTGTCCACCGAGCCGGGCTTGGACCCGGGCAGCGGTTTCACCCCGGCCGCGATGGCCATGTACCCGAGCAGTGCGATCAACCCGAGCAGCAGGCTGTACGCGGGCAGCGCGGACATGTTCCGCTTGATGACGTCCCGGTTCCGGCTGGCCAGGATGCCGGTGATGCTGTGCGGGTAGAGGAACAGCGCCAGCGCCGAACCGAACGCCAGGGTGACGTACTGGAGTTGGTTGTTGGCGTTGAGCAGGATCCCGTCGTTGGGGTTCGGTGACGCCTGGAACTTCGCGTCGGCGGCGTCGAAGATCGCGCCCCAGCCGCCGAGCTTGTACGGCAGGTAGAAGACCGCCACCAGGATCACGATGTAGATCAGCGAGTCCTTGACGAAGGCGATCAGCGCGGGTGCCCGCAGTCCGGACTGGTAGGTGTAGGCGGCGAGGATGGCGAACGCCACGATGATGGGCAGGTGCCGGGCCAGCGTGCTCTCCCCGGTCACCCCCATGGTCTTGAGGACCGCCTCGATGCCGACCAGTTGCAGCGCGATGTACGGCATGGTGGCGACGATGCCGGTGATCGCGATCAGCAGGGCGAGGACCGGCGAGTCGAAGCGGCTCCGGACGAAGTCGGCCGGGGTGACGAAGCCGTGCCGGTGCGACACCGACCAGAGCCGGACCAGCACCAGGAAGACCAGCGGGTAGATGACGATGGTGTACGGCACGGCGAAGAACCCGGCCGCGCCGGCACCGAAGAGCAGCGCGGGCACCGCGACGAAGGTGTACGCGGTGTAGAGGTCACCGCCGACCAGGAACCAGGTGATCCAGCCGCCGAAGTTGCGCCCGCCCAGGCCCCACTCGTCGAGGTGGGCCATGTCCTTCGGGGCGCGCCACCGGGCGGCCACGAATCCCATCCCGCTGACCAGCAGGAAGAGCAGGGTGAAGACGATGATCTCGGTGAGATGGTCCCGCCACATCGCCACTCACCGCCGCTTCTTCGTCATCTGGTACACCAGCGTGGTGGTGGCCACCCCGAGCAGGATGTAGGCCAGTTGCAGCCAGTAAAAGAGCGGGAAGCCGGCCACCCGGGGTGAGTCGGCGTTGAACAGGGCCGGGATCAGCGGCACCACGATCGGGATGAATAGCAGCCAGTTCCACGGGCTCTTGTCGTGGGCGCGGGAGACCGCGGGTGGCGCGGCGGCGTCCGGTTCCGGGGCAGCCATGTGCAACACCTCCGGGTTGATTCAGGTGTACGACGGGCGGAGGCTACCGATCCAGTGACCTGGGTCACGCCACACGGTTTGTCGTACGCGCCGAACGGGCAGGACCCTGCGCCGAACGGCACTCCTTGATCAACCCATCGGGCACCTGCCGTGGTCCGGCATCGCGCCTGTGGTGGTTGTTAAGAAGGGGCCCTTCCTCTACCGAAAGCGTTAAGCGGGGGCCCTTCCTTACACCTCAGAGGTGGGCGGTGTCGTTGACGGTCCGCACCGCCACCCCGCCGTCCGGCCAGGTGTCCAGCACCGAGATGCCGGCCGGGTCGAGGTAGAGCCGGTGCAGGAAGGCGTCACCGGCGGCGAGCGCGTCGCGGAGCAGGATCTTCAACGGCGAGACGTGCGAGACCACCACGACGGTCTCTCCCGGGTACCCGGACAGCAACGCCTGCCGGGCCCGCCGGACCCGGGCGGTCACCTCGACGAAGGACTCGCCACCGGGTGGGGCGACGGTCGGCGAGGCGAGCCACGCGTCCAGTTCCCCGGGGAACTCGGCGCGTACGTCGGCGAAGGTCCGCCCCTCCCAGTCGCCGAAGTCGCACTCGATCAGGTCGTCGTCGGTGCGGACCGGCGGATCGCCGAGCGCCCCGGCGATCAGCTCGGCGGTGGCCGTGCACCGGGACAGCGGTGAGCTGACCACGGCCGCGACGGTCGGGGCGAGCGCGGCCACCCGGGCGGCGGCGGCCCGGGCCTGGGTCGCCCCCCGCTCGGCGAGCGGCACGTCCCCGCGCCCGGAGTAGCGGCGTTGCGCGGTCAGCTCGGTCGCGCCGTGCCGGACGAGGATCAGCCGGGTGGCGGTGGCCCCGGTGCGCGGCTCCCAGGAGGCCGGTACGGTCGCCGGGTCGGTGCCCGGGATGGTCGTCACGGCGGCCGGGCCGCCGGCGGCGGCGCCCGACGTGGCCCGGTTCGCGGCGGCGCGGGCTGCCGCGCGGGCCTCGGCCCGGGCCGGTGAGTCAGGGGCCGCCGGGACGCGTGGTTCCTCGGTCACCGGCGCCGGCCGCTCGGGGCGGCCGGCGGCCCGGTCCATCGCGGCGTTGGCCAACGCGTCGGCGTGCCGGTTGCGTTCCCGGGGGATCCAGGTGAAGGTCACCGACTCGAACCGGCGGACCAGGGCGGCGGCCTGCGCGGCGAGCGGGCGCAGCCCGGGGTGCTTGATCTGCCACCGGCCGCACATCTGCTCGACCACCAGCTTGGAGTCCATCCGGGCCTCGACGGTGGCCGCCTCCAGTTCGGCGGCGGCCTCCAGGCCGGCGATGAGCCCGCGGTACTCGGCGATGTTGTTGGTGGCCACCCCGATCGCCTCGGATCGCTCGGCGAGCACCTCACCGGTGGCGGCGTCGCGGACCACCGCCCCGTAGCCGGCCGGTCCCGGGTTGCCCCGGGATCCGCCGTCGGCCTCGATGACGACCTGGCGACCGGCAGTGCTCACAGGCCGGACTCGTCGGTCCGGATCATGATCCGGCGGCACTCCTCGCAGCGGACCACCTCGTCCGGCGCGGCGGCCCTGATCCGGGCCCGGTCGGCGCCCGAGAGTTCGAGCCGGCAACCACCGCAGCGTCCGGCGCGCAGCAGCGCGGCGCCGAGCCCGCCGGACGACTCGCGGATCTTGTCGTAGAGGGCGATCAGGTCAGCCGGCAGGTCGGCGGCGAGGGGCTGCCGGGAGATGCTCTTGAACTCCTCGTCCTTGGCGATCTCGGCGAGGCTCTCGTCCCGGCGCCGCTCGACCGCGGCCCGCTTGTCGCGCGCCTCGGCGAGCCGCTGCTCGATGCCGTCGAGGACGCCCTGCGCGGTCTCCCGCTGCTCCATCAGCTCCAGCTCGGCGTCCTCCAGCTCGGACTGGCGCCGGTTGAGCGAGACGAGTTCGTGCTGGAGCGCCTCCAGCTCCCGGGCCGGGCCGGTACCGGCGGCGAGGCGGGCCTCGTCCCGGTCCTTGCGGACCCGTACCTGGTCGATGTCCTTCTCCAGCCGGGCGATGTCCCGGTCGAGGTCGTCGACCGCGACCTGGGCCCGGACCCGCTGGTCCTCCAGGGCGGACAGCTCCCGGGCCAGCGCCTCCAGTTCGGCCCGCTCCGGCAGGGTACGGCGCCGGTGGGCGAGCTGGGCGAGGGCGGTGTCGATCGCCTGGAGATCGAGCAGGCGGCGCTGGACCTTCGGGTCAGCCTTCACTTCTCTGGGCTCCTTGTCACGGGGGGTGCCGGTGCGGTGGCGTGCACCGTCCACGGGTCGGTGTCCAGGTCGGACACCAGGGTCTCGATGCCCACCGTGTCCCGCAGGTACCCGGCGAGGTCGTCCAGCCACGGACGCTCGGTGGCCCAGTGGGCGGCGTCCAGCAGGGCCGGACCACCGGCGGCCAGGTGCTCGCTGGCGGGATGGTGGCGCAGGTCGGCGGTGAGGAAGGCGTCCACCCCGGCGGCGGTCGCCTCGGCGAGGAAGCTGTCACCGGCTCCGCCACTCACGGCCAGGGTGCGGATCACCCGGTCGGGTTCACCGGCGGAGCGTACCCCCCAGGCGGTGGGGGGCAGGACGGCGGCGGCGTGCGCGGTCAGCTCGGCCAGCGTCATCGGCTGCGGGAGTTGGCCGATCCGGCCGATGCCCCGGCCACCCCCGGCGGCCGGGCTGCCGGGGGCGGCCGGGTGCAGCGGACGGAGCCCGGTGAGGCCGAACCGGGCGGCGAGCGCGTCGGAGACGCCCGGTTCGGCCACGTCGGCGTTGGTGTGCGCGACGTAGAGCGCCATGTCGTGACGGATCAGGTCGTGCACGATCCGCCCCTTGTACGTGGTGGCCGCGACCGAGGAGACACCACGCAGCAGCAGCGGGTGGTGCGCCACGATCAGGTCTGCCCCGGCGGCCCGCGCCTCGGTGACGGTCTCCGGGACGCAGTCCACCACGCAGGCGATCCGGCGGACCGGGGTGGCGGGATCCCCCACCACCAGCCCGACCCGGTCCCACTGCTCGGCCCAGGCCGGCGGGTAGCGTCGCTCCAGCACGGCGACGACGTCGGCCACCGTCGGCGGCTGCGATCCGGTTGTGCTCACGGCGGCCCAGCTTACCGGCCGGCGAGCGCCGCGAGGCCCACCCGGCCGGGGGTGGCCGCGCCGGTCCGGGCACTCACCCGCCGGGCGCCGTTCACCCTGGCTGCGGTACTGCGGACGACCGGATCCGCAGCGCCTCCACCCCAATCTGCCAGGGAAAACGGTGCAGGTGCTGCTCACCGGCACCCGGCGCGGGCGGCGGCAGGACATGGTCGCCGAAGAGCACGGTGACCTGCCACTCCCGCAACCGGTCGAGGCTCGACCGGAACGCCGGGTGGCTGGCCATGGCGGAGTTGGTGAACGGCATCGCCACGATCGGCAGCCCTCTGCCCTGCGCCTCGACCAGCAGTCCGAGGGCGAGGGTGTCGGTGATGCCGACCGCCCACTTGTTGACCGTGTTGACGGTGGCCGGGACCACGATCATCGCGTCGGCCGGCGGCAGCATGTCCGGGTCGCCGGGGGCCTTGTAGGTGGTCCGGACCGGGTGGCCGGTCTGCCGGACCAGTGCCGGCACGTCGATGAACTTGGCCCCGTCCGGGGTGCTCACCACACAGACCTCCCATCCGTCCCGCTGGGCCAGGTCGACCAACTGCCCGACATCCCGGGCGAGCGGTGATCCGCAGGTGATCACGTAGAGCACGCCACGTCGGGCAGCCACCGGTTCCGGGGCCAGGGTGATGGTCTCGACGGTCATGCGGTACGTGCCTCTCTCATATTCCGACTCCCATGTGCTCAGCCAACTCTGCAATCGGTGAAGGGGGCGCACCGCGTGTGCGACGGAGCACATCCGACATCACTTCGTGGGCGATCGGGCGGCAGCGGATCTCGGACGGGGCGAGCCGGTCGCCCTTCAGCAGGGTTTCCCCGGCGTTGGCCAGATCGCCGACCTGGGCGAAGCCCCGGGCGAGGTCGAGCAGGTGGTGGGCCCGCCGCTCGGGCAGCAGCGCGTTGAAGTTGTCCTGGACGATCTTCCCGTCGGCCTCGACCGCCCGTCCGCCCTCGCCCAGTTCCACGGCGGCGGCGACCCGGTGCAGCAGGACGTTGGTCGGGCCGAAGCAGGTCCAGTAGTGGTTGTCATCGGCGCCGAGCAGCTCTGCCGCCTCGTCCGCCCCGTCGAGCAGGTCGTTGACGGTGGCCGAGTCACCGAGCCGGGCGGCGGCCATCGCGCTCTGGAGCAGCAGCATGCCGTAGACGGAGAGCTGCTCCGGCCGGAGGTCGGCGCTGGTGGAGGGGGCCAGCCGCTGGGCGATGTTGACGTTCAGCTCCAGTGCCGGGCGGGCCCGACCGAGGGCGAGCAGGGCACTGCCGACCCGGGTGGTGGCGATTCCGGCCAGCAGCGGGTCGCCGGCCCGCTGGCAGACCGCCAGCGCGCGGTCGGCGGCGAGCCAGGCCAACTCGTTCTCGCCCAGCTTGCGCAGCACCGAGGAGGCGATCTGGTAGACCTGCCCGAGCAGGTGGGCGGCGATCGCGGCCTGGTCACCCCGGTAGGCCGCGTCGGCGGCCTGGGCGTCGCGCAGCAGCTTGGGCAGGGCTCGGGTGAGCACGCCGTAGCGGGCGTACTGGTAGGTCAGCCAGGCGTGGTTGACCGCCTTGCGCATGTCGTCGAGCGGCGGCGGGCAGGGCGCCGCGTCGAAGTACGCGCTGATCGAGTCGTAGCGTTCCAGGGCGGCCCTGATCTCCTGCACCTCGACCTGGTCGATGCAGTTCAGCGCGTCGGTACGCCGTTCGGGGTCGCGGCCGAGGAGCAGCTGCACGTCGACCTGGAGGATGTCGGCGATCTCGTAGAGCACGGAGAACTTGTCCAGCCGCCGGACCCCGCGCTCGACCTTGTCGACCCAGCTCTTGGACTTGCCCAACCGGTCGGCGAAGACCTGCTGCGACATCTTGCGCCGCCCCCGCCAGTAGGCCACCCGTCGCCCGATCGGCAGTTCGTCCATGTGGGGGTCCCTTTCCATACGTCCCCGCAGGCCGACGGCGGGGACGACCAGTTCGTACTCATGTTTTGGCTGGTCGCACAGGGTGTACGTCAGCCAGGGAGTTGATTCTCGTAATTTTCGTGCAAGTTGCACCAGCCGTTCGTCAAAAGAAACGACCACGGGTTACGCCAGTGACGGCGCTCGACGCACCGGTGCGGCGAGGGCGAGAGGAGAAGCCGGTAATGTGGAGTAATGTCGGGCCGCGTGTGGTGCAGCTCTCCCCCCTGGAGCGGGCCCGGCTCCGCCGGGTCGCCGTCCGCTACGCGGGCCACGGCTGGGAGGTGACCCCCGGCGCCTGTCTGGCCCGCAGCCGGTTCGTCTGCGGCCGGGCCGGCTGTCCCACCGTCGGTTGCCACCCCGCCCTGGAGAACTGGGAGAACGCCGCGAGCACCGACCCGGCCCGGGTGGCGACCTGGTGGCGGGACCGTCCGCACGGAGTGCTCCTGCCGACCGGTCGGGCCTTCGACGTGGTGGAGGTGCCGGCCTACCTCGGTCGGCACGTGCTCGCCACGCGACGCGGCACCGGTGGCGGGTCCGACCCAACCCACGGCCCGGTGGCGGTCACCCCGACCGGCCGCTGGATGTTCCTGGTACGCCCCGGTGACCCCCTCCGCCCCGAACTCGACCAGTGCTTCTACGTGGTACGGCACGGCCTCGGCTCATGGATCCCCGCCCCACCGACCCGGCTGCCGGAGGGACCGGTGCGCTGGGCGGTCGCCCCGGAACAGGCCCGCTGGCGGGTACCGGACTCCTACGCCGTGCAGGGGCGGCTGATCGACGCACTGCGGGCGGTCGGCCCGGGGGTACCGGCCGAACCGCTGGTCGGCCGACTACCCATGCCCCGCCGCGGTTACTGAACACGGCCCACCAACCAGCGGAGGTCCGGAAGAGCAGCCGGCCCACCGGCCGGTACCGCGGCCGGGGCACCGACAACGGCCGCAGCCGGGTCACCGACCGGCGCCACGGAACCGTCGCCGACCGGCCGGTCGGCCAGCGGGAAGCACGGCGAGTGGACGGCCCGACCCTCGTCGGTCACCACCGCGTGGTGGTACCCGGGCAGCCGGGCCAGCCAGCCCCGACCGGCGGTGCCCATGGCCACCGCGGCGGTGGCGTACGCGTCGGCGGCCCCCAGGTCGGTGCCGACCACGGTCACCGAGCGCAGCCCGTGCGCCGGGACGCCCCGGCGCGGGTCCACGACGTGGTGTCCCCGCTCGTAGACGCCGGAGGTGGCCACCGCCAGGTCGGTACCGGTGAGCACCCAGCAGGCGGCCGTCGGGTCGAAGGGGTGCTGGATGCCGATCCGCCAGGGCCGGCCGGACGACGACCGGCCCCGGGCACGGACGTCCCCACCGGCGTTCAGGCAGTGGTTCGGCGCCCCCTCGGCGACCAGCCGGTCGGAGGCGACCTGCGCCGCCCAGCCCTTCACGTAGCCGGACGGGTCGAGCCGTCCGGTGGCGTACGCGTCGAAGAACCCGTCCGTGGCGGTCCACAGGTCGGCGCAGTCCGCCAGTACCCGGCGCAGGTCCGCCGACGCCCCGGCGAGCGGAACCTCACCCCGGTCGAAGCGGCACACTTCGCTCTCCGGGCGGTAGGCGCTGAACCGCTGGTCGACCTCGCGCAGCCAGTCGAAGACCAGGTCGGCCAGTTCCGCCAGCCGGGGTGCCGGCAGGTCGTCGGCGAGGTCCAGGCTGATCGGGGTACCCATGACGAACTCGACCCGGCGCAGCCCCGGGCGGGCGGACGGACCGGTCCCCGGGCCGGTGAACAGGCCGGTGCTGGGGCCGGTCACCGCAGTCCGGCCTGGTCCAGGGCGGCCTGCAACGACTTCTCGTACGCGTTGCAGGTGGAGGTGGCCCCGGAGACGGTGTCCAGGTCCGCCCCGGTGTTGGCGGCCCGGACAGCGGCCCCCTGCGGCCCGCTCCAGGCCCGGTTCACCGCGTCGGTACGGCGTACCGACTCCGGGGTGTCCTCCGGCATCTCCAGGGTGGTCACGTCGGTGACCCGCCCGTCGAGCACGGTGATCTGCACCTGCACGGTGCCGAAGGAGCGGTCCGGGGTGGTGCGTACCGCCGACCCGTAGTAGGTGCGGGGCCCGGCGGGTGATGGAGCGGCGGTCGTGGTCCGGGGGTCGGCCGGCGCGGTGGTGCTGCGTCGGGGTGCCGGGGCGCGGGTGGTGGTGGTCGCCGTGCCCGGCGTACGGGTGGCGGAGGCGCTGGTCGGTGCGGGCGGGGTGCCGGCGCCCGGACCGGCCGGTGCCGGTACGACCGGAGGCGGCTCGGTACCGGTCTGGGCGGTCTCGGTGCTGGCGGGAGCGGCCTTGAGCACCACCAGCAGGGTCGTGCTCGCGGCCAGTCCGGTGACGGCGAGGATGGCGCGACGCATGTGACGGACCTTCCGACGATCGGCGGGTTACAGCTCGAAGCTGGCCAGGTGGATCTGCCGGCGCGGCACCCCGGCCCGGCGCAGGGCGTCGACCGAGGTCCGCACCAGTCCGGGTGGCCCGCACAGGTAGACGTCCCGCCGGGTCAGGTCCGGGACGAGGTGGCGCAGCCCGGCGGCGCTGAGCACCTGCCGGGGGCCGGGGTCGTGGCGGGAGCCGACGACGTACCAAAGGTCCAGGTCGCGGGATTCGACCAGCAGGTCCAGCTCGCGACGCAGCAGCACGTCGTCCGGGGTGCTGGACCGGTAGATGAGCGCCGCACCGGGGGGCAGTTCCTCCAGCAGGGCGCGGATCGGGGTGATACCGCTGCCGCCGGCGATGAGCAGGGCCAGGTCGCCGTGCCGGTGGGCGGCCGTGAAGGTGCCCGACGGGCCCTCGGCCCAGACCCGGGTACCGGGGCGCAACTGCCCCAGGCTGGCGGTGTAGCCGCTGACCACCTTGACGGTGAGGCGCAGCCAGGTGCCGTTGGCCGGGGCGGAGAGCGAGAACGGGTGCGACTGCCACCAGTGCCCCGGCGCCAGGAACCGCCAGCGGAAGAACTGTCCGCCATGGACCCGTAGGCGGTCGAGGTGCCGGCCGGTGAGGTAGACCGAGACCGTGTCCGGGCTCTCGGCGACCACGTCGGTGACCCGCAGCCGGTGCCGCAGGTTGAACACCAGCGGCGCGACGACCCGACCCCAGAGCAGCGCGGCGAGCACCAGCAGGTAGAGGGTCTGCCACCAGGTCTGGGCCGCGCCGGGACGGAAGAGTTGCTGCCCGTTGGCGACCTGGTGGCCGAAGCCGAGCAGCAGCGCGAGGTAGCTGCCCAGGTGCAGCAGGTACCAGAACTCGTAGGGCAGGGCGGTACGGACCGCCCGGATGCCGGTGAGGCCGAGCATCACCATGATGCCGGCGGCGACGAAGGCGCCCACCATGTCGTGGTAGTCGCGGAGCAGCACCCCGGCCTCGGCGAGGACCGAGTGGCCCCGCTGGGCGGCGTACCCGGTGAGGATCAGGGACATGTGGGCCAGGACGGTGACCAGCAGGGTGGGCCCGATGTCCCGGTGCCAGCGGGCCAGTTCCTCCCCACCGATCCAGCGTTCCAGCACGCCCAGCCGGCTCATCAGGAGCACCTGCACCATCAGCAGGTAGCCGGCGACCAGGCCGGTGACCCGGCCGGCGGCGGTGAGGACACCGGTGGTGCCCTCCACCGACCCGGCCGGGGGTGCCCAGCCACCAGGGCAGCACGCTGACCAGCAGGCCGGCCCAGAGCACCGCCTGGATGGTGCGACGGCCGGCGGGTCCGCGCCGCTGCGGCATTTGCGCGGGTACGGGGGCAGCACGCCGCCGGCCGGTGGACCGGGACGGTGTCCCGGTCCGCCGGCCGGCGGCGTGCGCGGATCCTTGGGTCACGCGTACAGCTTGATCGGGGTGTACTTCTGTCGGGGGAAAATCTTGTCGACTTCGGCAACAGTCAGCCCGAAGCGGCCCTGGGCCACCGAGCCGTACACGTTGAACATGTTGTTGTATTCCGGTACGTCGCCACTATCCAGCTTGTCCAGCCCGTCCCAGTTACCGAGCAGCGAACCGGCCAGCTTCCGGCCGGAGAGGATGGTGACCACCCCGCCGTGCCCGTGGTCGGTGCCGCCGCTGTTGGAGGCGACCCGCCGGCCGAACTCGCTGGAGACCATGACGGTCACGTCGGCCGCCCGGTCGCCGAGGTCGGTGAAGAACGCGGCCAGCGCGGAGGCCAGCTCGTGCAGACGCCGGTGCAACTGGCCGCCGTCCCGGGTGCCCTGGTTCTCGTGGGTGTCGTAGCCGCCCATCCCGACCGTGGCCACCCGGACGTTGGCGCCGCCCTTGATGAGCTGCGCAAGCTGCTTGAAGGAGTTGCCGACCCCGGTGTACTCCACCCCCGCGGCCGGCTCGTACGGCTTCGCGGCGAGCTTCTGCGCGGTGGCCAGCGCCCCCAACCCGGACTGCACGGACTCCTCCACCGGGTGGTTGATCCCGGTGAACAGACCCCGGATGGCCTTCTCGGTGGCCGCCCGGTACTTCTCGTTGCCGTTGAGCCGCAGCGAGCCGACGCTGTTCAGGGAGAGCGCGCCGTTGGTGCCGACCAGCGAGCGGGGCAGGGTGCTGCCGATGCCGACGCTGCGGAACGCGGTGCCCTTGCCGAGCGCGTCGACCAGGCTGTCCAGCCAGCCCCGGCCGCCGGTCTCGCCGGGCAGACCGCCCAGGTTGCAGGCGTCGGCGGCCTGGAAGTGGCTACGGGAGAGCCGCTCGTCGGAAACCGCCGGGACGAAGCCGAGCTGACCGGCCTTGAGCCACTTCTCCAGCGGGGCGAACGCGCTGGTCAGCTTGAATCCCCGGGACAGCGGCAGGGAGTCGTTGCCGAGCAGCAGGTCCGGTCGGGCCTTGGCGAGCACCGGGTCGCCGTCCGGGGCGACCAGGCTGAGCCCGTCCAGCCCGCCGTAGAGGAAGACGTGGATCAGGGTGCCGGTGGCCGTCGCCGCGAAGGACGCCTGGGTCGAGACGAACTGGCTGGTGGCCAGGGCGGTCGCGGTGGCGGCGGCGCCCGCCACGAAGGTCCGCCGGGTCACCCCACGGCCGTCCTGCTGGGCCTCCTCCTCGGCCTCCAGCCGCAGGTAACGGTCACGTTCGGCGGCGTTCTCGGCGGCGACGACGTCGGCCTCGGCGCGCAGCACCGCCTCGGCCGGGTTGTCGGCCAGGCGTCGCAGGTCGGGGCATTCGGGGTGCAGGGGGTACGAGTACACAGTCTTCTCCATCGGGTGCCTCACCGGAGGTGGTGCTGGGGGGAAGCGAGGAGCGCCCGCGCGATCGCGGTGATGGCCCCGTTGAACGTGGCGTCGACCCGGTCGGTCGCCGCGACCCCGGCGATGCCGAGGATCAGCGCCTTCTCCTTGGCGGTCAGCTTCTGGTGCACCAGCCGCAGGGCCAACGCGTCGAGGTACGCCCCGGCGGTCGGCGCGGCCTTCGCCAGCTGCTCCGGCTTGGCGTAGGAGAACATCCGGCGGTTGCCGCTGAGGAGGTCACCGGACTCGTTCCAGCCGTTGACCATCGTGCCGGCCGAGGTCCAGGCCAGGTAGACGTCCGGGTAGCCGTCCGGGGTGGGCTGGCCCATCGGGTACTGGCCGAGCTGGCGCAGCTTCTCGTGGATCTGCCGCAGTCCCTCGCCGTACGGGGTCCGTTTGCGGTCCCCGTGGTCGTAGCCCGGCGACGGCTCCGCCGAGACACCGAGTACCCGGTAGGTGGCGACCAGGTACTCCATCGGCCGGCGGACCTTCTGGCCGACCGACGCCCAGAACTCCGAGGAGCTGAAGAGCGTCATCAGCAGCGGTTTCACCGCGCCCCTGTTGGTGGTGTAGCTCTTGGCCAGCCGGTCGACCAGGGTCTTCGGCGGGGTGTCCGAGACGAACCGGGTGGCCAGGCTCTGCGCGACGTACCGGGCGGTCGACGGGTGCAGGGCGAGGTACCGGATGTAGGAGTCGATGACCTTCTCGGCCTGCCCGGGGTCGTTGGAGCTGTTGGCGTGGGTGAACCCGAGAATCTTCACCTTGCCGGTGTAGTGCCGGTCGCCCCGGAAGACGTACTCGCCGTTGTTGACCCCGCGTCCGGTCTGGAGCAGGGCGGCCTGCCGGACGTCCTTCTCGGTGTAGCCGCCGTCCACGCCGACCGAGTACAGCTCCAGGTTCTCCCGGGCGAGGTTCTCGTTGACCGCGTCCTTGCTGGACTGGTTCTGGTTGAGGTACAGCAGCAGGGCGGGGTGGCGGTTCGCGGCGACCAGCATGTCCGGGTAGTTGGCCAGCGCGTACCTGCGGACCACGTCCCGGTCGAAGGACCCCCGGTACACCTCACCGCCGTCGAAGTCGGCGGCGACGTGCAGGAAGTCGTTCCAGAAGTCGACCATCACCTCGAACAGCTGCCGGTCGGACCAGATCTGCCGGGCGATGGTGGCGTCGACCACCTCCCGCTCCGGCTGGACCCCCCGCTCGTTGAGCTGGTCGCGCTGCTCCCGTAGCTGCATCGGGGTCATCTTCAGGCTGGGCAGTTCGGCGAGCTTCAGCTCGGCCTTCGTCGGGGCGATCCTGTCCGGGTCGAGCTGCCAGCGGATCCAGGCGTCGATACCCATCCGCTTGATGTCGGCGAGGACCTTCGGCGTCGCACCGAAGGTGGCCCGGGAGGCGAGGTGCCGTACCGGGTCCTTGGCCAACACGGTCTTGACCGTCACCGGCGTGTTGGCGGCAGCGGCGGCGGGACCGGAGTAGGTCTGCCCGCCGGCCGGCGCGTTGCGCTTGAGCGCCTCACCGGCCCGGGAGCCCATGTAGCTCTCGTTCTGCTCGGTGTAGGTACGAACCTGGCTGGGCTGCTGGCCACTGGGCCGGGCCGCGTTGCCGTCGGTCGCCGCGGTGGCGGTGGCGTCACCGACCGGATCGCCCCCGAACAGTTCCCGGATCTGCGGTGACATGGCCAGCGCGGCACCCCCGGCGACCACGGCGGCGGTACCGCCGAGCGCGGCCAGGGCCCGGCGCCGGCCGGTACGCCGCCGGTCGTCGTCGGGGTCGTCCAGGTCGGGCAGTCCGGCCGCCGGCGCGTGGCCGGAGCCCCGGGTGGGGGGCAGTCCGGCCGGACCGACCCACTGTGGACCGCGACGGGTCGGGGTGGGACCGGTGGGCTGTGGCGCCCGGTGGTCGACCGGCGGCCGGCGGGCATGGTCGGCGGACTCCGGCGCCCAGTGGTCGGCCGGTGGTCGGTGGTCGGCGGGAGCGTACCCACCCGGGTGCGGGTGGTGGGCGTACGGCTGCTCGTGGCCGGACCGGGCGGGCGCCCCGGGCTCCGTTGGGCGGTGCAGGTCGCGGTATCCGTCCGAGGTGGGGTGCTGCGGTCCGGTCCAGCGGTCGTCAGGTGACCGGCGTGGCGGTGGCACATTCTGGTCGGCCATGTACCAATCCCGTTTTCTGCTGGCGCGCCGGCACGGCCGCAGATTCACGGCGCAGAGGTACGGCGACGGGGGGCGTGAAGGGTGCGGGGGTTACGTGCGCTACGGCAAGGTAACCAACCCCTCCAGGGCCTTCAAGACGGCCGAAATCGCATCAGGCGCCACACTTAAGGCAGCCCTCAGACGGATTGGAATTCCGCCCCTTACCGGTCGATCGGCGGCACCGACCGCGAGCAGGTCGGATACCGGTCGGAGCGGATCCGGTGTGACATTTTCCGGCCGCTCGACGCTGCCCGGACGGCGGAGCAGCAAAGCAAAACTTAAGGATCCGCTAAGCCACCACTGCGGCAGCACGCGCGGTGCCCGGGATCGTCCGGGCAGGGGAAGTAGCAGTGCCCGGCAGCGCGTGATTCACCGCCGCAGCGGGTATGCCGCCGAACCGCTGAACCGCGAGGGGGAGGCAGCGCCATGCTGAGCAAAGAGGATCAGCGCAGGTTCGAACAGATCACCCGCCAGTTGCGGGAGAGCGATCCGCAGTTCTTCGCCCGCCTCGATCGGCGGGCCCGGGCCCGCCGGGGCAGGCTTCTCATCCTGTTGACCATCGTGTTGTGGGCCGCGTTGCCTGCGACGACGGTGCTGGCCGGTCGGGTGGCCGGCGTCGGCTGTGGCCTGTTGCTGCTGGTGAACGCCGGGCTGATGTGGCGGTTCCGGCGCCGCTGGTGCTGAGACCGGCCGGCGACCGCACCACCGGCGGGTCACGGCCGGCCCGGACCGGCGTGGCCACACGTCACGGCCCGTCGGGGGCTTCCCCGTCGGCACCGAATTCCCGGTACGCCCGGCGCAGCTGCTGCGCCAGGCCCGGCCCACCGATGGCACTACCCGGCGGGCCGAGCTGGCGCAGCAGCAGCTCCGGTTCCGTGGCCAGAGTCGGCGGCCGACGGTCCGGCAGCGGTACCGGCGACAGCCAGTACCGGTCCACCGTCCCGGCGAGGGCCAGCTCGGACAGTCCGGTCAGCGCCGCCGCCGCGCCGACGGCCGGTGCCCGCTCCGGCCCGGACTCCCGGGCGACCGTGGTGCCGGGCCGGTCCGGTGGGACCGTCCGGGTGGGACCGGTACGCCCGGCGGGCGGGCCGGCCCGTCGGGCCCGCAGCCCGTGCAGCAGCTCGTCCCGACCCCGCCCGCGCCAGTGCAGCAACTGGAACGGGTCGGCGTCGAACGCCTCCGCGAGCAGGTAGAAGGTGGCGGCCAGGTGCTTGCAGGGCACCGCGAAGTCGGGACAGTCGCACCGCTGGTCCAGCTCGCCGACCCCGCCGGGGAACAGCGGCGCACCGAGGCCGGCGAAGACCTGCTCCAACTCGGCCGGCAGGTCACCGGCGAGCAACCGGGCACTGAACAACGCCTGGGCGGCCAGGGTGGCCTCGACCTGGTCCCAGAGCCGTCCGGGGAACGCGGCGAGTCCGATCCGGACCCGGTAGGGCCGGGCCCGGGAACCCTGCACGGTGGCGGTCACCGCGCCGGGGGCCACGGTCAGGTCGAGTACCTGACCGGCGCGGGCGTACGCGCGGCCCCGGGTGAGCCGGGTACCGAGGGCGAAGGACTCCAGCACGTCGAGGAAGCGCCGCGCCCACCAGGACTCGCCGATCGCGCCCCGGGTGCTGCGGGCCCGTAGGCCCCCGTCGACCCGTCTGGGCCGGCCGTACTCGGCGAACCGTCCGGTGCTCATCCGACCACCGTTCCGGGGCGCAGGCTCAGCACCTCGCGCAACTCACTGGTGGAGAGTTCGGTCAGCCACTGCTCACCGGTACCGACCACCTTGGCGGCCAGGCCGCGCTTCGTGCCGATCAGCTCGGCGATCCGCTCCTCGACGGTGCCGGCACAGACGAACTTGCGTACCTGCACCCGTCGCCGCTGGCCGATCCGGAACGCCCGGTCGGTGGCCTGGTCCTCGACCGCCGGGTTCCACCACCGGTCCACGTGCACCACATGGTTGGCGGCGGTCAGGGTGAGTCCGGTACCGCCGGCCTTCAACGAGAGGACGAACAGGGGCGGCCCACCGTCGGTCTGGAACCGGGCCACCAGTGCGTCCCGTTCGGCCTTGCCCACCCCGCCGTGCAGGTACAGCACCTCCCGGCCGGTACGCGCCGACAGGTGGCCGCGCAGCATCTGCCCGAACTCGGCGTACTGGGTGAACAGCAGCGCCTTCTCCCCGGCGGCGAGCACCTCGTCGAGGATCTCCTCCAGTCGGATCAGCTTGCCGGAGCGACCGGGCAGGGCCGAGCCGTCGCGGAGCAGTTGGGCGGGGTGGTTGCAGACCTGCTTGAGCTTGGTCATGGTGGCGAGCACCAGCCCCCGCCGCTCGATGCCGTCACTGGACTCGATCCGGGCCAGCATGTCGTCGACGACCGCCTGGTAGAGCGCGGCCTGTTCGGTGGTGAGGTTGCAGAGCACCTCCATCTCCAGTTTCTCCGGCAGGTCGGTGATGATCGAGTCGTCGGTCTTCAGCCGGCGGAGCACGAACGGGCCGGTGAGGCGACGGAGCCGCTCGGCGGCCTCGTCGTCACCGTGCCGTTCGATGGGCTCGGCGTACCGCTTCCGGAAACCCGTCGCGCCGCCGAGCAGCCCCGGGTTGGTGAACTCCATGATGGACCACAGGTCGGCGAGCCGGTTCTCCACCGGGGTCCCGGTCACCGCGACCCGGTGCCGGGCGGGGATTGCGCGCACCGCCTCGGCCTGCCGGGTCGCCGCGTTCCTGATCGCCTGCGCCTCGTCGATCACGATTCGGTGCCAGCCGATCCCGGCCAGCTCGACGGCGTCCCGGGCCGCCACCGCGTAGGTCGTCAGCACCAGATCCACGGCGCGGGCCGCCTCGGCGAACCGGTCGCCGCGCGCCCGCTCCGTGCCGTGGTGCACGTGCACCCGCAGGTTCGGGGTGAACCGGGCGGCCTCCCGCTGCCAGTTGCCGACCAGCGACACCGGGCAGACCAGCAGGGTGGGGCCGGTGTCCGGCGGATCGGCGGCGAACAGGGCGAGCAGTTGGACGGTCTTGCCCAGCCCCATGTCGTCGGCGAGTACGCCGCCGAGACCGAGGGAGGCCAGGAAGGCCAGCCAGGCGTACCCCCGGCGCTGGTAGGGCCGGAGCGTGCCGGTGAACCCGGGCGGTTCGTCGAGCGCGGTGAGCCGCTGCTCCGCCCGGCCGGCGAGCAGGTCGCCGAGGGCACCGTCGGCGGTCACCTCCAGCACCGGCGGCGCCTGTGGGTCGTCCTGAACGGACCGGGCCAGTTGCAGCAGTTCCGCGACGGTCGACCGGCCCCCGGAGCGGAGCAGCCGCAGACCGGCGCGCAGCCGCCGGGGATCCAGTTCCACCCACTGGCCCCGCAGCCGGACCAGCGGGGTTTTCAGCTCCGCGAGGGCGGCCAACTCCTCCGCGGTCAGCGGGTGGTCGCCGAGCGCCAACTCCCACCGGTAGTCGACCAGCGTCGCCTCACCGAGCCGGCTGGCCGCCGCCACCGTGCCCGGCGCGGTCCGGCTGCGGGCCTGCAACCGCGCGCCCAGCCGGGCGGCGGGCCGCCCCCACCAGCCCGGTAGCAGGACGCCGAAACCGGCCGCGTGCAGCAGTGGTGCCCCCTCGCGCAGGAACCGGTGGGCGCCCTCGGTGTCCAGTTCCAGCGCCTCCGGCGTGGCGGTACGCAGTGCCGTGTCGAGTTCCGGCCAGAGCCGGCTGGCCCGGCCGAGTTCGGTCAGCAGGGTCTCCTGCGGCGCGGCGAGCCGCCCGGCCAGTCCGGACGGCAGTTCCGCCTCCCCCCAGATGTCGCCGGCGGCGGCCATCAGGCCCGGCTCGTCGGCAGCCTGGAGCCCGAAGGTCACCTGCCAGGAGTCCGCACCGGCCGACGTCCCGCCGGTTCCCTGGTCGAACAGGTCCGGTTCGCCGGACGGTTCAATGAGCCGGAAACAGCCCCGGACCGCGCTCCCGGCGGCGTCCCGCTGCCAGTCGGCCAGTTCGGCGGCGAGGGTGGCCAGCCCGGCGGCCGGTGCGGTGAAGGTGCGCTGCCGGCCGGTGAGTGCTCCCAGCCAGCCGGTGACCGCAGCACCGGCCCGGGTGACGCCGGCCCGGGTGGCACCCGCCCGGCGCTCCGGCTCGGTGAGGCGTACCCCGTCGAGGGCGGTCCGGACGGCGGCGTCGGTGAGCTGGTCCAGGAGGCCGGCGAGCAGCGCCCCGGCCGGTAGTTCCGGTGCGGCGGCGCGGACCGCCGGGGGCAGGGCCATCGCGAGTGCCCGGGTCCACTCGGCGTCGGCACCGGTGAGCAGTGGCCGCCACACCGCCCGGGCCTGCGCCCGTCCGGCATCCGACCGCCCGCCACCGACGGATCCGGTGCCGGATGCCCGGCTGCCCGGCTGCCCGGTGTCCGACAGCTCGACGCCGGGCAGCACCCGGCCCCGGTACACCAGGTCGACGGCCAGGCCGGCGGTCGCGGCCAGATGCCGCAGGCCGGCGCCGGCCGGAAGCGCGGAACCGGACACACCACACAGCAACGCCAGCGCATCGTCGACGTCGTACTCCAGGGTGGCGACCCGCCAGGCGGCGAGGGTGACCGGACCGCGCTGCGGGTCAGGGTCGGCGGTGCGCACCAGTTCCGGGGAGTCCACCGGCGCGCCGCCCCGGGTGGGCAGGGTGAGAGCGAGCGAGCCGGACACCGCCTTACCCGCGACGTCCCGGGCGTCACCGGCACCGCCGGTCGGCCCGACAGTCCCTGCCGGGCCGGTCAACTGCTCGGCGGGACCGTCCGTGAGCGCAGCGAGCAGCTCGGCATGACCGGCGGCGAACGGGTGGGGACGGTCCCGGGGCGGCCGGCCGGGGCGGCGCGGCGGTCGGGCCGGTAACCCCGGGTCCTCGGCCCAGAGCGCAAGGCGGGCACCACCCGGAAGCCACACCCCATGAAAGATCAGCACACCCGCTCCCCTGGACGACGTCGCTGCCCAGGATAGGACGTAAGGAAGGGCCCCCTCTTAGCGCATTCGGTAGAGGAAGGGCCCCTTGTTAACAGGTCACGGCGGTACGCATGGAGCCACGTGATCCGCTGCGAGCCGGCCCGCCACGGGGCAGGATGGCAGCATGGGATCCACCGTAGAGATCAGCCTGGTGGGCGGAAGCGCTGACGGCGAGATCGTCACCGTCGAACTGGACAGCAACGACCGGCCCCCGCTCACCCACCACCACCTCGGCCCGACAGGTCTCGCCGGGGCGGAGATCTACGAGTTGGAGTCGGTGGCCGGGCAGGGTTCATCCTGGATCTACCGGTGGCGCGGATCGGCGGTCTGACCGCCCGCGACGCGGCAGCGTGCCGGGCCGACGCCACGAGCCAGGCCCGTGCAAGGGTCAGTTGCCGCCGTCTGCGGTCAGACCAGCACGCCGACCGAGGTACGCATCCGCAGACCGTGCAGCAGCGGCCGCATCACCCCCGCCGTGCCCTGGGCCTGCTCACAGACCTTCCGCACCCGCGGTAGAACCAGCTCCGCGCGCCCGTCCCGCTCGTCCCACAGCCGGTCGACCTCCGCGAGCAACGGACCCTCCACCTCCCGGGCCACCCCCTTGAGCGCGGGTACGCCGAGCCGCTGGGCGAGGTCGAAGACCTTTCCGGCGTACGGCAACGGCAGGAACGGGATGGCGGAGAGCGCCGCGAAGATCAGGAAGTGCAGCCGCATGCCCACCGCGATGTCGAAGTGCGGCATCAGCCCGTACACCTGCTGGGGCGAGTAGTCGCCGTGCAGGATCCGACCCCGCTCGGCGGCGGTCATGTGCGACAGCACCCCGTGTGAGTGCCGGATGTCGTCACGTTCCATCGGTACGAACAGCACGTACGCGTCGAGCCGGTGCACCAGGAAGTCACCGACCTGGGCGAGCAACCGGTGGTACCCGTCGACGTCCAGTCGCTCGGCGGCCCGCCCTGGCTCGCGTACGCTCATCCCGACCAGGCGGCGGCCGGCCGGTACCCCCTCCTCACGGAGCAGGGCCGCGTCGAACGGCACCGGTTCCAGCAGGAAGGCCGGATCGCCGGTGACCGTGATCGGGGCACGGACCCCGGCCTCTTCGAGCACCTGCCGGGACTCCTCGTCCCGGACCGTCACCTGGGCCGCCTCGGCCAGGGTCTCCCGGACCATCGCGCAGTCGAGCGCCTCGTTGAGCGGGCCGACGCCGACCGCCCAGGTCACCACTGGCAGCCCCCGCTCCTGGGCCGCCAGCACCACCCGCAGGTAGCGCCGGGCCTCCCGGTCGTAGAGGATCCCACCGCCGCCGAGGATCAGCAGGTCCAACCGGTCGAGTACGGTCCCGGAGTCGGCCCGGCTGACGCCCTCCCAGGGCACCGCCTCCACGGACGGATGGGTCCGGCGGGTATGTTCCGGGTACCGGGAGAACACCACGATCCGGGCATCCGGCCGGATCTGCCGGAGATCGGCCAGCAGACCGGTCAGGATCGCCTCGTCACCCAGGTTTCGCCCGCCGTACGAGCCGAGCACCCCGATCCTCGGGCCGCCGCCGCCATCCGTCATCGTCGCTCCTCCCCAGGTGCGCCCGACCGTGGCTACCCGCTCTCCGGCGGCCCATGCCTGCCGGTGTCGACCATCGGAAGGAGGGATCGTGAAGCCTGACCTGCCCGTCTGGCTGCTCGACGTGGACGGGGTGGTCAACGCGGCCCGCCCGGGTTGGGACGGGCCGCCCCGTAGCGGTGTGGCCTGGTCGGATACTGACCGCTACGAGTACCGCTTGCGGTGGGCGCCCGCCCTGGTCGAGCGGATCCGGGCCCTGCACCGCAGTGGCCTGCTGGAGGTCCGCTGGTGCAGCACCTGGTGTCCAGACGCGACGGCGTTGGAACGGCTGTGGCAGTTGCCGCCGCTGGACCGGGCGCTCACCGCCAGCCCGGTGCCGCCCGGCGCCCACTCATGGCCGTTGAAACTGGCGGCGGCACATCAGGTGCTGGCCACCGGTCGGCGACTGGTCTGGACCGATGACGACGCGATTCCGACCGCCGAGCCTGTCCTGGACGCGGCGGTCAACGCCGGCCGCGCCCTGTTGATCCGGCCGTCTCCGCGGCGGGGTCTGCAACCGGAGGACCTGGCCGCAGTCGAGACGTTCGCGCGCGGTGGGCCGGTGGCTCAGCCCTGACGAACACCGGTCGTCGATTCGTTCCCGATCTCCGGGCAACGGCCGGCATGGTCCGCCGTACCTACCATCGGCACCGCCGGCAGCAGCGGGCCCGGCGGCCCGGTCAGGGCAGCGGGTTGGCGATCCCCCGGGCGTGGTCGGTGATGGCGGCACCGACCACGGTCGCCTCGATCGGTAGGAACTCCAGACACCGGCGTACCGCCGTGGCCATCAGCGGGTTCGGTACCCGCATGGACAGCGTGCAGTGCGGTACCCAGTGGCCGGGCTGGTAGTGCGCGACGAGGTCGACCCCGGCGCGGGCCAGCCGGGCGTGCACCTCGGCGTGGTGGGCCAGCAGCTCGGCGGTCGGGGTGGGGCCGAGCCAGAGCACCCGACCGACGAACTGGCCGGCGTGCTGGAACGACAGTCGCAGCGGCGCGGCCACCACCAGCCCGGTGAGCGCGTCGGCGACCTGCTCCGGATCGAACCGGGGCGCGACGGCCAGCGACACGTGCGGCCGGTGCCGCTGGTCCAGCAACGAGCGCATGCTCTGCACCCCCTCGGACTCCAGCGCGTCCCAGAGCACCCGGATCCGTCGGGTGGCGACGGTGTCGAGATACAGCTCCAGTGCCGCTACCACATGATCATCTTAACCGGTGGTCACGCACCGTCCCGGGCGCCGCGAGCGCCGTGAGTCGCGTCTCGAACGGGTCGGCCTGCACGCCTCAGTCCCCCTCGTCCACCCGGACCGTCCCGTCGGGCCGGAACCCCGCTGCCCGGCGATCATCCACCATCAACCGGTCCGCCGGCGCCGGGCGATCATCCGTCGCCGGGCAATCATCCGTCGCCGGTTGACCCTCCGCCGCCGGGCGATCATCCGTTGGCATCGGCTCGACGGTGAACCCGCCCCGGCCGTCGATCCGGACCTCGTACAACCGGTCGAACCCGTCCACGTGCCGGGGACGGCGCAGCCGCCCGAGGGTGGCGAAGATGCCGACCTCGGGTACCCGGGCCCGCCCCTGGCGCGCCGCGTTGCGGGCGAGGGCCGCCGGCACGTCGGGCGGGAACCAGTACCCGACGGTCGCCGCACCGTGCTGCCGGGCGGCCCCGATCAGCGGTTGCCACTCCTCCGGGGACGGGTTGGTGTTGTCCACCGCGACCGACCGTCCCCCGGCCAGGGCCTCCTCGACCAGGCGCATCTGCCGACGCTGCCGGTGCCGGGCCTTCGGGAAGGCGTCCTTGCTGACCACCACGTGGGTGGCGGCCAGGTTCCGGCGGCAGAAGGTCGACTTGCCCGACCCCTGCAACCCGATCAGGACCGCCACCTCCGGGCGGTCACCGGGGCAGGTCACGGGCTGACGGCCAGGAGTCGTCACGGACTGGTGGCCGGGACGCGTCACGGACTGGCGGCGAGGAAGAGGAAGGCGGCGAGCAGGGACAGGTGCACGCCACCCTGGAGCAGGGTCGCCCGGCCGGGTACGACGGTGAGGACCCCGGTGACCACGGTGAGCGCCAGCAGCACCATCTGGGTACCGCCCAGGCCCAGCAGCAGCGGCCCGTCGAGCCACACCGACGCGAGCGCGATGGCCGGAATGGTCAGTCCGATGCTCGCCATCGCGGAGCCCAACGCGAGGTTCAGACTGATCTGCACCCGGTCGCGCCGGGCGGCCCGGGCGGCGGCAAGAGTCTCGGGCAGCAGCACCAGCAGCGCGATGACCACCCCCACGACGCTCTGCGGCAGGTTCGCCGCAGCAACCGCGGACTCAATGGCCGGGGAGACCGACTTGGCGTGCCCGACGACAGCGATCAGGGCGATGACCAGCAGGACCAGGCTCGCCACGGCGGCCCGCCCGGACGGCGGGTCGGCGTGCTGCGCCGTGTCGAGCACCCGACCTTCGCTGTTGACCGGGAGGAAGTAGTCCCGGTGCCGCCCGGTCTGCACCATGACGAAGAGACCGTAGAGCCCGAGGGAGGCCACGGCGGCGAAGGCGAGTTGGGCCGGGGAGAACTCCGGACCGGGCCGGCTGGTGGTGAACGTCGGCACCACCAGGCTGAGCGTGGCGAGGGTGGTCACCGTGGCCAGGGCACCGCCGGTGCCCTCCGGGTTGAACGTCGCCACCCGCCGACGCAGGGCACCGAGCAGCAGGGACAGGCCGAGAATCCCGTTACAGGTGATCATGACGGCGGCGAAGACGGTGTCCCGGGCGAGCGCCTGGGTCTTGTCCCCGCCGCTGATCATGAGGGTCACGATCAGCGCCACCTCGATCACCGTGACCGCCACCGCGAGCACCAGTGAGCCGAACGGCTCCCCCACCCGGTGGGCCACCACCTCGGCGTGGTGCACCGCCGCCAGCACCGCGCCGGCCAGGAACACGGCCACCAGCAGCACCAGGATCGCGGGTAACTCACGCCCCCAGGTCAGGACCAGGACCAGAACCGCGAGCAGGGGTACGACGACGGTCCAGTCGGTAAGGCGGGAGCGAATGGTGGCGACCATGCGATCAACATTGCCAGATCCACCGGCCGGGTACCGGACAACCGACGATCATGATCGATGGAATGGGGCGGCCTGACTGGCCCCGGCCGGCACGATGTCGGTCGGGAACACGGCGGCGACCCTGCCCATCGCCGAACAGTTCGCCGGACTGCTCCGGACAAGGAACTGAGACGACACAGGGCGCCGGTGCTCCGGCGCCCTGTGTGGTGGTGCTGGTGGTACGTGGTGGGCGCGGCAGGTTTCGAACCTGCGACCCCTCGCTTGTAAGTTCTGAGCGCTCCGTCCGGGCGCGTCCGCGTACGTCTCTGACGTCGGGCGCTGATCCGTAGCCTTCCGTACCCGACCCTCCGCGTCTGGCCCGGTTGCTGTCACTGTTGCTGTCGACAGCAACCGGGCTTACGGCGTGCGCCCTAGGCAATCAGCCTGGGATTCGCGCCGATCTACACGAGTAGCCGCGCTCCCGACGGCGGTGCACCAAGAGCGGCGGGAAACGGTAGTCAAATGCCAGTGCTGACCACCCCTTCAGGCCCGGATCAGCACGTCGGCTTCCTGGTTCGCCTACTACGGCTGGCCCGCTCGGGCCTGATGGCTGAAGACCGAGCGGACCAGCCCTTTGCCTAGCTCTTGAACGCCTGAAGGAACGTGGCAGCGGCGGTCAGTAGGCCACCTGCCGTACCGACCAGCAGGGAGACCTCCTGGACGGTAAGCCGAATTTTCCGTCGGCCTGGCCCGCCAGCTTTCCGCTTGTCAGATCTCCGATGCATCATGTAGAGGTACCTCCTCTAGCGAGTGGGGTTAGGTGAGCGGCACCCATGGCTTGGACCCCGGGGGTGCCGCTTGCTGTTTCAAGATCCGATCCTTACCAGCCGCTTTTTCTGTTTTCCCTGTTCAGTGACTCCTTCAGCCGCAACCCGGATTGACAAAGTAGTAGAATCACGATAGGATGGGGTTGGGAACCGCGACAAGCCTATACTCCAACGCGCGCATTCTCAAGTTGGCGGGGCTATCGTCCGCCCGTTCGGTCCCTTGTGTCCCCACCAGCAGCCCAAACGCCTCGGACTCAACACCTCCCGCAGCGGCGACCGGCGGATCTGCCATCCCGTTCGCCGTCGGCCCGCCCTCCGGGGAGCGGGCCGCAGTCCGGCCCGCCACGTCAAGACGGCCTTGACGGCTCGTACGGACGCTGGCGGGTCGGGCGGTGGTCTGCTCGGCTCGCCCGGGTCGACGGCGGGCGGGATGGCTCCCCATCTCAACCACCCACGGACCGCGAGCCGCCGACGGTGCCCCGGCCATCCTGGAGCCGGAGCGCCCCCGCCGGAGGCGCGGTAACCGCAACCCCGCGACCACCGCCAGCTTGCCGACGCGGCCGGCGTGCGCTTCCCTGCGCCGCACGGGCTCGTGGCCGCGCGGCCCGGCCGGCTGCCGGCCCACCGTCACCCGGTCAACGCTGCTGTCGTGCTGCGGCGGCCCACCGGGCTCCCCGCTCTCCGCGCCAGCCGCCGGGCGTGTTGCGTGGCCGGAGTCGGAGCGCCAGCGGAGCGACGGGCGCGCGCCCTGGCGGCGGCGCGTGCGGCCCGTCAAGGGCCGCCTTGAAGACGTACAGAAAGTTTGAACCACATCGCCGGCAGCCGGCCGGCCAGCCGATCCGGTCGCCCACCTGACACGGGATGGTGCGGACCGTGTGCGCTCCGTACAGTGACGATATGGCCGCCCTCGTCGATATCGCGCGGGAGATCGCGCGACAGAAGCTAGAGACCTTGTTGCCTCGTCGGTGGAGTCACGTCCAGGCGGTCGCGGCCAAAGCGCGGAACGTCAGCGAGGCTGTCTCTGCCGAGGATCGGGATGTTCTCGTGGCGTCCGCGTGGCTGCATGACATCGGCTACAGTCCGGGCCTCGTCGACACGGGCTTCCACTCCCTTGATGGCGGTCGGTGGCTGAGGCGAGAGCAGTTCGACGAGCGGATTGCCGCCCTAGTGGCGCATCACTCCTGCGCCTGGTTGGAAGCGGAGGAGCGCGGGATCGGTGACGTCCTGGCGGCAGAGTTCCCCCGGGAAGAGTCGGCGGTCGCTGACGCGCTCTGCTTCTCGGACATGACAACAGGGCCGGACGGTCAAGACTTCGCAGTGCTGGAACGCCTGGCCGAGATTCGGTCACGGTACGGGCCGGATCACCTGGTGACCCGGTTCATCATCCGGGCAGAGCCGGAGATGGTCGCGGCTGTGCAACGGACTGAGGGCCGTCTCCCTGGGCGAGTACGTCAACCGATGTAGGGATCGCTGCGCTCTTCGTAGCCGTGGTTGATGCGGAGCAGGGTCGACGGATGGACGTCGACGTTCCCCAGTTCGTCGCGGGCCACCCACCGGACGGCAGTCGACTCGTCGCTCGGCGTCGGCTCGCCGCTGACCGGTACGGCACGGAAGCAGAGAGAGAACTGCTGGCGCACCTCGCCGTCGGAGTACTCGACGACATGGTTGGGGTCGGAGTAGACGCCGACCATTCCGACCACCTCCACGTCGATGCCGGTTTCCTCCCGCGTCTCTCTGACTGCCGTCTGCGCGACGGACTCCCCGATCTCCTGCCCACCGCCCGGTAGTGACCACAGTCCGTTGTCGGTGCGCTGGATGAGCAACACCCGTCCCTGCGCGTCCCGCACGAAGACGGAAACGGCTACGACGATGCTGTTGGCCTGCGGTGCGTCCGGGTCGTGGTAGTGCTCGATCCTCGCCATGGGTCTAGGCTGCCACCTCGTCACCGCAGAGCAGGTGCGAGGCTGCCCGGACGCGGTCGAGAGTGCCGGTGTAGGTGTCAAAGAGGTCGCCGCCGGACAGCTTCCGCAGATGCATCACGGGTGCGTGTGGCGCGGGGAGCCCGAGAACGTGCATGTTGACAAGCATCTCGTCGTCGAAGCGGTAGATCGAGTTGTACAGCGTCGTCTCGTGGTAGCGGACCTCGACGCGGGATCCCTGAAGGCGGTCGTAGTACTGCTTGACCTGCCGGATCTTGGCCGCCATTACACCTGGCATACCTTCTTCGATGCTGCGGCGCTCGATCGCTGGATTGTCGGGATCACCGAGGAAAACGGTCACGTTGACCCCGGCATCGGCCTTTGCGCGAAGCGTGTCGATCAGCTTCGGATCCTGCTCGACAAGGAAAAGCCCTGCGTAAGCGAGAATGTCGATGTTGCGTTCGGAACGGCTGATAAGCCTACGCCATAGGTCGTACGGCACGGATGACCGGCGGGAGTAGAGCTGCACCACTTCGCTCTGTCCGATCCGTGATGCCGTCTCCGGAGTAACCGCGTTCGGCCACAGGTACGACTCACTTTCACCGACCAGAACACCGATGGCGTGCCGGTGACGCTGGTACGGTGTCCGGTCCTGCGTGATCCACCGTTCCACGGTCTTGGGGTCGACCCCGATCTTCTCGGCAAGCACTGCCGGTGTCATGCCATTGCGGAGCATGGCGTCACGCAGCCGATGGTTCGGCATCCAAACCTCCTCGGGGACGACTAGGACGCATCCAAGATAGCTAAGACGTCCCTAGATGTCCACCCTGCCAGTCGGCTTGTCCCTCGATTTCGGGCAGTCTTATCGGCACAGGCCACGAGCGAGAGTCCACAGGGGACAAGCTCTAGAAAGGCCAAGACACAGGAGGTTTGTTGTGAAGCTGTACGTGGACACCCAGGGCAAGCAGGTGACGGTGTCGAGGGACCCGGAGCCGAAGAACGACCAGAACGGCAATCAGCGGTCGGAGAAGGGAACCGGCCGGCTCATGTGGTCCACCCAGGTCTTCGTTCTCGACGAGACCGGCGGTGAGGTCCTCACCATCACCACGGCGGGTGAGAAGCCGAGCGTGACGGTGGGACAGATCATCGCTGTCGAGCAGTTGGAGGCCATCCCGTGGGCGACCAACGGGCGTAACGGCGTGGCGTTTCGTGCGATCTCGCTGAAGCCGAAGGCTGGTACGTCGGCGGCTAAGTAGTTCCTCGTCCATCGAGCTGTGTCTGCCACCGGTGTCCGTGGCAACCGCGAAGCGGCCTGATGGTCCGCTGATCTGATCCACCGTTATGCGGTCCGGGAATGGCTCCGACTCCTACATTCCCGGGCTGGTCGTCACCTGTGGTGATGACATCCCCGCATGAGTGGCGCGGGGTCGGTCCGACTCCTACATCTGCCGACCCCGTGCCCTCCAACCCATCCAACCCAACTCGTACTTGGGAGGACGTGTCGTGTCCAAGTCTACCCGTACCCGCCCGTTCGGGCGGAAGTCGAACGCGACGGTGACGGTCATCGAGGCCAAGGTTCACCGTTCCTCTGCCCGTAACGCCCGGTTGGCGTTCATCGTGGCCGCCATCGTGGTCGGCCTGTTGTCGGCGGTGGTTGCCGCCTCGTATGTGCACCCGATCGTTGCCCTGTTCTTCGGGTTCGCCGTCGGTGTCCCGACCGGCGCTGTGGTGTGGGCCCTGGTGCGGGTCTGGCCGGTCATCCGGGTCCTGTGGTGGTGGCTGCCGGAAATCCTGCTCGCTGTCGGCCTGCTGGCCGGCTGGGTGCAACTGGCTGCCCACACCTCGTCGGTGGTCACCCTCGTGGTGGTCGCTGTCGTCGTCGGCGTCCCCGCCGGCGTCCCGGTGCTGCGCCGCCTGGTCGTGGCGTGGGCCTGGTGCCTGATCGTGCGTCACCGGCTGCGGGTGTGCTTCGCGCAGTTCATCGTCGCCAACCAGTCCGGTTCCCTGCCGCTGATCCTGTGGGCCCGTCCTACCCCCGTGGGTGAGCGGGTCTGGATCTACCTGCGTCCGGGCCTGTCTCTGGCGAACCTGGAAGGCCGCCTCGACAAGATCGCGGTCGCCTGCCACGCCTCCACCGCCCTGGTGGAGCGTGCCTCGGAGGGCAATGCCGCGTTCCTGCGGTTCGACATCAAGCGGCGGGAAGTCCTGACCGCCACGGTCGGCTCACCCCTGGTCGACGTGATCGACCCGAACAGCCCGACCAGCATCCGGCCGGCGTCGTCGGTGCCGACCGCTCTGGACCTGCCGGATGTGCAGGCTCCCACGATCACTGTGCCGGTGCAGAAGCCGGCCACCACCGTCAACGGCGTCAAACCCGCCGCCGCTGGCACGTCGTCGCCTGGTGACGACGTCTCCGACTGGATCTGACCCCTCTCTCTGTTTCGCGGGGAGCCGTGCGGGCTTCTTCGTGTGGCTTCCCGCGCCCTACTGCCCAAGGAGGGCATCTGATGACCAGCACTGTTTCGGCCCCTGCCGCCGGGGTTCCGGTGGGGCCTGGCCTGTCGATGTTCGACCCGATCTTCCTCGGCATCGACGAGTTCAGCCAGCCCGTCTACATCACCCTCGCCTACCGCAACCTCCTCGCCGGAGGTGAACCCGGTGGCGGCAAGTCCGGTCTGTTGAACACCATCGCCGCGCACGCGGCACTGTCCGTCGACTCGCGGCTTGTCCTGCTCGACGGCAAGCTCGTCGAACTCGGCCAGTGGGAAGACGTCGCCGACGCCTTCATCGGCCCTGACATCACCGCCGCCCTGACCGTCCTTCGACGGCTTCAGCAGGTGATGAACAACCGGTACGCGTGGCTGCGTGCGCACGGCCTGCGTAAGGTCACCGCCGCCGACCGGCTCAGCGTGATCACCGTCCTCGTCGACGAGATCGCCTTCTACTCCGCCACCGTCGGCACCAAACAGGAACAGGAAGAGTTCGTCGCGCTGCTGCGGGACCTGGTCGCCCGTGGCCGGGCCGCCGGTATCCCCGTCGTGGCCGCCACCCAGCGGCCCAGCTTCGACATCATTCCGACCAGCCTGCGGGACCTGTTCGGCTACCGGGCCGCGTTCCGCTGCACCACCCCCAACTCATCGAACATTGTGCTCGGTCACGGATGGGCCGAGCAGGGCTACACCGCCACCGACATCGCCCCCACCAACCAGGGCGCCGCGTATCTGATCGCCGAGGGCGGTACGCCTCGCCGGATCAAGGTCGCCTACCTGTCTGACGCCCAGATCGCCGGCATTGCCGACTACGCGGCCTGGATCCGCCGCCCCGGCACCCGCACCCCGGCCGACAACTCCCCTACCGAGTGGGGGATGGCCGCGTGAACACCCACACCGCACCCGGTTCGCAGAGCCGGTTCACCGACCTGGTTGTCACCGGCAGCCGGGAGGACATCACCGCCCTACAGGACCTCGCCCGCCGCTGCGGGCGGCTGGTCTACATGTCCGCACCCGCACCGGTCAGCGCCGCTGACCCGCGTATCCGCCTGGTCATCCGACTCACCGCGACCGATTGAAAGCCGACAGCACCGGCCACAAGCCCTGCAAAAGCCGTCCGGTGCTGCCGACCCCGACCACAGCCCTACCGAAAGGACGTGGCTGCCATGAAGGCTACCCAAAACCCGCCCGCCGAGGTCCACGTGACCCCGGCGGACACCCTGCGTTTCGCCGCGCTCTACATCGAGCGCCACGGCTGGCACCAGGGCGACTACCACCCCACCACCGGGAACCCGTTCCCGCCGGCCTGCGCCGCCGCCGCCATCGGCATCGCTGTCGCCGGCCACCGCGTCACCCACGTCCGCGACCTCGACCCGGACACCTGCCGCGACTACCTGGCCGCGTTCAACGCCCTCGTCGACTACCTCGACGACATCAACCCGTCGATCGTGTGGGACGACCCCGGCATCAGCGAACACGTCTCCCCGTACTCGTGGAACGACGCGCCCGACCGCACCGCCGCACAGGTCACCGCCACGTTGCGGGCCGCTGCCGACACCTGGGACCACACGAACCCGGGCGGTGCCCGGTGAGCGTCTTCCTCGACTGGACCCGCACCGGCAGCGCCGGTGACCCCGCCCCCTGCGTCATCTGCGGCCACCCGGCCATCTGCCGCAGTCCCAAAGGCGTGCCCTGCCACAAGGTGTGCGCCGAACAGTGGATCGCACAGCACGGCTCCACCGACACCGATGGTGTCGACACCCTTCGGGGTGCGGCATGACCGCCCCGACCGTCAAGCCGTCCTTGACGCCCAACCGCCCCCGGCCGAAGCGTCGGGAGGTCGTCGAGAACGACCAGTTCGCCGCGTTCCACCGGCGCATCATCCGGGCCCACGGCCGCCGGGTCGCCTCCGGTGACGTGGAAGCCCTCCGCGACCTCGTCGGCCTCTCCGAGGTCATCGACCAGGCGCTCACCGACGCCGTCCAGGGTCTACGGGCCTTCGGCTACTCCTGGGCCGAAATCGGCGCCCGCCTCAACATCTCCCGCCAGGCGGCCCAACAGCGCTGGGGCGGTGACAAGCCATGACCGCACCCGACTTCACCACCGTCAACGGCCTTGCCGTCGAGTTCTACGACCCGCTCGGCACCCGCTACGGGTTCCCCACCTTCCCCTACCAGCAGGCACCCACCGGACTGGCCACCGTCCGGCAACTACGCGCCGCCGGCCTACGCCCCGGCGGACACGACCCCGTTGCCCAGATCCTCTGGCGCCACCGCCGCGAACAGCGCGTCGCCTACCTCTACCGGGTCGACCTCGCCAAACCCAAACGCACCGCCACCCCCGCCCAACGGGCCGCCATCACCAAGGCACTACGGGCCCGCCGGACCTGTCCCACCTGCGAGCAGGTCAGGCCCTACTACATCCCCCGCCGCTACGGCTGCTGCCTCGACTGCCACGGAGATATCCGATGACCACACCTTCCCGCCTCTGCCCGTGCGGTGACTCCTACTGCACCGACCACCAGCCACTGACCACCGTCGACCGCACCGACTGCTGCCAGTACTGCGGATTCACCGACTGCGACGTATGCGGCTGGCAGGCACCCACCACCACCGAGCCGACCACCACCGCTGGTGGTGACCCCCGATGACCCCCAAGCCGGCCACCGGCACCCGCGTTGAGGGTGTCGTCCTGGTCCTCATCCTGCTCACCGTCGCCGGCTTCGCCGGTGCCGCCTCCTTCACCCACGTCAAGGACTGGACCCTCGCCAACTCCCCCACCGGCACCGGCGAATGGTTCGGCTGGGCCAACGCCGTCATCTCCGAACTCGTCCCGATCGCCTGCCTACTGACCATCCGACGCCGCAAGCGCACCGGCGCACCCATCGGCTACCCGATCTTCCTGCTCCTCGCCGCCGCCGGCCTCTCCCTCGCCGCACAACTCGCCGTCGCCAAACCCGGCATCTCCGGCTGGCTCCTGTCCGCCGTACCCGCCCTGGCCTTCATGGCCCTGGTCAAACTCGTCCTCGCCCCCGCCACCCCAGCGGCATCAACCGACCACAAACCCACCACCGAACCGGCCATCGTCCCCGTCGACCAGGTCGACGACAACCACGACCAGGCCGTCGACGACCACACCCCGACCTCGGACCCGGTCGACATCAGCCCGGCCACCGTGCCGGCCACCGTCGACACCACCCCGGCCCCCGTCGACACCATGCCGGCCCCGGTGCCGGTCGTCGACGAACCCGACACCACCCCGGCCGACGTGCCGGTTGTCGACCTCGTCCCGGCCGTCGAGCCGGAACCGGCCCCCGCGTACCTGCTCCCCACCGCCCGGTTCGCCGTCGTCCAACACGAACAGGCCACCGGACAGCCCATCACCCCGACCGAACTGGCCACCCGACTGTCCATCACGCCCGGCATGGCCCGGCAGCTCCTGGACCGCCTCACCGCACCCGCCCTCAACGGCACCCCGGCCGGTGGTGCCCGATGACCATCTACCTCGTCGACATCGAGCACGTCACCCACACGTGCCCCGCCCAACCCGACCCGCACCCGTACGACACCCGCCGTACCGTCATCGACGTCACCCCCGGCGGGCCCTGCCGTACCCCGGTCACCATCCGGTGCGGCAACACCACGGTGCAGATCCCCTGCCACCGGCACGAACCGGCTGAGCGCCAGTGCGGCGCGTGCCGGACCATCGTCATCGAACGCACCATCACCAACCGGACCCTCGACACCGAGGTTGCCGGCTGATGGCCTCGACGCTGGACCTCACACCCCGTGCCGCCCTGGCCCGGGGTGTGGGCTCGAACGCCGACACCATCGCCCCCGCCCCCGGCTACACCGCCGCCGGACAAGCCTTCACCCGCGCCCAGCAACCCGACTACTTCGGCTGGCTCGACCACATCCGCGCCGCCGCCGGCTGCACCCGACCGATCCGCCTCGCCGGAACCCTCTACACCGTCGACACCGGCACCGGCCGGCTACTCGACCAGCGGCACACCGACACCATGCCCGACGCCACCATCTACAAGGCGTGCGGCAACCGACGCGCCACCGTCTGCCCCGCCTGCGCCACCGTCTACCAACGCGACGCCTACCAGCTCCTCCGCGCGGGCCTCGTCGGCGGCAAAGGCATCCCCGCAACCGTCACCCGACACCCGGCGGTGTTCGCCACCTTCACCGCCCCGTCCTTCGGCCCCGTCCACACCCGCGTCATCCGCCGCCACACCTGCACCGACCGGCGCCGCTGCGACTGCCGCCCCGAACCATGCCACCCCCGCCGCGCCGACCACCCCGACGCCGGAAACTGCCCCCACGGTCGCCCTGTAGCGTGCTGGGCCCGCCACGACCAGGCTGACGCCGTCCTCGGCCAACCGCTCTGTCTCGACTGCTACGACCACGGCCACCAGGTCGTCTGGAACCTCTACTCCGGCGAGCTGTGGCACCGCACCAAACAAGCCGCAGAACGCCATCTGACCAAGCTCGCCCGCCGCCGTGGTATCCCCCGCGTCCAGGTCACCAGCCCGTCCGGCAAGGCCCGGTTGGTTTCCCCGGTCCGGCTCTCGCACGGCAAGGCCGCCGAGTTCCAGGCACGCGGCGCGGTCCACTTCCACGCCCTCATCCGCCTCGACGGCGTCGACCCCGACGACCCCGCCGCCATCGTGCCCCCACCGGCCGGGTTCACGCCCGCCGACCTCGACGACGCCATCCGGTACGCCGCCGCACACGTCGACTTCACCACCCCGGCGCACCCCGACCAACCGGAAGGCTGGCACATCGTCTGGGGCACCCAGCTCGACATCCGACCCATCAGCCTCAATGGTGACGGTGAGGTCACCGACGACATGGCCGCCGGATACCTTGCCAAGTACGCCACCAAGAGCACCGAGGTAACCGGGCACCGGTCCACCCGCCTCGCCCCCGACAGCATCGGCGACTACGCCGACCCCGACGGCGACCACACCGCCCGCCTCATCGACGCCTGCTGGCGACTCGGCCGACCCACCGGCACCCCCGTCCCGCTCTCCCAGCGGCCCCGCGACCACCGACCCCGGCCCGGCTTCGTCGAGCGCTGGGAATGCCCCGACTGCGGCACCCACACCCGCTACGCCGCCTGCCCCGTCTGCGTCGCCGAACGTCAAGCCGCCCTTGACACCAAACCGACCCGCACGAGCAACCCCAACCCGTACGCCCGGCTACGCCGCTGGGCCCACATGCTCGGCTTCGGCGGCCACTTCCTCACCAAAGCCCGCCGCTACTCGGTGACCTTCCAACTCCTGCGCGACACCCGAGCGGCCTTCCGCCGCCACACCGACCACCACCACGACCAGGGCGACGCGCAACCCACCGGTATCCGCACCGCCGTCGACCACCACGACGAGGAAACCACCCTCATCGTCGGCACCCTCACCTTCGCCGGCGCCGGCTGGCACACCACCGGAGACGCCCTCCTCGCCAACACCGCCGCCGCCCTCGCCCGCGAACGACACACCGCCGGCCGCGAAGAACTCGCCCACGAACTCGGCACCCTGCCCGAGGCTGCGCCCGTCGCCGCCTGACCACTACGCCCGCCCACGTCTCACGAGGAAGGCCACCCGTTGGATACCACCCCTCCGATCGTTCCTCGCGTTCTGCGTGTCGAGGAAGCCGCCCGGGCGCTCGGCATCGGCCGGTCGCTCGTCTATGACCTGATCCGTTCCGGCCGGCTGCGCTCCTTCAAGGTCGGTAGCCGCCGACTCATCCCCGCCTCGGCCATCGACGAGGCGATCACCACCCTGACCGAGGAGGCCGCCTGATGCCCGCCAAGGAACGCAAGCCGCGTCAGCCCGTCGCGCGCAAGAACCCGAACGGAGAAGGCTCGATCTACCAGCGGGCCAGTGACGGCCGGTGGGTCGGGCAGGCATACGTACTCGCCACCGACGGCACCCGCAAACGCAAGTTCGTCTACGGGGCCACCTGGGAGGAGGCACACGGCAAGCTCGTCGAGCTGAAGGCGCGGTCACAGCGGGGCATCCCGATCCCCGATCGGACCTGGAAGATCGCGGACTACCTGCCGTACTGGTTGGCCGCGTACGTCACCGAACTCAAGCCGACCACGGCACGCGGCTACGAGAGCGCCGTACGGCTGCACCTGGTCCCCGCACTCGGTACCAAGCGTCTCGACACCTTGCAGGTCCAGCACGTCAAGGCGTTCCTGGACGAGTTCCGCCGAAAGTGTCTCTGCTGCACCGCCGGGCTCGACAAGACCCGGCGGCCCGACCGGCAGTGCTGCTCGGCTGGCCGGTGCTGCAAGAAGTACCCGAGCGCCCGTCAGATCCAGTTCGTGCACGCGGTGCTGCGCAACGCGCTCCAACACGCGATGCGGGAGGAGTTGGTGTCGCGCAACGTCGCCAAACTGGTCCGGGTCCCCTCGCCCCGCTACCGGGTCGGCAAGGGCCTCGCCGTCGAGCAGGTCCGCAAGCTCCTGGCCGCCGCCGAGGGCCACCGGCTGCACACCCTGTACGTCGTCGCCGCGACCATGGGCCTGCGCCGGGGCGAGCTGCTCGGGCTGCGCTGGTCGGACCTGGATCTCGACGAGGGCACCATGACGATCGCTCAGACCGTCCAGCGGGCCGGCGGGAAACTGCACCTGCAAGACACCAAGACCGAGGACTCGGAGAGCGTCCTACCGCTGCCGGACTGGACCTGGGTGGCGCTGCTCGACCACCAGGAGCGCCAGCGGCGGGAACGTGAACGGCTCGCCGAGGTCTGGCGAGATCACGGCCTGGTCTTCCCCTCCGAGGTGGGCACCCCGATGGAGCCGCGCAACCTGAACCGGCACTTCGCCGCCCTGCGGGAGACTGCCGACTGCCCCGATGTCCGACTGCACGACCTGCGGCACACCGTCGTGTCCCTGCTGATGGAGATGGGCGTACCGCCGCACGTGGTGCAGGCCATCGCCCGACACGCGGATGTGAAGATCACTCTCAAGATCTACGCTCACGCCAACCTCGACGTGATGCGTCAGGCGCTCGGCAAGCTCGACGGGCGGCTGTCGTGAGCCCCGTTGCTGTCACCGTAGCTGTCAGCGGCCGGAGTGCTGACCTTCGGAACCTCGATGGTGCTGGTGGTACGTGGTGGGCGCGGCAGGTTTCGAACCTGCGACCCCTCGCTTGTAAGGCGAGTGCTCTCCCACTGAGCTACGCGCCCCGGATCGCCCCGTGCGGCGGGCCGGTGGCTGGCAAGCTTACCCTGCCGGCTCCCGGACCGCCGCACGGGCGGTACGGCGGATCAGGCTGCGGCGGCGTCAGCCAGCGCCTTGCGCCAGCCCTGCTGGTCACGGGCCTCGCCCGGCATGTTCATCTCGGCGAACCGGACGATGCCGGCCCGGTCGATGACGAAGGTGCCCCGGTTCGCGATACCGGCGGTCTCGTTGAAGACCCCGTACGCCTGGGCGACCGCACCGTGCGGCCAGAAGTCGGCCAGCAGCGGGAACTGGTAGCCCTCCTTGTCGGCCCAGATCTTGTGGGTGTAGACCGAGTCGACGCTGACGGTGAGCACCTGGACATCGTCGTTGACGTACTCGTTGAGGTTGTCGCGCACCTCGCACAGCTCACCCTGGCAGATCCCGGTGAAGGCCAGCGGGTAGAAGACCAGCAGCACGTTGCGCTTACCCCGGAAATCCGAGAGCCGGACCTCCTGGTTGTTCTGGTCCTTGAGTACGAAGTCCGGCGCCTCGGCGCCAACCTCGATCGGCATGCAAGCTCCTTGGATAGTCGCAGTGGCACCTAGCGTGCCACGGGTGTCCAGCCCGACGGCCGGCACCCGTCCCCCTCTGTGGCGTGTGGAACGCCTACTTCTTGGCCTTCGCGCCACGCCGCAGGACGAGGCGGGCGCCGCTCCAGTCCCGGCCGGCGTTGACGGTGGACGTCTGCTGCAGGCCGGCCGTGGGTGCCGACTCGGAGATCTCGCTCGGCTCGACGTGGCCCTCGCGCCCCGCCTTCGGGGTCAGCAGCCACACCACCCCGTTGTCGGCCAGGGGCCCCAGGGCATCGACGAGAAGTTCGAAGAGGTCACCGTCCCCGTCGCGGTACCAGACCAGCACCGCGTCGACCACCTCGTCGGTGTCCTCGTCGACCAGCTCTCCACAGCGGTCGGTCAGGGCGTCCCGGAGATCCTGGTCGACGTCGTCGTCGTACCCCATCTCCATGACGACCATGCCCGGCTCGATCCCGAACCGGTCCGCCAGGCTGCGTACCCCGTCGGCGGCCTGACCAGCGGTCGCGCTCACTGTCGCGTGCCTCCTCATCTCATCCCTGCTCCCGGCATCCGTCCGACACCGTTAATGCAGAGTCCACACAAGTTGTGCCCCTGCGCGCAAGTGGCGCACCGAGTGGAACGGAATTTACCGCGCCAGCAGCGTACGGGCACCCTGGGTAATGGCATCCTCGGAGACCAGCACTTCGCGGGCAGCCGGACCTAAGGGAACAAAAGAGTCAACTCCGGCAACTCTACGGACAGAACCGACATATCCCCCGTCAACCAGGGCGGCGATCACGCCCTCCCCGACTCCACCGGAGCGTCGCGTCTCGTCCACCACCAGCACCCTTCCCGTTGCTGACGCCTCCCGGATCAGATCGGCCACCGGCAGGGGGGAGAGCCAGCGCAGATCCACCACCCGGGTGCCGACCTCCTCCTCAGCGAGGTGGTTCGCGGCCCGCAGGGACATGGGTACGCCGTTACCGAACGTGAGGATGGTGAGATCCTCGGCCGACCCGACGCCGTACACCCGGGCACGGCCGATCGGTACGTGCCCGGCGGACCAGTCACCCGGGCCGAGGTAGGCACCGAGCCACCCGCCGTCCCCGGGAAGATGGAGGTCCCGGGTGTGGTAAAGCGCGATCGGCTCCAGGAAGACGCAGACACTGCCGTCCACTGCCGCGCTGGCCAGGCAGGACCGCAGCATCGGTGCGGCGTCCTCGGCCCGGGACGGCACGGCCACGACCAGGCCGGGCACATCCCGGAGTACGGCCACCGAGTTGTCGTTGTGGAAGTGCCCGCCGAAGCCCTCCTGGTACGCCAGCCCGGCCACCCGGACCACCATCGGGTTGCGGAACGCGCCCTGGGAGAAGAACCGCATGGTGGCGGCCTCGCCCCGCAACTGGTCCTCGGCGTTGTGCAGGTAGGCCAGGTACTGGATCTCGGGTACCGGCAGCATCCCGGTCAGCCCGACGCCCAGGCCGAGGCCGAGGATCGACGTCTCGTCGAGCAGGGTGTCGAAGACCCGGGACGCGCCGAAGCGGTCCCGCAGTCCCTTGGTCACCCCGTACACCCCGCCCTTGACCGCCACGTCCTCCCCGAAGACCAGCATCCCGGGGTGGTCGAGCAGCCCGTCGGCGAGAGCGGCGTTGATGCTCTGCGCGAGAGTGAGCGGCCCGGCCTCCTCCGGCAACCGGCCCCGGAAGGCGCGGAGCCGGGCGGCGGCGGCCGGCCCGGCGGCCCGCGCGGCGGCGTCGGCGACCGCGTGCGACACCCGTACCGGCCGACGGGTGGCCAACGGGGCCACGATGTCCGCAGCAGTGGAGAGTTTCGGCTCGCCGATCACCTCCTCGGCGATCTTGCGGATCTGCCAGCCGATCTCGTCGTACCGGGCGAGCAGTTCCTCCGGCGTGAGCAGGCCGGCCTCGACCACCAGCCGCGCGCTGGCCAGTACGGGATCGCGGTCGAGGTCGGCGGCGATCTCGGCGCTGTCCCGGTACGCGGTCTCGGCGTCGGCTCCGGCGTGCCCCATCAGCCGGACCGTGCTCAGGTGCAGCACCGCCGGCCGCCGGTGCCGGCGTACCCATTCCGCTGCCTCCGCCGCGGTGTCGTACGCGTCGACCAGGTCGGTGCCGTCCGCGGCGAAGTACCGCAGACCGGGGCGGCTGCGCAGACTGGCGGCCACCCATTCGCGCGGGGAGCGCACGCTGATCCCCAGGCCGTTGTCCTCGCATACGAAGAGCACCGGTACGCGCAGTCCGGTGTGGTCGCACCAGCCCGCGGTGTTGAAGGCGGCCACCGCGCTGGCATGGTTGATCGAGGCGTCCCCGAAGGAACAGACCACGATGGCGTCGTCCGGCCAGGCCGGATCCACGGCGTCGGTTTCGAACCCGGCACCTTCGGGTTGGTGACCGTGGGCAGGAACCCCTGCCGCCAACGTCGGCGGCACAGCATCGATGCCGAAGGGGGACCGCACGGCGCCGGCAAATGGCGGGCCATCGTCGGTGCCGCCAGGTGGCGAGCCGCTGTCGGTTCCGCCAGGTGACAGGCCGGCGTCGGTTCCGCCGGCTGGTGACGGCACGGTACCGGCCGGATCCGTCCCGTCCTCCCGGTCACCACCGTCCGGCGGCTCGGGACCGTCGTACCCCTCCGGCTGGTGCGGAGGGCGCCCAGCGGCCAGGCGTCGCAGCCGCTCGACGGCGAACCCGGCCCCCACCGCGCGGGGCAGGTGCGACGCGATGGTGGACGTGGTCGGGATGACCGCGAGGTCGGGATTGCCGAAGACCTTGTACCGGCCACCCGCGATCGGTTCCTCGACCGAGGCCACCACGCCGCGCAGGACGTCCCGGGCGGCACCGAGCAGCGGGGGCTCGGTCTCCTCGGGCGGGGTGGTCAGCGCGGCGGCGACCGGCCCAGGCTGGTCGGGCCACCCGGTCGGACGGGTATCCGCCGGTTCGGCCCCGGCTCCCGCCGGTGCCGGATGGGTGTCCACCGGATTGGGCCGGGCCGCCTGGGCGGCGCGGGCACAGTAAAACGCGCCGGACCGGTAGTGCAGCAGGGCGGGGTCGGTCGGCCGGACGGCAGCCGCCACCGCCGCATTCCCCTCGTGCCCGGCGGAACTGATCGTGTAGTAGCCCTCACCGAAGCTGCGCAGCCACCGGGCCGCCAAATCGAGCTGCCGGCTGGTGAGCTGGGCGTCGAGGAGTTCCAGCGCCCGTTGGCCGGTGAGCGTGCTCCCCTCCCGGACCGGGTCGGTCGGGAGCCGCCGGTGGGTGGCGGCAGCCAGGCCGGCCACCGCCTCGCGGAACCGTTCGTCGAGATCTTGCGGGGTGGTCACGACGGACAGCATTACCGACAGGTGCCAGTCACGACCACTCAGACACGGCGCCGGGACGGTGCGCGTGTCAGGCGTCAGTCCTGGTCACAGCGCTCGGGACAGCCTCCGTCGGAAATTTTCCAGACCAGCTCGCGGAGGACGCCAAGCTCGGTGTCGGTCAGCGCGCCGAGCAGTCGCGAGTCCGACATCACCCGGTCGATTTCCGTCCGGACCCGCTGTCCCTCGTCGGTCACCACCAGCGTCTTGAGCCGGCGGTCGGTCGCGTCGACCTGCCGGCGCACCAGACCGGCCTGCTCCAGCTTGTCGACCAGCGCGGTGATGTTGGAGCGGTCGCAGCGGAGCTGGTCGGCGAGGTCCCGGGCAGGCATCGGGCGATCGGGGTCGAGCTGGTGCAGCGCCCGGGCGGTCGCCGGGGTCAGCCCGAGTCGGGCGATGTCCACGTCCTGCTGGTGGCGGAGCGCAGCGGCGACGTGCATCATCCGGCGCACAGCGTCACCGGCGACCGTACCCCGGTCGAAGTCGCGGCCCGGACCGGTCCGAGCGGCGGAGGCCGGGCTGCCGCTGGGCGTGGACAGGTACGCCATGGACCACATCTTACGTACAGCTAAACGATGGACCAGCTCCACCATCCGCTGAGATGTAAGGAAGGGCCCCTTGTTAACGCTTTCGGTATAGGAAGGGCCCCTTCTTAACACCTGGCAGCTAGACACCTGCCGCTCCCCCGCTCCCCCGCTCGCCACTCAGCAGCTTCGCGCCTTTTGGTACAGGTGGCCGGAACCCTGGCCGGTGCCGCCGCCACCGTGACCACCGGCGCCACGCCGGCCTTCGCCCGTCCACTGGCCACCGATCCGTTCACCCTCGGCGTCGCCTCGGGCGATCCCGACCACTCCGGTTTCGCTCTGGACCCGGCTGGCGCCCCGGCCGCTGGCCGAGGACGGCCTCGGCAGCATGCCGGACCGGGTCGTACCGGTGCACTGGAAACTCGCCACCGACGAGCGGTTCCGGCACGTGGTACGGCGGGGTACGGCGGTGGCCCGGTCCGAGACGGCGCACAGCGTGCACGTCGAGCTGGACGGCCTGCTGCCCGACCGGGAGTACCTCTACCGGTTCCGGGCCGAGCGGCACCTGTCCCCGGTCGGCCGGACCCGCACCGCGCCCGCGCCGTGGGCCCGGCCAACCTCGCTGGCGATGAGTTTCGCCTCCTGCTCGCAGTACGAGCACGGGTACTTCACCGCGTACCGGCGGCTGGCCGAGGACGAGCCGGAGCTGATCCTGCACCTGGGCGACTACCACTACGAGTACGCGAAGGACACGTGCAACATCCCGGGTGGCAACCCGCGTGACCACGAGGGTCCGAAGACCCGGACGCTGGCGAACTACCGGCAGCGGCACGCGTAGTACAAGACCGACCCGGACCTCCAGGCGGCACACGCGGTGGCACCGTGGGCGGTCATCTTCGACGACCACGAGGTGGAGAACAACTGGGCGGACGAGGTACCGGAGGCGCCCGACCCGGATTTCCCGGCCCGACGGGCGGCGGCGTTCCAGGCGTACTACGAGAACATGGCGTTGCGCCGCAGCTCCCTCCCCCACGGCATCGACATGCAGCTGTACCGCCGGCTACGCTGGGCGGAGCAGGGGCCTGGCTGCTGGACGGCTTCCGCCGCTCCGATGCTGGTGCTCACCGGCGACGTGCACGCGCACTGGGCGTCGGACCTGGGGTACGTCCGGACGACCGTCACCGAGGCGCAGCTCACCGCCGATTTCATGGTGCTGCCGTACGTCACCTCGCCGGGTACGCCCGCGTACGCCCGGGCGTCGTTCGTGATCGAGGACCGGCTGCTGGGGCTGCACCAGACCTACGACCGGCCGGTCGACCCTGCGGTCGGGGCCCGGTCCGTCGCTCCCGACCAGGGGTAGCCGGACCAGGGACAGCCGGACCAGGGGTAGCCGGACCAGGGACAGCTGACCGTGGAGCAGGAGACCGTCCGGCCCTTACCCGGGCACACCTGTTAAGAAGGGCCCCTTCCTCTACCGAATCCGTTAAGAAGGGGCCCTTCCTTACAAGCTCACTCTCGCCAGCCGGCCAGCTCGACCCCCTTGGCGAGTTCGACCCGGAAGCCCATGGTGATCTCGCCGCTCTCCCCCGGCCCGAGCCGCAGCCGCCAGGTCAGTTCGCCCAACTCGGTACGCTCGGCCGGCGGCGGAACGACGGTGGGTTCACGGACGACCACCCCGTCGTCGCGGGACACCGGCAGTTGGTCGCGTACCTCGACGGTCGCTGGTCGGGGTGTGTGGTTGGCCACGCTGATCGTGTACTCCACCTCACGCCGCCGGGTCGAGCCGAGCGCCGCTTTGGTGTCGGAGCGCCGGCTCAGCTTCCGTTCCACCCGCAGCCGGTCGTCCACCCCGAGTGCCAGCTCGGTCTCCTCGCCCGGCGCCCAGGTCTTCAGCCGGGTGGCCGCGACGAAGTCGGCGCCGTGGAACACCGCCGCCGGGCCGGGGAGCAGCGTGTGCACCGACGTGTTGCGGACCGTCGCGCGCAGGTGCGCCTCGGTCGCGCGTACCGGCACGGTCACGTGGTCCAGCCGGGCCGGCAGTTCCAGTACGGCGATGGTGGCCCGGTGCGCGCTGCCGTCGGCCGGTACCGCGACCGGGCGGGCCGGCCGGTAGGTGGCTGCCGTGATCCCCTGCTCGACCTCGGCGACGCTCTCCCGCATCCTGGGGCGCGGAGCGGCCGACCGGGCCGCCCCGCCGGCGGCGGCCGGCGCCGCGCTGGGCGCCGGCTTTGGCGGTGGCGGCATCCCGGCGGTCATCGCCGGCATGGCCGCCCAGGGCTGCGCCGGCCGGACCCGGTCGAGATACCAGGGCGACAGTTCGGGTACGCCGGTCGCCGCCGCCGGGCGGGCGGTCGAGAGCTGGAGCAGACACTCCGGCCAGTCCTCGCCGGTGTCCTGGCTGACCAGTCCGAACCAGGTGACGGTCATGGTGTCGTCGACCAGCCGCAGGTCGTAGGAGGGCTGCCAGCGGGCCCCGTCCACCAGGTAGGTCAGCTCCAGGTCCAGCTCGGCGTCGTCAGCGTCCACCGAGACGGTCACTTCGGCGGCCAGCCGGTCCGGTTCCCGCTTGCCGTTCGCGGCGTCGAGTCGCCGCTCGACGACGGCCAGTTCCTCGGTCAGCTCGGTACGCTGCCGGGCCAGCCCGCGCCGCCGGGTGCGGGAGTCGGCGGCCTGGCCGGCCACCGAGTCGGTGAAGGTGGCCACGTCGGTCGGGGTCGCGTCACCGGAGGCGAGTGCCCGGGCGTACGTGCCACCGGCCCGTTCGGCCAGCCGGTCGAGGAACTGTCCCCGCTGTACCTCGATCTCGTACGCGTCGTCGACCTCGGCCAGTTCGTCGGCCAGTTCGCGGCGCCGTTTCTCCAACTCGCTGACCTGCCCGTCGGTGCTACGGGCCTGCCGCCAGGTGGTCACGTCCACGCCGAGCACGGTGGCCGCGCCCCGGCCGCTGACCCGGAGCGAGTCCCGCCGTAGGCCCAGCGGGAGCGGTGCGATACGTACCCGGTGCTCACCGGCGGCCAACCGGGTGCTGCCCCGGCGGGTGACCCGGGCCCGGTCCGGATAGACGGTGACCCCGACGATGGGTGCTTCGATCTTCACTGCGTTCACGGCGGCGAGGGTAGTCGGGTCCCGCTCGTCCCCGGATGCGCTGCGGTGGGTGTGTTAACCGGGGGCCCTTCCTCTACCGGAAACGTTAAGCGGGGGCCCTTCCTTACCGGAAGGAGAAGCGGACCTGGCGGGTCGGGTTGTCGCCGTTCGGGTCTACCAGGCAGATCGACTGCCAGGTACCGAGGGCCAGCCGACCGTCGATCACCGGCACGGTGGCGTACGGCGGCAGGAAGGCGGGCAGCACGTGGTCGCGACCGTGTCCCGGCGAGCCGTGCCGGTGCCGCCACCGGTCGTCGGTGGGCAGCAGGTCGTCGATGGCGCTGAGCAGGTCGTCGTCCGAGCCGGAACCGGTCTCGATGATCGCCAGACCGGCGGTGGCGTGCGGCACGAAGACGTGCAGCAGCCCGTCGCCCTGTCCGGTGACGAACCGTTCGGCCTCCCGGGTGATGTCCCGGACGGTGGGGCGGGAACCGGTCCGGATGGTGATGACCTCACTACGCATGGGGTCAGTGTGCCGCAGCCCGGCGGCCCGGCCGGTGACCGCCGGGCGGGCCGGGTTCACCAGCCGCCGCCACCGCCGCCACTGTCCCCGCCGCCGGAGGATCCGCCGCCACTGTCCGACGACCAGCCACCGGAGGACCCGCCACCGCTGTCCGACGACCAGCCACCGGAGGATCCACCCGAGCCGCTGTCCGTCCCGCCGCTGTCCGATCCGCCGCCACCGGAGCGGGTGCTGTCATCGCCGGACCAGCCCTGGTCACCCGGGTAGTCGGCCCCCGCCGTGCCGGTCGGTCCCGTGTTGGTCGGGCCGGTGTAGACGGGGTGCCGGCGCTGCTGCGGTGGCCGGCCACGGTGGCCACCGGCCGGTGCGCGGGGGCCGGACGGGCGGGTCACCCGGACCACGCCGCGGGCGTAGCGCAGCTCGCGGGGCAACCGGACCAGCCCGGTGACCAGCAGTGCGCAGCCCACGAGCCCGACCACGACCGCCCACTCGGCGGTCAACCAGGTGGTCGCGGCCACGATCGCGGCCACGCCGACCAGCATCTTGACCAGAGTCTCCAGCAGGGGAGCCCATCGCCGTCGCATGGCCCGAGGGTAGGTGAGTTGGGCAATCGTCAGCGGCCGGTGACACGACGGGCGCGACGGCGGAAAGTTACCGACGGGTACGTGTGTCGAGCGTCGCGTCTGAGGGAGCTAAACGTGACGTGGCCCGGCCTGAGGAGGCAGGATGGCGCAAGAGACCTATCCCACACACACAACCGAGGGAACGCCTGTGGCTACGGAACGCAAGCGCCCGGTGATAACCGCCGGCCTGCCGAGCCAGCTTCCGGACACCGACCCTGAAGAGACGAGCGAATGGGTCGAGTCGCTCGACGGTGTCATCGACGAGCGCGGCACCAAACGTGCCCGTTACGTCATGCTGCGCCTGCTGGAGCGGGCCCGCGAGCGCCAGGTCGGGGTGCCGTCGCTGACGACCACCGACTACATCAACACCATCCCGCCGGAGCGCGAACCGTGGTTCCCCGGTGACGAGCACATCGAACGGCGGATCCGGGCGTACATCCGGTGGAACGCGGCGATGGTGGTGCACCGGGCACAGCGTCCGGAGATCGGCGTCGGCGGGCACATCTCCACCTTCGCCAGCTCGGCGTCGCTCTACGAGGTCGGTTTCAACCACTTCTTCCGGGGCAAGAACCACCCGGGCGGTGGGGACCACATCTACTACCAGGGGCATGCCTCGCCCGGCATGTACGCGCGGGCGTTCCTGGAGGACCGGCTCAGCGAGAACCAGCTCGACGGGTTCCGCCAGGAGCTGTCCCACCCGGGCGGCGGCCTGCCGTCGTACCCGCACCCGCGACTGATGCCGGACTTCTGGGAGTTCCCCACCGTCTCCATGGGGCTGGGCGGCCTGAACGCCATCTACCAGGCCCGGTTCAACCGATACCTGCACCACCGGGGCATCAAGGACACCTCGGACCAGCGCGTCTGGGCGTTCCTCGGCGACGGCGAGATGGACGAGCCGGAGACCCTCGGCGCGATCGGTGTGGCCGCCCGCGAGGAGCTGGACAACCTCACCTTCGTGATCAACTGCAACCTCCAGCGGCTGGACGGTCCGGTCCGGGGCAACGGCAAGGTGATGCAGGAGCTGGAGGCGTTCTTCCGGGGCGCCGGCTGGAACGTCATCAAGGTGGTCTGGGGCCGGGAGTGGGACCCGCTGCTGGCTGCCGACACCGATGGCGCGCTGGTCAACCTGATGAACACCACGCCCGACGGTGACTACCAGACCTACAAGGCGGAGTCCGGGGCGTACGTGCGGGAGCACTTCTTCGGCCGGGACCAGCGCACCCGCAAGATGGTCGAGCACCTCAGCGACGACGAGATCTGGAACCTCAAGCGGGGCGGGCACGACTACCGCAAGCTCTACGCCGCGTACAAGGCGGCCACCGAGCACACCGGTCAGCCGACGGTCATCCTGGCCAAGACGATCAAGGGTTGGACGCTCGGCTCGCACTTCGAGGGCCGCAACGCCACGCACCAGATGAAGAAGCTGACGCTGGAGGACCTGAAGACCTTCCGCGACCGGCTCTACCTGGACATCCCGGACTCGGCGCTGGAGGCCAACCCCTACCTGCCGCCGTACTTCCACCCGGGCAAGGACTCGGACGAGATCCAGTACCTGCGGGAGCGGCGTGAGCAGCTCGGCGGGTTCCTGCCGTCCCGGCGGACCAGCGACTCGGCGCTGAAGATCCCGGGCAGCGAGCGTTTCGCCGACGTCAAGCGGGGCTCGGGCAAGCAGAAGGTCGCCACCACCATGGCCTTCGTCCGCCTGCTCAAGGACCTGATGAAGGACAAGGAGTTCGGCAAGCGCTGGGTGCCGATCGTCCCGGACGAGGCCCGTACGTTCGGCATGGACTCGCTCTTCCCCACGGCGAAGATCTACTCCCCGCACGGGCAGCGGTACACCTCGGTCGACCGGGAGCTGTTCCTGTCGTACAAGGAGTCGACCGTCGGGCAGATCCTGCACGAGGGCATCAACGAGGCCGGCTCGGTCGCCTCGTTCACCGCGGCCGGGTCGGCGTACGCCACGCACGGCGAGCCGATGATCCCGCTGTACATCTTCTACTCGATGTTCGGGTTCCAGCGCACCGGTGACGGGTTCTGGGCGGCGGCCGACCAGATGACCCGGGGCTTCGTGCTCGGTGCCACCGCCGGGCGGACCACGCTCAACGGTGAGGGTCTCCAGCACGAGGACGGGCACTCGCTGCTGCTCGCGGCGACCAACCCGGCCGTGGTGGCCTACGACCCGGCGTTCGCCTTCGAGATCGCGCACATCGTCGAGGACGGCCTGCACCGGATGTATGGCGCGGAGCAGGAGAACGTCTTCTACTACCTGACCATCTACAACGAGCCGATCCTCCAGCCGGCCGAGCCGGCCGACGTGGACGTCGAGGGTATCCGCCGGGGCATCTACCGGTACTCGCCCGCGCCGAAGCTGGCCGGCGACGCGCCGAGGTCGAACATCCTCGCCTCGGGTACCGGCATGCAGTGGGCACTCAAGGCGCAGCAGCTCCTCGCCCAGGACTGGGGGGTGGCCGCCGATGTCTGGTCGGTGACCTCGTGGACGGAGCTGCGCCGGGACGCGGTGCGGTGCGAGGAGCACAACCTGCTCCACCCGGGCGGCGAGCTGAAGGTGCCGTACATCCAGCAGAAGCTGGCCGAGGCCGACGGCCCGAAGGTCGCGGTCAGTGACTGGATGCGGGCGGTACCGGACCTGATCTCCCGGTGGGTACCGGGCGACTACACCTCGCTGGGCACGGACGGTTTCGGCCTGTCGGACACCCGGCACGCGCTGCGCCGGCACTTCCACGTCGACGCGGAGTCGGTGGCCGTGGCCACGCTGCGCCAGCTCGCGCTGCGTGGGGTGATCCCGGCCGAGGTACCGGCCGAGGCGGCGAAGAAGTACGCGATCGACGACGTGAACGCGGCGCCGGTCGGCGAGACCGGCGGCGACTCGTAACGCCGACCGGTCGGTCGCCGAGGGCCCGGGACGGTGTCACCACCGTTCCCGGGCCCTCGGCCTGTTTCTCCCCCCGGTCCCCTGGTCCCCTCCGGGTCCCTGTGCCGCCCCCGGGCGTGGGGCGGCTGGCCGGACCGGTCAACCGACCGCAGCGAGGTCGGTCAGCCGGGCCAGCGACTCCTCCAGGTCCGCGCCGACCCGCCGCATGCCCAGGCGCAGCAGCGCCGCCTTGACCGGGCCGGCCGGCCAGCGTACGACGATCAGCCGGACGATCGAGCCGCCCTGCTCCTCGTCGGTGGTGAGCTGGACGTAGATCTCGGTACGTGCCTCGGCGCGGGCGCCCGCCCCCTTGGCCCGTTCCCGCCAGCCGATCAGCGTCGGCTCCTGGTACGCGATGACCTCGGCCTCGCAGGCCGAGCCGCGACCGGCCTGGACGAGCTGGCGGCGACCGAAACCCTCGCCGGAGAGCACCTCGGCCTGCCGGACCCCGGCCAGCCAGGCAGGTAGCTGCTCGGCCCGCTGCACGACGTTCCACACCACTTCGATCGGCGCCATCACGTGCGCGCTGCGTTCCACCAGGATCATAGCTTTCCGCCTCCATTGAGGACATCTCACCGGTATCACGCACTCTAGGCACAAATTTGGACAAAGGGGTGAAGGCTTCCCTGTGACACGCCGAGCGAATAGAGTCGAACAACTTTCGCGTTGGCGATCCAACTGATGGTGGGCCGGCTGGCCGACACCGACGCCAGCGTCGACGCCGACCGGAGGGCCGATGACCACGAACCCGCCGCCCCGCTTCCCCGCCGGCTTCCGCTGGGGGGTGTCCACCTCGGCGTACCAGATCGAGGGCGCCGCCGACGTCGACGGCCGGGCAGCGTCGATCTGGGACACCTTCAGCCACACCCCGGGCCGGATCGCCGACGGCAGCACCGGTGACGTCGCCTGCGACCACTACCACCGGTACGCCCGGGACGTCGACCTGATGGCCGACCTCAGGGTCTCGGCGTACCGCTTCTCCATCGCCTGGCCCCGGGTGCAACCGGACGGCACCGGCCCGGTCAACCCGGCCGGGCTGGACTTCTACGACCGGCTGGTGGACGCCCTGCTGGCCCGGGGCATCGACCCGGTCGCCACGCTCTTCCACTGGGACCTGCCGCAGGCCCTCGCCGACTCCGGTGGCTGGTTCGCCCGGGACACCGCGCACCGGTTCGCGGCGTACGCCGACCTGGTCGCGACCCGGCTCGGCGACCGGGTCCGGCTCTGGATCACCCTGAACGAGCCCTTCGTGCACATGACCTTCGGGTACGGCATGGGTATGCACGCCCCCGGCGAGATGCACCTCTTCGGCGCCTTCCCCACCGCCCACCACCAGCTCCTCGGTCACGGGTTGGCGGTCCAGGCGCTGCGGGCCCGTACCGCCAGCCCGGTGGCGATCGCGAACAACTACTCCCCGGTCTGGCTGTGCGGAGACACCGACGCGGACCGGGCCGCCGGGACGGCGTACGACGCCCTGCACAACCGGCTCTTCACCGATCCGGTACTCGGCCACGGCTACCCGGACGCGCCGGGGGTGGACCCGTCGGTGATCCACGACGGCGACCTGGACGTGATCGCCAGCCCGATCGACGTGCTCGGAGTGAACTACTACAACCCGACCGGCATCCGGGCCGCCGACGCCGACGCACCCCTGCCGTTCGAGCTGGTACCGCTCGACGGCTACCCGACGACCGCGTTCGACTGGCCGGTCGCCCCGGACGGGCTGCACGATCTGCTCACCGGACTGCACACCCGGTACGGCGCGGCCCTGCCGCCGATCGAGATCACCGAGAGCGGCTGCGCGTACGACGACGTACCCGCCGATGCCGACGGCCGGGTCCACGACCCGCAGCGGATCGCCTACCTGGACGGGCACCTGCGGGCCGTCCAGCGGGCCATGACGGACGGCGTCGACGTACGGGGCTACTTCGTCTGGTCGCTGCTGGACAACTGGGAGTGGGCGGAGGGCTTCACCAAGCGCTTCGGCCTGGTGCACGTCGACTTCGACACGCAGCAGCGCACGCCGAAGTCGTCGTACGCCTGGTTCCGTGACCTGATCCGCGACAGATGACCGCCACCGAGCCGACCCCGGTGACAGCCGGACCAGCGCTGCCCACCCCGGTGGCAGCCGGACCAGCGCTGCCGGCGGCGCTGGCCGAGCCGATCGTGCCGGTCCGGCGGAGCTGGACCGCGTTGATCTTCGCGGCCAATCTCGGCGTCTGGATGGCGTTCTTCACCCCCATCCAGATCCTCCTCCCCCAGCAGGTCGGACTGATCGCACCGGCCGACAAGGAGGAGATGCTCGCCATCGTCACCGGCCTCGGCGCACTCGCCGCGGTGATCGCCAATCCCCTCGCCGGGGCGTTCTCCGACCGGACCAGCCTGCGGCTGGCCGGCCGGGCCTTCGGCCGGCGGCACGTCTGGACCATGGGCGGGGCGGTGCTCGGCGCCCTCGCCCTGGTGCTGCTGGCCCGCCAGCAGACCATCGCCGGGGTGGCGGTCGGCTGGGTCGCCGCGCAGGTCTGCTTCAACACGATGCTGGCCAGCCTGACCGCCGCCGTACCGGACCGGGTACCGGTGGCCCAGCGCGGCGCGGTGTCCGGCTGGGTGGGCATCCCGCAGGCACTCGGGTTGGTCGTCGGCGCGGTCCTGGTGACCGCCCTGGTCACCGGCACCGCCGCCGGCTACCTCGTGATCGCGGCGGCCGTGCTGCTGCTCGCCCTGCCGTTCACGCTGCTCACCCCGGACGATCCGCTGCCCGCCCGGCACCGGCCGGCGGGCCGGCTGTCCACCCTGGTCACCTCGATGTGGGTCAGTCCCCGGCGGCACCCCGACTTCGCCTGGGCCTGGATCACCCGGTTCCTGGTGCAGATGGGCAACGCCCTCGGCACCCTCTACCTGCTGTACTTCCTGACCGACGAGGTGCGCCACGCCGACCCCGAGGGCGGGCTGCTGGTGCTGATCATGGTCTACACCGCCGGAATGATGGCGACCGCCGTGGTGGCCGGCCGGCTCTCCGACCGCTCCGGCCGGCGCCGGATCTTCGTGATCGTCTCCGGCCTGGTGATGGCGGTGGCGGCGGTACTGCTCGCGGTCGCCCCGCTCTGGCCGGTCGCCCTGGTCGCCGCCGGCCTGCTCGGCGCCGGGTACGGCGTCTACCTCTCGGTGGACGCCGCGCTCATCACCGAGGTGCTCCCCCGGGCTACCGACCGGGGCAAGGATCTCGGCGTTATCAACATCGCCAACTCGGCGCCCCAGGTGCTCGGGCCCGCTCTGTCCGCACCGATCGTGGTCCACCTGGGCGGGTACCCGGCGCTCTACGCGGCCACCGCCGTGGTCACCCTGCTCGGCAGCCTCCTGGTGGTGAAGATCCGCTCCGTGCGGTAAGGAAGGGCCCCCTATTAACGGATTCGGTAGAGGAAGGGCCCCTTATTAACACCTCCGACCGGGCACGGACCGCCCACCGCCCCGGCCCACCGACCGTAGGCTGGGGCAGTGACGGTACGTGTGCGCTTCGCCCCTTCCCCGACCGGAATGTTCCACGTCGGCGGCGCCCGCTCGGCGCTGCAGAACTGGATCTACGCGAAGCAACACGGCGGGGTGTTCGTCCTGCGCATCGAGGACACCGACGCGGCCCGCAACCGGCCGGAATGGACCGAGGGGATCCTCTCCGCGCTGGACTGGATCGGCATCGAACGCGGCAGCTACGAGGGGCCGTACTTCCAGTCGGTCAACGCCGGGGAGCACCGGGCGGCGGCACAGCGCCTGCACGGTGCCGGCCGGGCGTACTACTGCGACTGCACCCGGGAGGCCGTCCAGGCGCGTACCGGCTCGACGTACTCCGGCTATGACGGCTTCTGCCGGGACCGGAACCTACCCGCCGGGGAGGGCCGGGCGCTGCGCTTCCGTACCCCGGACGAGGGCGAGACGGTCGTGGTGGACCTGATCCGGGGCGCGCCGACCTTCGAGAACAGGCTGATCGAGGACTTCGTGATCGCCCGGGGTGACGGCTCACCGGTCTTCCTGCTCGCCAACGTGGTCGACGACCAGGTCATGGGGATCACCCACGTCATCCGGGCCGAGGAGCACCTGCCCAACACCCCGAAGCAGCAGTTGCTCTGGGAGGCGCTCGGCGTCCGCCCGCCGGTCTGGGCGCACGTACCCGTGGTGGTGAACGAGAAACGGCAGAAGCTCTCCAAGCGGCGGGACAAGGTGGCCCTGGAGGCGTACCGGGACGATGGCTACCTGCCCTCGGCGATGCGCAACTATCTGATGCTGCTCGGCTGGGCCCCCTCCGGGAACCGCGAGATCGTGCCCTGGTCGGTCATCGAGTCGGAGTTCCGGCTGGCGGAGGTCAACCCCTCGCCGGCCTTCTTCGACGAGAAGAAGCTGCGTGCCTTCAACGGCGAGTACCTCCGGGCCCTGCCGGTCGCGGAGTTCGTCGAAGCCTGCCGGCCCTGGCTGACCGGGACGGCGACCATCCCGCCGCCGCCGTGGCAGCCGGCGGAGTTCGACGCCGAGGCGTTCGCCGCGGTGGCTCCGCTGGCGCAGACCCGGATCGCGGTACTCAGCGAGATCGTGCCGAACGTCGACTTCCTCTTCCTGGCGTTCCCGCTGATCGACGAGGCAGCCTGGGCGAAGACCATGAAGGAGGGGACTGGCGACCTGCTGGACGCCACCGTCGCCGCCTTCGACGGGCTCGCCGACTGGAACGCGGAGAACCTGAAGTCGGCCCTGGAGGCGGTCGGTGCCGAGCGGGGACTGAAGCTCGGCAAGGCCCAGGCGCCGGCCCGGGTCGCGGTCACCGGCCGGACCGTCGGCCTGCCGCTGTTCGAGTCGCTGGCGGTGCTCGGCCGGGAGTCGACCCTGGCCCGGCTGCGGGCCGCCCGGGTCCGGCTGCCCTGACAGGTCGCCCGGCCAGCCCTGTTAATAAGGGGCCCTTCCTCTACCGAATGCGTTAAGCGGGGGCCCTTCCTTACACCTGTCGGCGGCGGGTGAGCGCGATTGTCCCGGCCAGCGCGGCGAGCAGCAGCGCGGCGCCGAGGGCCCACGGCCACCAGGGCGCGCCGCCGTCGCCATCGGTGCTGGCGGCGGGTGATCCGGGTACGGCCGGAGTGGTCGACGGGGCCGGGGCCGGCGGACCGGACGGGGTGGCCGTTGGCTGTCCCGCCGTCGGCCCGCCCGGGACGGCGGACGGCGCGGCGGACGGGGGTGCCGCCGGGGTGCCCCGGGTGAGAGTGAACCGCACCTCCCCCTTGATCGGGTGGCCGTCCGCCGAGGCCACCTGGTACGCCACGATGTAGAGCCCGGCGGCGCCGGGCCGGAACGGCACCGTCACCTTCGACCCGCTGATGGTGGGCGCACCGCCGGCCGCCGGTACGTTGTCCGGACCGGTGACTGTGATCTTCGTCGTACCCGGATCGAGCCGGGCGAGAAAACTGAGCCGGATCCGGGCGGGCGGGTCGGCCAACCGGGCGCCGTTGGCCGGATCGCTGCCGGTCAGCGAGTTGTGTGCGGCCGCCGGAGCAGCCGGGATGAGCAGTACACCGGCCATCAGAACGGCCACCGCCCACCAGCCCGGTACGAAACGGGCGACCCTGCCCCCCATGCTCACCTCCGCGAAGATACGATTCGTCCGCCGATCACCGGACGTCGTTAGTCGACCCGGGATCGCAGATAGTTCCAAAATTCTGCCCGGAGAGATGCAACCGGGCGACGTTCTGCGGAGTCTTTGAGGTAGGCCACCAGCCCGGAACACGCGGGCCGGCGGTTCTTCCCAGCCAACCAGCGCGACTGCGGCAGAGCCATCCAATCAACGGGGCGAGGAGGTTGGCGATGGTCCGGAAGGTGGGTCGCCGACTCGTTGTGATCGTCGGGCTGCTGCTGGGTGCGCTGCTGCCCGTCGGCGCTGCCGCGCAGGCCGCGCCGAAGGTGCCCGCCGGGGTGTCGATCGCCGGTGACGGTCTGGCCGAGCCGCTGCGACTGCGCGCCGAGACCGATCCGGACCGGGTGGCCGCCGTGATCGAGCAGGTGAACTGGCTGGGCCGGGCCACCCCGAGCCGGGCGCTCCCGGCGGAGGATCTCGGTCCGAAGTACACGGTCGTGGTCTTCGCCGCTGACGTGGCCAAGGAGACCTACGACCTCTTCCCGCTGGCCAAGGGCGGCCCCCGGGCCTACCGTCCGGCCAAGCAGCCGGACCTGCGCCGGGTCTCCGCCGGCTGGTTCCTCGGCCGGCTCAACATGGCCGAGGCGCTGCGGGCGGTGGGCGTACCCCTGGCGGAGAAGGCCGGCACGGTCACCGGTGGGATCGGCGGTGGCGAGCGGGTCGCCACGACGGAGGACGAGGCGCTGGACCCGGGCCAGGATCTGGACCAGCTCTTCGGCGACCTTCAGCGGCTGCTGCTGCTCAACGCGGGCGTCATCGTGGTCATCACGGCTGGGCTGGCCGGGATCGCCCTGCTGGTCCGCCGCCGCACCCGCTGACCGCCGCTCAGCGGCGTCACCGGCCGCTCACCTGACGTGGCTCGTCGACTGGGTCCGGACGGTGGTGATGATCGGGATCGTCTGGCCGTAGCGGGCACGGCGCCGCCGTACGCCCCGCTCAGCACCAGCGGTGTGGTGGGCGCTCCCGGCGGACCCGCCGCGAGCCGGGGCGTACCCGGCCGTGCCGGTGGGCACCGGCCCAGCCGCTCAGCTCGGAACGGCAGCCCCCCTGCGGTTGACGGCCCGGCTCCGGCTCTTCGGTCCGCTGCCGGGGTACGGTCGGCTCCTCCTCGACCCGCGCCGGCAGCGGTTCTCCCGGCCCGTGCGGGCGCACCCGCTCCGGCGGCAGTTCCCCGGTCACGGTGGGCCGTACCGGTACGCAGCGCCCGGCGATGTCGTGGGTGCCGCCGGCACAACCCCGGCGCGGGGACCGGGCGGTCGGGTGCTGCTCGTGATGACCCAGCCGGCAGGGCTCCCCCTGGGCGCAGCCGTGCTCGGCCTCCCCGTGCGCCATCCCGGTCTCCTCACACAAGTCGCCGTGCCGGCGGGGCGGTCGCCTGCCGGCGTACGCGCCGACGGGCTGTTCCGCCCCTGACGCGTGTACCCGGAGACGCGGACGCGGGTGTACCCACCGCCGTGTCCGGGCCCTGTCACCGTACTGGCCCCCACCGACGGCTCTGACGGCGCGTACCGGTCCTACCGATCGGTGGACGGTCGATGTCAGCTCCGGTGGCGACGCGGGAAGATCGTCTCCCAGAGCGGGAAGATCACCAGCCAGATCACGATGGCTGTGGTGAGCCGGAGGATCCACGCCTGGAGTTCCGCCGACCGGTCGGGATCGTCCACCAGCAGGATGCCGGCACCGAGCAGGGCGCAGGCCACCGCCCAGCCGAGGACCCCCTTGCCCCACTCCCGCCACTCGTGCCGGGTCCGCGCCCAACCCGACCGGGGCGGCCGTACCGGTGGTGGGCCACCGGCGAACCGGTGGGCGAATCGTTGATCGGCCCACCTGATCATGGAGTGCCCGAAGGCCACCGAGAAGCCGAGGTAGGCGGCGGCCAGGCCGTGCGCGAAGGTGGCGGTCGCGCCGCGGCGCAGGTCGGCGACGGTCGCCACGAAGAGCACCAGGTCGACCAGGGGCACACCGACCAGCAGCGCGGCACCGAGCCGGGGCCGGCGCAGCAGGTAGCGCACCGCCAACCCGGCACCGAGCAGCACCCAGAATCCGATCTCGCAGGCCGCGATGAGCGCCAGCAGCATGGTCGTACCCCTCCCCGTCCGTCACCTCAGCTTCCCGTCCGCCCGGCGGCGTGACGTCGACGTGGATGCCGAGATCCGGGTACACCGAACGATGGACCCGTCGCCCAGGGTCCTTCCTTCGGCGGATCCGGTCGCCGGTCCACTTCCCCTCAGGTCGGAGTCCGGGCCGGATGTCGTGTGGTGGGATCTGGCCATGGGGATGAGCCGGGCGGCGGTCGGCGCGGTCGGCCGCGTCGATCTGCTGCTGGCCGCCGGCTCGCTCGCCGGTGGTCTGGTCCTCTACGGCATCGGGACGCAGCCGCAGATCACCCCGCACCCGGACGTGCCGCCGCGACTGTTCCTGCTGCCCCTGGCCGCCGCCTGTGTGGCGGTGGGGCTGCGCCGGGCGGCTCCCCGGTCGAGTCTGGCCCTGGGTAGTACGGCGCTGCTGGGCGACGTCCTGCTGGGCGGGTCGCTCGGCACCGTCCTGGTCTACACCCAGGTGCTCTACGACGCCTGCGTGTACGGGCCGCCGCGGCTGTGGCGCTGGCTGTTGCGGGTGGCCGTCGGGCTGAGCGTGCTGGGCGCACTCGCCGGGGTGGTCGTGTTCGGGCAATGGCGGGGGACCGCGGTCGGCGTACTGGTGGTGCTGGTGGGGGTGTTGCCGGTGCTCACCGGGATCAGTGTCCGGCAGTACCGGGACCAGGCCGCCGCCGAACGGGCGCGGGCGACCGCCGAACGGCAACGGGCCGCTGTCGAACGGGACCGCGCCGCCGTCGAACGGGACCGGGCCGAGCAGACCGCCCGGCTGGCCGAACTGGACCGCCGGCAGGCGGTCGGGGCCGAGCGCGCCCGGATGGCCCGCGAACTGCACGACGTGGTCGCGAACCATCTGAGCGCCGTGGCGATCCACGCCACCGCCGTGCTCTCCGTACCAGGACTGGACCGTGGCCAGGTCCAGCAGGCGCTGCGGGTGATCCGGGAGAACAGTGTGCAGGGGTTGGCCGAGATGCGACAGATGATCGGGTTGCTGCGCGAGCCGGCGGCGGACATCGGGGCGGTCGGGGAGCTGGACGATCCGACCGCTGGGGCCACCCGGTTGGCTGGCCGAGGTGGACCGGTTGGTCGACCGGATGCGCACCGCCGGGTTGGCCGTACGGATGGAGATCCTCGGGACGGCCGGGCCGCTGCCGGTCAACGTGGATCTGGCCGCGTACCGGATCGTGCAGGAGTCCCTCACCAACGCGCTCAAGCACGGGTGCGGCGAGGCGACGTTGACGGTCGACCAGCGGCCGGACCGGGTGGTCGTGCTGGTGGAGAACCGGGTACGACAGGCGGTCGCCCCGTTCCCCGCCGACCTGACCGGTCGCGGCGCGGGTCTGAGCGGTGGCGGCGCGGGTCTGATCGGAATGCGGGAACGGGCGGTGCTGCTGGGTGGCCGGTTCGAGGCCGGCCGGGACGGCGGTCGGTGGCGGGTACGCGCCGAACTGCCCACCGTGCCGCCCGGCACCTCCGGATCGGGAGGTGGGTCGTGACCGGGCCGGTACGGGTGCTGGTGGCCGACGATCAGGAGGCGGTCCGGGCCGGCCTGGTACTGATCCTGGCCGCCGCGCCGGGCGTCGAGGTGGTGGCCGAGGCCGGCGACGGTGAGGAGGCGGTACGGCGGTGCCGGGAACTGCGCCCCGACGTGGCCCTGCTCGACGTGCGGATGCCCCGGATGGACGGGATCACCGCGACCCGGGAGATCGTCGCCGACGGGTCGGCCGATGTGCTCGTGCTGACCACCTTCGACCTCGACGAGTACGTCTTCGGCGCGCTCCGGGCCGGGGCCGCCGGTTTCCTGCTCAAGGACACCGACGCGGACGGGCTGGTGTCGGCGGTACGGACGGTGGCCCGTGGCGAGGGGATCATCGCACCGGCGGTGACCCGCCGGCTGATCACCGCCTTCGCCGACATTGCGCCGACGACCCCGACCGCCACCCGGGCGGCGGTTGCGGGCCTGACCCCTCGGGAGCGGGACGTGCTGGCCTGTCTCGGTCTGGGTCTGTCCAACCAGCAGATCGCCGACCGTCTGGCGATGGCGGAGAGCACCACCAAGACGCACGTCAGCCGGCTCCTGGGAAAACTCGGCCTGCGCAGCCGGGTGCAGGCGGCGATCCTGGCCCGGGAGCTACGGCTCACCCCCGCCGACGGTTCCGTCGATCATGATCTCACCGGCCCCGCCGCCCGCGTTGATCATGAAGTTATTGGCATTTTCGATCGTCCTGACGGGCAATAACTTCATGATCAACGTAACGGAGCGGGGGGACGTCGGCGGGTCACCGCGTGGGCGGCCAGCGGGACCACGGTGAGGGCCAGCAGCCAGCCGCCCAACACGTCGGTCGGCCAGTGCGCCAGCAGCATGAACCGGGTCGCCGCGACGAACCCCGCGACGCCGACCGCAACCGCCACGGTGACCGCCCGGCCGGCCGGACCCAACCGGGGCCAGAGCAGGAGTACGGCCACCAGCGCCGCCGCCGCGGCGTTGCTGGTGTGCCCGCTCGGGAAGCCGTTGCTGTCCACCACCACGAACCCGTCCACCGGGCGGGGGCGGTGCAGCAGCCAGTGGGCCAGCCCCCAGAGCAGCGGGACCACGGCGGTCACCACGGCGCAGAACAGCGCCGGGCGCCGGTGCCGGCGGACCAGCAGACCCAGGGTGACCACCACCCCGGTCAGCAGGTACGCCCAGGTGGCGGCGATGTCGGTGGCGACCCGGAGCACGGCGATCAACCCGGACCGGTCGGCGCCGTACGACCGCAGTGCCTCGCTGGTCGTCGCGTCGACACGCTCCAGCGGTGGCCAGCCGGTGGCGACGAGCAGCAGCAGCACCACGAAGGCGGCGCCGGCGACGAGCGGTACGACGAGCGGCAGGCGGGCGACCATCGGTGCATGATGGCACGTCCGGTCCGTTACCGCCCCTGATCCGACCCGACGGTGGGCGGCGCCTGCTACGGCCCGGCTGGTGGCCACGGCACACCCGGCGCGGCCCGTGCCGCCGCGCGTGGCAGGCTGGTGTGGTGACCGGGGGTGACGGCGGCGAGTTGGCGGCCACGCTGCAGCGGATCGAGCGGGCGGCGGGGGCGCTGGCGACCGCGAGCGTGGCCCGGATGGACGAGGCCCTGCCCTGGTTCCGGGGACTGCCGGCCGACCAGCGGTCCTGGGTCATGCTGGTCGCCCAGGCCGGCGTCCGGTCGCTGGTGCAGTGGCTGCACGACGGCGGTGGGGTCACGGACAGCCCGCAGGAGGTGTCCGACGAGGTCTTCGCCACCGCGCCCCGGGCCCTGGCCCGCTCGATCAGCCTCCAGCACACGGTGGCGCTGATCAAGGTGACCATCGACGTGGTCGAGGAACAGGTCCCCCATCTCGCCGCACCCGGTGAGGAGCGGCTGCTGCGCGAGGTGGTGCTCCGCTTCTCCCGGGAGATCGCTTTCGCTGCCGCCCGGGTGTACGCCCGGGCCGCCGAGACCCGGGGGGCGTGGGACGCCCGGTTGCAGGCGCTGCTGGTGGATGCACTGCTGCGCGGTGACTCCCCGGACGTGCTGGCCAGCCGGGCGGCGGCGCTCGGCTGGGCGGACGCCCCGCCGGTGGCGGTCGCGGTGGGCCGGTCGCCGGGCGGTGACGTGGCCGCCGTGCTGCACACGGTGCACCGGCTGGCCCGACGGCACCGGCTGGAGATCATCGGTGGGGTGCACGGGGACCGGCTGGTGGTGGTCTTCGGCGGTGCGCCCGACCCGCTGGCCACGGCGGGGCGGCTGCTGCCGGCGTTCGGTACCGGCCCGGTGGTGGTGGGGCCGGCGGTACCGACCCTGGACGAGGCGACCGACTCGGCGCGGGCCGCGCTGGCCGGCTTCCGGGCCGCCCCGGCCTGGCCGGACGCGCCACGCCCGGTGCCGGCGGCGGACCTGCTGCCGGAACGCGCGCTGGCCGGTGACTCCGAGGCGCGCCGCCGGTTGCGGCAGGACGTCTACGCCAACCTGGTCCGGGCCGGCGGGGAGTTGTTGGAGACGCTGGACGCGTTCTTCACCGCCGGGGGTGTGCTGGAGAGCGCGGCCCGGGCTCTCTTCGTCCATCCCAACACGGTGCGTTACCGGCTGCGCCGGATCGCGGACGTCACCGGTTTCTCTCCGCTGGCCCCGAGGGATGCCTTCGCCCTCCGGATCGCGTTGACCATCGGCCGACTCGACCCGGCGGTCCCGCTGGCGCCGAGCAACACGTGAGGCACAAAGACCGGGTTTTCCCTGATTAGGGCGTTAGGGTACCGGAGTTTTTGGAGGAACCCTACAAAGGTTCTAGTACGGATTGGTGACTCACCACTACCATGTGACCCGTCGGTATCCCTCAGAGTCTTAGAGGTGCTCGCCGTACTCTCGCCCGGTCAGGGTTCCCAGAAACCCGGCTTCCTGACCCCGTGGCTCGACCTGCCCGGGGCAGAGGCCCGACTCCGCTGGTGGTCGGCGCTGGCCGGGGTGGACCTGGTGCACCTCGGTACCGCGGCCGACGCGGAGGAGATCAAGGACACCGCGCGCACCCAGCCACTGCTGGTGGCTGCCGCGCTGCTGGCCGCAGAGCACCTCCCGATGTACGACGTGGCGGTCACCGCCGGACACAGCGTCGGCGAACTGGGCGCCGCCGCCCTGGCCGGCGTACTGCCCGCCGAGGCGGCGATCACCCTCGCCGGGGTCCGTGGCCGGGAGATGGCGGCGGCCTGCGCCGCCGAGCCCACCGGCATGGCGGCCGTGCTCGGCGGTGACGCCGACGAGGTGCTCGCCGCGCTGGCGGCACACGGACTCAGCGCCGCCAACCGCAACGGCGCCGGCCAGATGGTCGCCGCCGGTCCGGTGGACGCGCTGGACAAGCTGGCCGCCGAGCCGCCGGCCAAGGCCCGGGTGATCCGGCTCAAGGTGGCCGGCGCGTTCCACACCCCCTACATGGCCCCGGCCGAGCAGGCCCTGGCCGCGGTGGCCGCCGGTATCACCCCGGCCGACCCGACCCGCATCCTGCTCTCCAACCTCGACGGATCGGCCGTGAACCACGGCCGGGAGGTGGTACAGCGGCTGGTCCGCCAGGTCACCGCGCCGGTGCGCTGGGACCTGTGCATGCGTACCCTCGCCGACCTGGGGGTGACCGCGGTGATCGAGCTGCCGCCGGCCGGTACCCTCGCCGGCCTGGTCAAGCGGGAACTCAAGGGCGACGGTATGCCGGAGATCGTTACCCTGAACACGCCGGACGACCTGCCGGCAGCCCGGGACCTGATCGCCCGGCACGGCGGGGCGCCGAGCCACGAACCGACCATCTCGTTCCGGGTCGTGGTGGCCCCGTCGGCCGGTACCTTCACGCCGGCGGCCGAGCTGGCCGAGGGCGGGGACGTCCGGTCCGGCCAGGTCATCGGCCAGGTGACGACCCGGCAGGGAGCGGTCGAGGTGACCGCGCACGACAGCGGGGTGCTCACCGAGTGGCTCGCCCACCACGACGACCCGGTTGCCCCGGGCCAGCCACTCGCCCGTATCGGAGGACAGCACGTATGAGCCTGGGAAGTCGGATCGTCGCCCTGGGGCACTACCAGCCCTCCCGGGTGGTGACCAACGACGAGATCGCCCAGCTGGTGGAAACCAATGACGAGTGGATCCGGGACCGGGTCGGCATCGTCAGCCGGCGGATCGCCGATTCGGAGACGGTGGCCGACATGGCCACGGTCGCGGCCGGGAAGGCACTGGCCAACTCCGGGCTGACCCCCACCGACATCGACATGGTCGTGGTCGCCACCTGCACCTCGGTGGACCGCAGCCCCAACGTGGCCTGCCGGGTGGCCGCCAAGCTGGGCATCCCCGCGCCCGCCGCGTTCGACCTGAACACCGCCTGCTCCGGCTTCGCCTACGCGCTGGGCACCGTCGACCACGCGATCCGGGCCGGCGCGGCCCGGCACGCGATCGTCATCGGCGCCGAGAAGCTCTCCGAGTTCACCGACTGGACCGACCGCTCGACCTGCATCATCTTCGCCGACGGTGCGGGCGCCGCGGTGGTCAGCGCCACCGCCGAGGGCGAGCCCACCGGCATCGGCCCGGTGGTCTGGGGCTCGGCCCCGGAGAAGGGCGACGCGGTACGCATCGAGGGCTGGCGGCCGTACATCGCGCAGGAGGGCCAGTCGGTCTTCCGCTGGGCGACCACCGAACTGGCCCCGCTGGCCCTGCAGGCCTGCGAGCGGGCCGGGGTGACCCCCGCGGAGCTGGCCGCGTTCGTGCCGCACCAGGCCAACGCCCGGATCATCGACGGCATCGCCAAGCGGCTCGGCATCCCCCAGGCGATCATCGCCAAGGACATCGTCGAGTCCGGCAACACCTCGGCTGCCAGCGTGCCGCTGGCCCTGTCCAAGCTGGTCGAGCGGCGGGAGGTGCCCTCGGGCGCACCGGTGCTGCTCTTCGGCTTCGGCGGCGGCCTGACCTACGCCGGTCAGGTCGTCCGCTGCCCCTGATCCCCGGTCACGAGCACCGCGACCGGTCCGGGCGGCCCTGCCGCCCAGAGCAACCAACCATTGGAGAGGAACCAACCAGAATGACCCGTGAGGAGATCACCACCGGCCTCGCCGAGATCCTCGAGGAGGTTGCCGGGGTGAACCCGGAGGACGTGGCTGAGGGGAAGTCCTTCACTGACGACCTTGACGTCGACTCGCTCTCCATGGTGGAGGTCGTGGTGGCAGCCGAGGAGAAGTTCGGCGTCAAGATCCCCGACAACGAGGTGCAGAACCTCAAGACCGTCGGTGACGCCGTCTCCTACATCCTGGCGCAGTCCTGATCATGAGTCGTACCGACGTCGTCGTCACCGGGCTCGGCGCGACGACCCCGCTCGGCGGGGACGTCGCGTCGACCTGGGACGCCATGCTGGCCGGCCGCTCCGGGGTGAGTGCGCTCACCCAGGAGTGGGCCGGCCAACTCCCCGTCCGGATCGCCGCCCAGCTGGCCGTGGAGCCGGCGGAACTGCTCGACCGGGTCAAGCTGCGCCGGCTGGACCGCTCGGAGGCGATCGCGCTGATCGCCGCCCACCAGGCGTGGGCCGACGCGGGGCTGACCGACGCGGGGCTCGACCCGGAGCGCCTCGCGGTCAGCGTCGGTTCCGGTATCGGTGGCGCAACGACCCTGCTCAACCAGGACGACATCCTGGAGGCCTCCGGGCCGCGCCGGGTCTCCCCGCACACCGTGCCGATGCTGATGCCCAACGGACCCGCCGCCTGGGTGGGTCTGGAACTCGGTGCCCAGGCCGGGGTCCACTCGATGGCCAGTGCCTGCGCCACCGGCGCCGAGGCGGTCGCCCTCGGGCTGGACATGATCCGGGCCGGCCGGGCCGACGTGGTGGTCGCCGGCGGCACGGAGGCGGTCATCCACCCGCTGCCGATCGCCGGGTTCGCCTCCATGCGGGCCATGTCGACCCGCAACGACGAGCCGGAACTGGCCTCCCGTCCGTGGGACAAGGCCCGGGACGGGTTCGTCCTCGGTGAGGGCGCCGGCATCCTGGTGCTGGAGCGGGCCGACCACGCCGCCGCCCGGGGGGCCCGGGTCTACGCCCGGCTCGCCGGGGCTGGTCTCACCTCCGACGGGTACGACATCGTGCAGCCACACCCGGAGGGGAAGGGTGCGATCCGGGCGATCAGCCGGGCCATCGCCGACGCCGGGGTGGACCGCCGGGACATCGTCCACGTCAACGCGCACGCCACGTCGACCCCGGTGGGCGACCTGGCGGAGATCATCGCGCTGCGGGCCGCGCTCGGCGACCACCCGGTGCTGACCGCGACCAAGTCAATGTCCGGGCACCTGCTCGGCGCGGCCGGCGCACTGGAGTCGATCGCCACGATCCTGGCCATCCGGGACGGTGTCGTACCACCCACGATCAACCTGGACGACCCGGACGACGGCCTCGACCTGGAGGTAGCCGCCCACAAGGCACGCCACATGGAGATTCCCGCCGCGCTGAACAACTCGTTCGGCTTCGGCGGTCACAACGTGGCTCTCGTCTTCACGCGGCCCTGAGCTGTAAGGAAGGGCCCCTTCTTATCGTTTTCGGTATAGGAAGGGGCCCTTCTTAACACCCGACGCCGAGAAATCGGGCTTTGGTCAACACGGTGTGCAGAATGTCGGGACACCCCGGTCGGTCCGGATGACCCGGGGAATCGAGTCGCCCTCGCGGTTCCACTTCGCCTGGACACGACACCCTGGGTATTGAGCGTCACGGACATGAGGGGGTCGTCGGGACGACGGGATCACCCGCCGCCCCGACGGAGCTAGCCACCGGTTTGCCGAACCAACGGGTTAGCCAGAGGCAACCTACGTCACATACTGACGTTGGCAAAGCGACACGCGGCGCACCCTCCTACATCACTTGCTGACGAAGGTTTACCCGTGATCAGATGGCAGGGCCGAACCAAGGGAATCACGCCATGTCCTCTGCACCTGCCGAGTACCGACGGATCGCCGACGATCTGACCACGAAGATCAAGAACGGCGAACTCACGTCAGGGACCAAGCTGCCCAGCACCACCGCACTCGCCGAGAAGTACGGCGTCAGCGTCGCCACGGCGTACCGGGCCGTCTCTCTTCTGCACGATCGTGAGCTGGTCGTCGGGCAACCGGGACGTGGCGTGTACGTGGCAGGTACGCAGTAACGCCCGACGCCGAGGCGGTCGGCGGCGGCCGTGGCCGATCGGTGTGCGGCAGCCGGGAGCCACTAGGGTGGGACCGCCGAACCTGCGAGGAGTACGCGTGGAAGCCACCGAGATCCGCAAGCTCGCCGCCTTGGAGGACACCCACTGGTGGTACCGGGAGCGCCGGGCCCTCCTGGCCCGGGCGCTGCGCCGGCTCGCCGCCAGCGGACAGCAGCCGGGCCGGGCCCTGGACATCGGCGCGGCCGGCGGCGGCAACACCCGGGTGCTGCGCGACCACGGTTGGCGGCCGGTGGCTCTGGAGTACAGCCCGGAGGGCGCGCAGGTGGCCCGGGAACGCGGGCTGAACGTGATCCGGGCGGACGCCCGCAACCTGCCCCTGCCGTCGGACAGTCTCGACCTGGTGGTGGCCTTCGACATCCTCGAACACTTCGACGAAGATCACCTGGCCACCGCCGAGATGTGCCGGACGCTCCGGCCGGGCGGTACGGCGCTGATCGCGGTGCCGTGCGACATGCGGCTCTGGTCGGCGCACGACGTGGCGGTCGGGCACGTCCGCCGGTACGACCGCGAGTCGCTGCGGGCGGTGGTGGAGAAGGCCGGCCTGGTGGTCGACGAGCTGTGGAGCTGGAACGTGGTGCTCCGCCCGGTCGCCGCCTGGCGGCGGCGGAAATCGACCGGAAGTGACCTGGACGACCTGCCCGCCGTGGTGAACCTCGGGCTGCGGGCGATCATCACCGCCGAGCGGTACCTGCCGGTGAAGTCCCTGCCCGGGGTGTCACTGATGCTGCGCGCCCACCGCCCGACCCACCCGTGAGCTGATCCGGGGTTGCGCGGCACCGGGGTCCCGCTCCGGTGCCGCGCAACCCCGGCCGGCCCGCCGGGGCAGGTCCCCCCGATCGGGTCAGGATCCGGCCGGTACGGCCTCCCGGGCCAGGGTGACCGCGCCGAGCAGGGCGGCGTCGTCGGCGAAGCTGGAGAGCACCAGCTCCGGCGGGTGCGGCAGTACCGTGGCGAGGCGTTCGGCGAGCAGCCCCCGGATCAGGTCACTGCCGGCCACCCCACCGACCAGGACCACCCGCCGGGGATCGAGCAGCAGGCAGCAGGTCGCCAGGTGCCGGGCCAGCTCGTCGACCCGGGCGAGCAGCGCGTCCCGCGCCGGGCCGGGGGTCGCCGCGTGGGCGCCGAGTCCGGCCGCCCCACCCGGGATGTCCAGTGACCCGGCGAGCTGGTCCAACGCCCGGCCGGAGAAGACCGACTCCAGCATGGTGCCGGGGAAACCGCCGGTCGGGGCGTACCCGATCTCACCGGCCGCGCCGTGCCGCCCGGCGATCACCCGGCCGCCGACGGTGACCGCCGCCGCGACCCCGGTGCCGAGCCCGACGACCAGGCCGGGGTCGGCGTCGCGCAACGCGCCGAGGCGCAGCTCGGCGAGGGCGGCGGCGTTCAGGTCGTTGGCGACCGGCACCACTGCCACGCCGAGCCGGTCCCGGACCGCGTCGGCCAGCCGCAACCGGTCCCATCCGGGTACGTTCGGCGCCAGGTCGATGCCGTCCGGGCGGATCACGCCCGGCGAGGCCACCCCGGCCGCCAGGACCGGCCCGCCCACCTGCCCGACCAGCTTGGCGGCCAGCTCCAGGGCGCGGTCCAGGGCCTGCACGGCCCCCTTCTCGGCGTACGTCGGGACCCGCTCGCGGGCCAGCAGCCGGCCCTGGAGGTCGGCCACCCCGACGGCCATCTTGGTGCCACCGAAGTCGATGCCGAGCAGCCGACCGTCCGTCGGTGACCCGCCCCGCTGACCGGGGTCGAACCGCACCTCCACCGGGCTGCCGAACCCTCTCACCGGCCGGCCCGCTCGGCGGCGACCGCGTCGAGCGCGGCGTCGGCGGCGGCCAGCCGTCGGCGTACCCCGGCCAACCGGTCCGCGACCGCGTCGAAGGTGCCGCGCAGCACGCCCACCTGGGCCCGGACCGCGGCGGCGCCGGGGCCGTCGACCTGGGCCCGGTCGAGCACCAGTTCCGGCCGGACCGCGGCGGCGATCAGATCACCGATCGCGGCCTCGGTGAGCGGGTCGGTGCCGACCTCGGCGGCGGCCGACCGTACCCCGTCGGCGGTCCAGGTGTCCGGCGCGCCGGCCCGGACCAGGCGGCCGACCACCGAGTGGGCGGCCCGGAACGGTACCCCGTGCCGGGTGAGCGCGTCGGCGGCGGCCGTGGTGGTCGCGCCGGAGGCGACGATCTCGGCGGCGGACGGCGGTTCCAGCGGCTCCAGTTCGGCCAGGAAACCACCGAGCAGGGCGAAGAACCGGTCGGTCCGGTCGCAGCTGTCCCAGAGCCGGACCTGCACGTCGGTGGTGGCGTTGTTGGAGTCCTCCCACCAGGCCGCGCCGACGTTGTTGAGCACCGAGGCGGCGTCGGCGGCGGTGGCACCCGCCATCGAGACCAGGTGTTCCAGCACCACCGGGTTGCGCTTCTGCGGCATGATGCTGCTGCCCTGGGTGAAGTCACCGGGGGTGACCACCCACCGCCAGGTGAGCCAGTCCATCAGGGTGCGGGCCAGCCGGGCGCCGGTGGCCAGCGACTGGGCGTTGAGGGTACCCACCCGGACCAGGTGGTCGGCCCCGGCGACCGCCTCGTACGAGTTGGTCACCAGCCCGCCGAAGCCGAGCAGCTCGGCGACCCGGGCCGGGTCGATGGCCAGATCCGTGCCGGCGAACGCGCACGAGCCGAGCGGTGAGACGTTGAGCTGGTCGAGCAGGTCGGCGTAGGCGACCGCCTCACCGGCCAGCGCCTCGGCGTAGCCGGCCAGGGCGTGGCCGATGGTGGTCGGCTGGGCGGGGCGGCGGTGGGTGTAGCCGGTGATCACCACGTCGGCGTACCGGTCGGCCTTCTCCAGTGCGGTCGCCCCGGCGGCCAGTACCCGGTCGAGCACCCCGATGAGCTGCCCGCGCAGCACCATCCGGAACACCCCGGCGTCCAGGTCGTTGCGGCTGCGGGCGAGTTGCACGTCGAGTTGGCTGGTGGGTACGCCGCAGGCTGCCGCCAGCCGCTTCTCCACCAGGTAGTAGACGTCCTCGAAGCTGCCGTCGTACGCCGGGGCGGACGCACCATCGGTCCACAGCTCGTGCAGCCCGCGCAACAGCCGGGCCCCCCGGTCGGCGGGGATCAGCCCCTGCTCGGTGAGCATCACCACATGCGCCTGGCTGGCCCGCACCATCGGTGCGAACAGGTAGCCGACGTGGTGGTCGTACGTCGGACGCAGGTGGTGCTGCTGGTAGGTGGTCAGCTCGGGTGTGCTCATGGCAGGTTGCTTCCTTCCAGGCCGAGCAGCCGTTCGGCGTTGCCGGCGAAGATCGCCCGCAGATGGTCATCGGGCATGCCCAGCTCGCGACAGATGCGGAGCTGGTCGTCGAGGTAACGGGTGACGTAGCCGCGCGGGAACCAGGAGGAGTCGCTACCGAAGACGATCCGGTGCGGCCCGATGGTCTCGTAGCAGCGGCGGAACAGGTCGTCGAGCGTGAGCCGGTACGGCATCCAGCGCACCCACTGGTTGGAGCCGGAGGTGTCGACGTGAATGTTCGGGCAGCCCCAGGCGGCGAAGAACAGTTCCTTGACGTGCTGAACCCCGAAGTGCGGCACCACCACGGCCAGTTCCGGGAACCGGCGGGCCATCCGGGCGAGCTGGTCCGGGTGGTCGTACCGGCCGGCAGGCAGCCCACCGGCGCTGCCGTAGTGCCCGATGTGGATGAGCACCGGTACCCGCAGCCGCTGGGCGGTGGCCCACACGTCGTCCAGGGCCGGGTCGTCGAGTCCGCCGCGCAGCAGCGGGGCGAAGAGCTTCAGCCCGCGCAGTCCCCGCTCGATCACGGCCCGCTCCAGCTCGGCGGCGGCGCCCGGGGCGAACGGGTCGTGGTGGGCCAGGCCGAGCATCAGGTCGGGGTGCCGGTCCACCACGTCGGCGAGGGCGTCGTTGCCGCCGCCGGTGACGAAGACCGCCCGCCGGATCCGGTGGGTACGCAGCTCGTCCGCCCACCGGTCGGCCTCGGCGAACCGGTCCGCCATCGGTGGCTCCGGGTCGCCGAAGCCCCAGGCCCGGCGCCACTGCTCGGCGTAGGGGGCGGAGCCGGTGGCGCGGACCGCCCGTTCGTGTTCGCCACCGGGGTGCATGCCGGCGGCGTGCTCGCACGCCTTGACGGTCCCGTCGGCACCGATCTGGAAGTGCAGGTGGAAGTCGACGATGTCCAGTCCCCGGTCGACGGTCACGCCGCCTCCCCCGGGCCACCGTCCGGGAGCGGGTCGGCCGACGCGAGGTCGTCCGGGAGCGGGTCGGCCGACGCAAGGTCGTCCGGCAGCGGGTCGGGCGACGCGAGGTCGTCCGGCAGCGGGTCGGCGGTGGGTTCGGCGGGCGGTGGCGCGGCCAGCCAGGCGTCGACGATCTCCCGCAGCCGGGTACCGGCCAGCTCGCGGACCCGCCGACCGGCTGGCTCGTCGGCCAGCGAGATGTGCCCGGACCAGCCCTGCCATGGGTCGGGTCGGGACTCGACCAGCACGTACGGGTGCGCGACCGGCAGCTTCGGCTTCGGCGGCAGGTCGGTCACCGCGTCGAGGCGTACCGCGCCGGGGTCGAAGCCGAGCACGCCGGAGGTCTCGTACGCCCCGCCGTGCCCTCGCGCCGGCAGGTCGCCGTAGATCCCGGTGGTCTCCGTCGGGGTGACCAACTGGAACCAGTTGGCCAGCAGCAGGCTGGTCCGGTGCTGCCCGGAGACCCACTCCATGGCGGCCCGGACGGTCGACATGTTGGCGTCGTGCCCGTTGACGATCAGCAACCGGGGGAAGCCGGCGGCGACGATTCCGGCGATCACGTCGGCCAGGTAGCCGACCGCGATCTCCGGGCGGATCGCCACCGTGCCGGGCCAGGGCCGGGTCTGCCCGGGGCAGGCCGCGTACGGCACCGCCGGGAAGAGCACGCCCTTCGGCCCGTCGGCGGTACCGCTCTCGGCGGCGAAGCCCTCGGCCAGGATCAGATCGGTGCCGAGCGGCAGGTGCGGGCCGTGCCACTCGACGGCTCCGACCGGCAGCACGGCGAAGTCCGCCGCGCGGGCCACCGCCGCCAGCTCACCGCCGGGGATCCGGGTGGCCGGGGCGAGCCCGCCCCCGGCCGGCCAGTGCGTGGCCGCCACCTGTTCGGTGCTCAGTTCGTCCATGCCGCAGCCTCCCGGGAGGAGCGCCGGCCGGTCTCCAGCCGACCGGAGACCACCATCACCACGAAGATCAGGACGACCTGGAGCATGCCGTACGCGGCGGCGGTGCCGACCTCGAACGAGTACATCCGGTTGTTGATCTCCACGGAGATGGGCGCGGTGCTGGCGGTGTAGATCAGCACCGAGGCGACGAATTCCCCCACCCCGTGTACGAAGGCCAGCAGCGCACCGGCGAGCACGCCGGGGAGCATCAGCCGCAGGGTGACCGTGCCGAACGCCCGCCACCAGGAGGCACCGAGGTTACGTGCGGCCTCCTCCAGCGACGGGTCGATCTGGGCCAGGGTCGCCGAGCTGGACCGGAAGACCAGGGGCAGGAACCGGACGAAGTAGGCCAGCGGCATGATCCAGAAGGTGCCGATCAGCACCTGACCGAAGCTGAACGCGTTACCGGTGCTGAACGCCGAGATCAGGTTGATCGCCACGACCGTGCCGGGCAGCGCCCAGGCCAGCATGACCGCCACGTCGAGCAGGCCACGTCCGACGAAGGTCAGCCGGCGCACGGCGTACGCGATCAGCACGCCGACCGCCACGCAGCCGACGGTGGCGATCAGGCTCATCTGCAACGAGTTGAGGATCGGGGTGAACGCCCTCGGCTCGGTGAAGATGGTCCGGAAGTTGTCGGTGGTGTACTGGCTGGGGATCACCTCGGTGGTCCACGAGCCGTCGGCGGAGAAGGCGACCAGCGCGATGGTGGCCACCGGGGCGAGCAGCACGGCCGTGGCAAGTACCGAGCCGCCCAGGGCGAACCAGCGACCGAACGGGTTGGTGATCTCCCGGCGGTGCGCGGCGACGCCCTTGGACTGGGAGCGGTAGCTGCGCCGCCCCTCGTACCAGCGCATGCCGAGCAGGAACAGCACCGAGACCACACCGAGCACCGAGGCGTACGTGGAGGCCATCGGCAGGTCGCCGTTGGTGCGGTTGATGTAGATCTGCATGGTCATCGTCTGGTCCACACCGAACAGCAGCGGGGCGGTGTACGACGCCAGCGAGGTCATGAAGACCAGCAGCGAGGCGGAGACCAGGGCCGGGGTGAGCATCGGCAGCAGCACCGTGCGCCAGACCCGGACCCGGCCGGCGCCGAGGTTGTAGGCGGCCTCCTCCACCGACGGGTCCATCCCGGCCAGTGCGGCGGACGCGGAGAGGTAGAAGAACGGGTACATGGTGAAGGTGTGCACCACCAGCACCCCGGCGATGCCGCTGAACGGCAGGACCGGCTCGGCCGTACCGAACAACTGCTGGAGGCCGCGCGGCAGGATGCCGGTCTCGCTGTAGAGCAGTTGGAAGGAGATCGCCCCGATCAGCGGCGGCAGGGCCGCCGGGACCAGGATGATCGCCTCGATCAGCCGGCGACCGGGGAACGAGAAGCGCTTGAGCAGGAACGCCATCGCCACGCCGACGATCCCGCAGAGCAGCACGCTGGCGGCCGAGATGATCAGCGAGGTCATCAGCGATGCCCGCGCCACCCCGTCAGCGGAGAAGAAGCTTGCGTAGTTCTCCGCCCCGTCGGCGCCGACGCTCTCGAAGAAGGTGGCGAGCATCGGCTGCACCACGTAGCCCCAGAGGATCAGCACAAGGGGCAGCACCAGCAGGTACGGGAACCAGGCGGAGGTGGAACCCCCGCGCAGCCGGTCGGTGAACCGGGGGCGGCCGGGGTCACCGGCCGGGCCGGGGTCGGCGGTGACCGGGAGAAGGTTGGCGGCGGTCGGGGCGACGGTCACGGCCGCACCACCCACATCCGGTGGGCCGGCAGGCGCAGCCCGATCTGGTCGCCGACCGTGAGCCCGTCCGGTACGTCCACGGCGGCGACCATGACCTCCTCCCCCGCGAGGTCGACGGTGAGGTGGGTGGCCATGCCGGTGAACTCCAGTTCGGTCACCCGGGCCGACAGCGCACCGGGTTCGGTGGCCACGCCGAGCCCGATGTGCTCGGGCCGGATCGAGACCAGCGCGGCGCCGCCGACGGCCAGCCCGTGGTCGGCCGGGGCCGCGACGGTGGTCTGGCCGCCACCGGGCAGCGTCACGGTGACCGTGTCGGCGGTCGCGCCGACCACCGGCAGGGTGAGCACGTTGCTGCGGCCGATGAACCGGGCGACGAAGGTGTTCGCCGGCCGGTGGTAGATCTCCTGCGGGGTGCCGATCTGCTGGACCCGGCCGGATTCCATCACCGCGATCCGGTCGGACATCGCCATCGCCTCGGCCTGGTCGTGCGTGACGTAGATGGAGGTGATGCCGGCCTCCCGCTGGATCCGGCGGATCTCCACCCGGGTCTCCTCGCGCAGCTTGGCGTCGAGGTTGGACAGCGGCTCGTCGAGCAGCAGGGTACGCGGCCGGATGACCAGGGCCCGGGCCAGCGCCACGCGCTGCTGCTGGCCGCCGGAGAGTTCGTCGATCCGCCGGTTGCCGTACCCGTCGAGGTGCACCTGCTCCAGGGCCTCGGCGACCCGGCGCCGGCTCTCGTCCCGGCGTACCTTGCGGATCTTCAGTCCGTACGCGACGTTCTGCGCGACGCTCATGTGCGGGAAGAGGGCGTAGTTCTGGAACACCATGCCGGTGTCCCGCTTGTTCGGCGGCCGGCGGGTGACGTCCTCGGAGCCGAAACGGATCCGGCCGGACGTGGGGAAGTAGAACCCCGCCACCATCCGCAGGGTGGTGGTCTTGCCACAGCCGCTCGGGCCCAGCAGGGTGAAGAACTCCCCGGCGCCGATGGTGATGTCGACGTCGTCGACCGCTGCGGTGTCGCCGGTACGCGCGAAGCGCTTGCTCACCGACTCCAACGTGACATCGATCATGATGCCCTCTCCTCTATCCGTGCCGGGCCTGGACGGTTGCGGGTCGGAGGGTGGCCGGCAGCCGGCCTCCGACCCGGTGCGCCGGTGCCGGACCGGAGGGTCGGCGAACCGGGCGCCGGTGCCGGACCGCACGGGTCCGGCACCGGTGGGCCGACCGGCCGGAGCCGGTCGGCCACCGCGTCAGCCCTTGTTCTTGATCTGGGAGTTCCAGTGGTTGATCCACTCGGTCTCGTTCTTGGCGATGACGTCCCAGTTGACGTCCATCGGCTTCAGGCCGAGGTCGGCCAGCCACTGCGGTTCGTTGGCGATCTTCACGGCCGGGATCTGGAAGTAGTCCTTGGCCAGGGTGGCGCGGAGCTGGTCGTCGAAGAGGAACTCGATGAACTTCTGCGCGCCGGCGGTGTTGCCGCCCTTGACCGCGGCGAGGCCGTCGACCAGGACCGGGGCGCCGGAGGCCGGCATCACGTAGCCGAACGGCATGTTCGACTGGTTGGCCTGGAGCAGGATGTCCTGGAGGTTCCAGGCGCTGAGCACGCCCTGCTGACGCGACATCTTCAGGTAGAGGTCGGTCGGGTTGGCCGCGTAGGTGCCGGTGTTGGCGTCGAGCTTGCGCAGCCAGTCGTAGCCGGGCTGCGGGTTGCTGCCGTCCGGGGACTGGCGCTGGATCATCGAGGCGTAGATCGACCGCATGGTGCCGGACGCGGCCACGTCCCGGATGATGATCTTGTCCTTCCACTTCGGGTCGAGCAGCTCGTCCCAGTCCTTCGGCGCCTGCTCCGGGGTGAGCGCCTTGTTGTTGTACATGATGACCTCGGGCAGCAGGATCTCGCCGAACCAGCGGCCCTGGGGGTCCCGGTACTTGGCGTCCATCTTGCTGGCGAAGGCCGGCTGCCAGCCGTGCAGCAGGTCCTCACCGGCCCCGGCGGAGAGCCCCTGCTGGGTGCCACCCCACCAGACGCTGGCCTGCGGGTTGGCCTTCTCGGCCCGGACCCGCTCCAGGATCTCCTGGGCGCCGAGGTTGAGCACCTCGACCTTCCCCTTGTACTCGGGGAACTTCCCGGTGAACTGCTCGACGACGTAGTCGGCGACCTTCTTGTCACGGGCGGTGTAGATCACCAGCTTCTCGGCGCTCGCGCCTGCGGCGTCGGTGCTGTCGTCGCTGGTACCGCCGCACGCGGTGCCGGCGGCGAGGACCGCGGCCAACGCTCCGACGAGAACAAGGCGACGTCTCATGGAAAACCTCCGGGGGGGGGAAAGGGAACCTGTGGTGGGTCGGGTGTTACGGGGTGGGTAGGAGGGCGGGCAGTCCGCTAACGGCGGCGGAGAGTGCGTAGCTGATGGCGCCGTGCAGTACGGCGCGGTCGCCGAGCACCGCCCGGCGTACGTCGGTGCTGGCCGGCGCCGCCTCGGCCACCAGGGCCTGGAGGCGGGCGATGGCCGGGTCGTCGAGCTGGGCGGCGGCCCCGCTGAGCAGTACCCGTCCCGGGTCGACCACGCAGACGCAGGAGACGATGAGCCGGGCCCAGGCCCGCAGCACCTCGTCGGTGTACGCGGCGACGGCGTCGTCGGTGCGGGCCAGCTCGACCAGCGCGCCGACCGGGTTGTCCGGCCGCCGGCCGGGGCGCAGCGCGACGAGCCGCTCGGCGATGGCGTTCTCCGACCAGCGGTCCTCGAACGGCCCCACCCCGTCGTGGCCGTGACCGGCCGGGTCCAGAGGCAGGAAGCCGACCTCCCCGGCCGCCCCGCCGGCACCCCGCCGGACCTGCCCGTCCAGGACCAGTCCGGCGCCGATGCCGTCGGCGACGTGCAGCAGCAGCAGGTCGGCCACGTCGCTGCCGGCTCCGGCGGCGTGCTCGCCGGCCGCCATCAGGTTGACGTCGTTGTCCACCACGACCGGGACACCCAGTCGACGTTGGACGGTCTCCCCTATCGGCCGCCCCTCGACCAGGCCGACCGAGGGGGCGAGCCGGACCGCGCCGCCGGAGGAGACCCCGGGCGCGGCGATCGCCACGCCGCGTAGCGCGGAGAGCCCGTCGCCGACCAGTTCGGGGATGAACCGGCAGACCGTCTCCACGATGTCCCCGGCGAGCCGGGCGGTACGGTGCGCGATCACCTCCCCGTCACTGTCGGCGATCTCGCAGCTGATCCGGGACGGTTCCAGGGCGACCGCCGCGACCAGTTCGGCGCGGGGGTTGAACTCCAGCATGGCCCGTGGCCGGCCGGCCCGGGAGGCACCTGGCCCCCGCTCGATGAGGTAGCCCTCGGCGATCAGGTCGCGTACCAGCGGGGTGAGCGTGGCCGGGCTGAGCCCGGTGAGCTCGGTCAGCTCGGCACGGGAGAGCACCCGGACCTGGCGGGCGGTCGAGATCACGGACTGCCGCTTGATCTCCTTGGCCCGCTCCCGGCTCACCGGGCTCGTTGGTGGCGTCACCACATCACTCACTCTTCCTTCCTACGGCGAAGAAACTAAAGGCGCAAGTCACAGATCGGCCACGACCGTCTCGGATCATGGCCCTGAACAGCCCAAATCAAGCTCCGGGGGACGGAACGGGCAATGGTCGACCGGATGGGCATGGCACAACCGGCCCGGGGAAATGCGGCGACTTCATTCCTTCCGCAAAAGAAGAAACTTAGGCGGGAACTCTTGACGACCTAGCCGGTGATCTTTAGCGTCAGCCGGCGAAGGCCTTCCAGTGTGTACGGGCCCCCCGTACCACTGCGCACCCCCCGTGCCCGGCGTCGATCCGCGACGCCCACCGCACGTCGGCACGGATACCCGTCGCCGACCACCACCTCCGGCGTCGGGAATCGACGCTGAACCAACCCGGCAGGCGTCGGGACCCGACGCTGCACCAACCCGACCCGGCGTCGAGTCCGGCGTGCGCCACCATCCGGTGCCGCACGCCGGTGCCGACCCCCATCCCGCGACGGCACCGGTCCGCGACGCCGCCGCCAACCCTCACCACCGGCGTGCCCACGACCCGGTGGCAGTGCTCCCTGCCACCGCGCCCCGGCACGTCCGCCGCCAGGAGGATCCGCATGCGCCTGAGAAGATTCCTGTTACCCACCGCGCTCGGCCTGAGCCTGATCGCCACACCGACCTCCCCCGCCGTGGCCGCCCCGGAGAAATCCGGCGCGGTCGACCTGGACGTGCTCTTCGTCAGCGCCCACCCGGACGACGAGGCGGGCAGCCTCGCCACCCTCGGACAGTGGAAGGAGAAGCACGGCACCCGATCCGGGGTCATCACGATCACCCGGGGCGAGGGCGGCGGTAACGCCATCGGCCTGGAGGAGGGGCCGCCGCTGGGCATCATCCGGGAACGCGAGGAACGCACCGCGATCGGCATGGCCGGCGTGGAGAACCTGTACAACCTGGACCGGGTGGACTTCTGGTACACCGCGTCCGCGCCGCTGAGCGAGCAGATCTGGGGACACGACGAGACCCTGGCCCAGATCGTCCGGGTGATCCGGCAGACCCGGCCCGAGATCATCATGACGATGAACCCGTCACCGACCCCGGGCAACCACGGCAACCACCAGCAGGCCGCCCGGTTCGCCGCCGAGGCGTACGCCGCCGCCGGTGACCCGACCGCCTTCCCCGAGCAGTTGACGTCCGAAGGGCTGAGCCCGTTCCGGCCGGCGAAGCTGCTGAAGACCGGCGGTACCGGCACCTCGTCGGCCGGCCCGGCCTGCGCCACCAGCTTCACCCCCACCGTCGGAACCGACCAGGTCTTCGGCATCTGGGAGGGCACCCCGAGCGCCTCGGGGCAGACCTGGGGCCAGATCGAGACGGTCGCCGCCCGCGAGTACAAGTCGCAGGGCTGGGGCACCCGGGCCGACGCGCCCACCGACCCGACCCGGATCCGGTGCGACTTCTACACCCTGATCGACAGCCGGGTGCCGTACGACGCCACGGACGCCTCGCCGGAGGCGATCCTGCGCGGCTCGGTGCTCCCCGCCGTCACGGGCGGCCTGCCGCAGGGCACCGAGTTCCACCTGACCACCGACCGGTTCGACGCCGCCCCCGGTGACACCCTCACCGTCACGGCGCACGTCCGGACCACCGGCACGCAGCTCAGCCAGCCCCGGGTGGAACTGCGGGCCCCGGAGGGCTGGCAGGTCAGCGGGGACGGTTCGCTCGGCGCCACGGTCGGCGGCCGGGAACGGACCGCCACCTTCACCGTCACCGTGCCCGCCGACGCCACGGCCAACCAGCAGCGGCTGCTCTCCGCCACGCTGACCACCGCCGGTCAGGGCCAGGGTCGCACCGACGAGGCGGTCCGGGTCGTCGCCGGGGTACGCGGCACCCTGGAACCGCTGCCCGAGGTGGGCATGTTCCGCGAGTGGGCGGCCGGATCCGGCAACTCCGCGCTCGACACGCTGATCAAGCCGGTACTCACCCTCGGCTCCGGGCAGAGCCGGCAGGTCCGGGTCGACCTGCGAAACTTCTCCGGCACCACCCAGCAGGGTGAGGTCACCCTCGGCCTGCCGGCCGGGTTCACCGCCGAGCCGGCCACCGCCCGCTACACCGAACTGGCGGCCGGGGCGAACGGATCGGTGACCTTCACCGTCACCAACACCGACGCCAGTCTGCCCACCGCCAACGCCGGCGGGGTCAACGGCGACTACCCGGTCACCATCACCACCACCAGCACGCTGGACAGCACGGTGGAGACCGGCGCGCTGGAGATCGTGCCGACCACCGTTGTCCCGCACGCCGGGCACGACCACGCAGTGGACGGCGCCGAGCACTCCGGCGAGTACCCGGGCCCGGCGCTGAACCTCTCTCGGATCTGGGAGGGCGAGGCGACCACCCCGCAGGACGCCTCGGCCACCGGCAAGATCGCCTGGACCGAGGACGCGCTGAAGGTGATCGTGCACGTCACCGACGACACCCTCGGCCGGAAGGTTGTGCCGCAGGACTGCAAGCGCCAACGGCGTACCGACAGCGTCGAGATCATCGTCGACCCGAAGGGGAACTCGAACGACACCTCGACCGCCTTCAAGGCCGGCATCTTCCCGGTCACCGACGACCCGGCCAACGGTGACCCGCCGTGCTGGCAGCGGGACGCCGACAACCGGCAGGGCCCGGGGGCGCAGACCGCGCCGGGGATGACCGTGGTGAGCAAGGTCAGCTCGCCGTACACCGGCTACACCATCGAGACCAGCATCCCGTTCGCGGTGCTGCCGGACGCGGTGGACCCGGCCCGGATGGGGCTGAACATCCTGATCTACGACTCGGACACCCAGGATCTCAGCTCGCAGTCCCGGCTCGGCTGGTCGACCTTCACCGGCGTCCGCGCCGACCCGTACCGGTACGGCCTGGCCACCCTGCCCGGCTACACCCCGGCGGCCCGCCAGCCGAGTACTCCGGTCTTCCCGGACACCGCCGCCCGCAGCGTGCACAGCCCGCAGACCATCGCCCAGTCGGTGGTCGACGGGGTCGCACCGGCCGCCGTACCCCGGCTGCCGGACCGGGCACTGACCCTGAGCAAGGTCCGGGCCGTGCCCGGCGGCGTCCAGGTGACGGTAAGCGCCGACCGCGCCGGCACCGCCTACCTGTACGCCTGGGACGGCGACACCGACCACGGTTCGCTGACCGTCGACCTGCGGGCCGGCAAGCCGCAGACCGTGCTGGTACCGACCGACGGCACCGATGTCGCCTCGGTACTCGCCGCGTTCGAATCCGACGGTCGGGCGCTGGCCCGGCAGGCGTCGGTGAACTGACCCGGTAACGGCAACAGGGCGGGGTCCGGTCTCCGGGCCCCGCCCTTCGGCGTCGGTCGGCTTCCCGGCCCCGCCCTTCGGCGTCGGTCGGCTTACCGGCCCCGCCCCTGTCGCACCGGTCGGCCCTCAGCGCAGCCGGTAGACCGAAATCCGGCCGTTGGCGAAGACCGGCTCGGCCAACTGGCCCAGCTCCGTGGCCACCGGGCCGACCTCGTGGTCCGCGACCAACCAGCGCACCCCGTGCCGGTCCCGCAGGTCCGCGAGCCCGGCCGCGGTCGGCGCGGTGAACGCCGCGTCGTTGGCCCGCAGCAGCTCCTGGTCCCAGAACGGCGCGTACGCCCCGCCGGGGCGGCTCACCATCCGGGGCGCGAAGGACCAGCCCTCCAGCAGGACCGCCCGCTCGGCGTAGGCGCTGAGCCAGAACGAGCGGGCGTCGCACCACCCGTTGACCACCGCCCGGCAGTGCGCGTTGGTGGCGATCACGTCGTCGGGCGCGCTGTGGTCGCGGACCCAGCGGGCCGCCCCGACCCGGCTGGCCGGCATCGGCACCACCGCGTACGCCCCGCCGTTGGGGTACTTCCGGGCGGCGGCGGCGTCCACCACCAGTCCCGGCGCACCGGCGACCAGGATGCCGGTGAGCAGCACGACGCCACCGGCGCCGACCAGCCGGGGCCGGTGGCCGGTGACCGCCACCCAGAGCAGCGCCCCGACGCCGGCCACCGCGCACAACGCTCCGGTCCAGCGCAGCAGCGGCAGCAGCGGGGCGTACGACGGACCGGGCTGCACCGTCGCCGGATTGGCAAGCTGGATGCCGGTGAGCAGCCCGGCGAACCCGACCGCCGCGACGGCGAGCACGGTCACCGCCCGGCGGCTCAGCCGGGCCCGCTCGACCAGTTCCAGGTAACCCCAGGCGGACAGCAGCACCCCGAAGGCGAACCCGGCCCGGACGAAGTACTGGTTACTGCTGCCCGGATGCCCGACCAGGAGGTAGATCGCCGGGCCGGCCAGGGTGCCACCGAGCAGGAAGAGCTGTACCGGCTCCAGCCGGCCCCGGCGCAGCCACAGCAGTACCGGGATCCCGGCCAGCCGTAGCTGCATGTTGAGCAGGAACGCACCGAAGACCGCGACCCAGAGCAGCCCGGTCGGGCCGGCGGTACCGACGTAGGTGCGCAGCCCGGAGAACGGGGCGACGGTCACCCCGTGGCTCTCGAAGGCGAACAGCACCGCCGTGGCGAAGACCTGGGCGGCGAGAGTCAGCCCGACGGCCACCAGCACCGGCCGGACCAACCGGCGACGTACCACCAGCAGCACGGCGGCGGTGAACGCCAGGGCGGCCAGGGTCACCGGCACGGAGCTGGCCTTCGCCCCCGTCGAGGCGGCCAGCAGGAGCACGGCCAGCACCCAGGCGCCCGGCCCGATCCGGGGCACCGTCGACGTCACGCGCCGGCCCGGCGGTGCGGTGGACACCACGCTCACGTCGGGCGGTGCGGTACCGGCGGCCAGCCGGTCGGCGAGCACCACGATCAGCGCGATCAGCAGCACCCAGCTGTACGTCATCGACGGGCTGCCCCAGACGATGAAGGTGGCCTGGGTGCCGAAGAGCTGGCGTACCCCGTTCTCGTAGCCGAACTCACCGATCGTGAACATCAGCACGGCGGCGACCGCCCCGGCGTACGGCCGGCCGGTGACCCGCCAACCGGCCACCGCGATCAGCACGGCGGCCAGCGCGCAGAGTGCCGGTACCGCCAACCGGAAGAAGACCACCGGCAGGTCGGCACCACTGAACAGACTCGCCGCCGCCATGTGCGCGAAGCCGAACCAGTGGTAGTGCAGGGGCTCCCCGGCCACCTGGGGCACATCCAGCGGGACCTGGTGGGTGGCCGCCCCGGCGATGGAGAGCTGGAAGGCCAGGTCGATGTACTGCGCCTGACCCTCGCCGGCGGGAAGCACCGGGTTGGGTCGGAAGAACGACTCGGCGAGGTAGAGGGTGAAGCCGGCGACGACCATCGCGACCGTCCACGCCCAGCCGGTCGGTACCGGGGTGTGCCCGCGTACCCACCAGTGCCGGCGCAGGGCCGGCACGGCAGCGAACGGTACCGCCACGGCGAGCGGCCAGAGCCAGAGCCAGCGCGGTACCCCGAGTGCGGTGAACCCGGCCCAGGCGACCAGTTCCAGTACCAGCCCGACGGCGGCGCCCATGGCCAGGTCCTCGACCAGGGTGTGTGGTCGGCGGCGCAACGCCCGGTAGACCAGCGTGCCGGGGAGCAGCACGCCAACCACCACGTACCCGGTGTAGCGGAGCAGGTCGGCCAGCGGGGTGCCGGTGGCGAGCAGGGTCCCGGCGACGAAGAGGTAGGCCGCCAGAGCCGGCGCGAACCGGCGGGCGGCCGGGGCGGGGCGTACCGCGGGGCGGGCCGCTCCGGCCCGGTCGTGCAGGGCGGTCACCGGAGCGTGTCGGCCAGCAGGGCCGGGCCGTCGACGCCGCTGTCCCGGTCGGGCCGCCTGTCGGCGGTGTCGCTGGCCGAGGGCTCCTCGGCGGTGTCGGTGGCCGAGGGCTCCTCGGCGGTGTCGGTGGCGACGAAGTAGGCGGGGCGGCCCTGCACGGCCGTGTAGATCCGGCCCACGTACTCGCCGACCAGCCCGAGGCAGAGCAGTTGCACCGCGCCGAGGAAGAGGACCGCGACGTAGAGCGACGGCCAGCCGGTAACGGTGGCCCCGGCGAACCAGGCGATGACCGCCACCACCACCAGCAGGCCGCAGATGACCACCCCGGCCAGCCCGAGCCAGGTGGCGATCCGCAGCGGGGCGGCGGAGAAGCTGGTGACGCTGTCGGCGGCGAGCCCGACCATCCGGGAGAACGGGTACTTGGTCCGGCCGGCGGCCCGCTCCTCACGCAGGTAGCTGACCTCGCCGCTGGGGAAACCGAGCCAGGGCACCACCAGTCGCAGTACCGGGTTCCGCTCGGGCAGGCCCCGCAGCGCCTCGACGGCGACCCGGCTGAGCAGTCGGAAGTCACCGGCCTGGGCCGGCACCTGCTTACCCACCAGGCGGCGCATCAGCCGGTAGTAGAGCCCGGCCGTCCAGCGCTTGAAGCCGGTGTCGGAGCTGCGGTCGGCACGTACCCCGTAGACGATGTCCAGCCCGTCGGTGCGGGCCCGGTCCAGCATCTCGCCGATCACCTCGGGCGGGTCCTGAAGGTCGGCGTCGATGCTGACCACGTACCGGCCCCGGGCCCGGAGCAGGCCGGCGAGCAGGGCGGCCTGGTGACCGCTGTTGCGGCGCAGCCGGAGCACCCGCAACTGCGGCCACTGCGCGCGGAGCCGGGACAGGCCGGCGGCGGTACCGTCGGTGCTGCCGTCGTCGACGGCCACCACCTCGTACGCCTCGTCGAGGCCGTCGAGCACGCCGCGCAGTCGCCGGACGAGCAGCGGCAGCACACTCTCCTCGTTGAACATCGGCACCACGACCGAGAGTGTCGGCTCCGGCGGCGTCACGGCTGGACCCCCGTTTGGTCAGCTTGCGTCGGACAGCCGAACGCTACCAGGGCCGTTGGTGAGCGGCGTCACGCCAGCACGGGGCCACCCGGCCCCGGCCGGTGACCGCTGGCCGGTCCGGTGCGGTGCGGCCACCACCGTCAACGGGCGCACGGCGGCCACCACCGTCAACGGGCGCACGAACTGGCCGGCAGCCCCGCGACCGGAACCGGGGACCGGCCCGTCGGCCGGGCCTTGCCGGCGAGTACCGCGGCCAGCCCGGTCATCGACGCGGGGCTGGACGAGTAGGTGGCCAGCAGCACCTTCGACTTCGCCTGGGCGAGCAGGTAGGGGGTGTCCATGGCGACGGTGACCACGGCGTCGGCGCGCAGGTCGCCCGTACCGTCCCCGTAGCCGACCAGGTGCACCACCGTGCCACCGTTGGCCACCACCTTCACCCCGGCCGCCGTCAGTGCGTCGGTGAGCAGGGCCCGGGTCCGGTCGCGCCCCCCGGAGGAGGTGACCGTGACCGGTCCGCGTACCGCCGCCGCCGCGCAGGAGCCGCGCAGGACGGTCACCGCTGCGGTGGCCAGCCGGTTGGCGGCGTCCCGGTGGGCGGCGCTGTTCAGGCCGGCGCCGTCCGACGCGGGGCCGCCGGCGAGCCGGAACTTCAGGGTCAGCACGCGGGTCACCGCCTCCACCATCCGGGTACGCGGCACCGTGCCGTCCCGCAGCGCGGCGAGCAGACCGTCGTACGCCTGGGTGACGTTCGGCGGCATGAGGATCAGGTCGTTGCCGGCGTTGAGTGCCCGTACCGCCGCTTCCCCGGGCGAGTAGCGCTGGGCGGGGGCCATGTTCATCCCGTCGGTGACCACCACGCCGGTGAAGCCGAGTTGGCCCCGGAGGACGTCGGTGAGCAGCTTCCGGGAGAAGGTGGCCGGGACCCCGGGGTCGATGGCCCGGGCGTCGAGATGGGCAGACATCACCAGGCCGGCACCGGCGGCGATGCCGTCCCGGAACGGCGGCCAGGCGCTGGCCGCGAGGGTCTTCTGGTCCTGGGTGAGGGTCGGCAGCTCGGCGTGCGAGTCCGAGGCGGTGTGCCCGTGGCCGGGGAAGTGCTTGAGGGTGGCGGCCACCCCGACGGACTGGAGGCCGCGGACCGCACCGGCGACCTGCCTGCCGACCGCCTTCGGGTCGCTGCCGAAGGACCGGGAGCCGATCACCGTGCTCCGGGCGACGAGGACGTCGGCGACCGGGGCGAAGTCGAGGTTCACCCCGAGGGCGGCGAGTTCCTCGCCGGCCGCCCGCCAGGCCGCCTCGGTGAGCGCCGGATCACCGGCCGCCCCGGCGGCGAGCGCGTTCGGCAGCAGGGTCACCCCCTTGGTGATCCGGGTGACCACCCCGTACTCCTGGTCGATCCCCACCAGGAACGGTGCGGTACCGGCCGGCAGCTTCCCGGCGGCGACCCGCAGTCCACCGGTCAGGTCCCGGACCTGTTCCGGGCTGTCCACGTTGGTGGTGGCCTGGTTCTTGTTGGTCGGGTCGTCGGCGGAGAAGCCGACCAGGATCACCCCGCCGAGCCGGTACTTCGTCACCATCTCGGCGGGCGTGTCCACTCCGGCGAGCTTCCGGTTGCCGGCGGCGGAGCCCGCCGACACCGTCGTGGCCGAGCTGCCATAGGCGTACGGCATCAGCACCTGGCCGACCAGGTCCTCGTCGGCGAGCGTGCCGACCAGGGCGGCGGCCCGGGCGGCCGGATCGGCGCCGGGGTCCGGGGTCGGGGCGACCACCGGTGCGGACGCGGACGGGCCGGTCGAGGGGGGCGCGGCGGCCGGCCGGGGCGGCTCGGAGCAGCCGGCGACGGCCAGGGCGGTCAGTACGGCGAGCGCGGAGAGGGTACGCCGTGGGAAGGTCGACACGGGCCCATCCCATCAGCCCCGTCCTTACCGGGGCAACTCGACCGGGCCCGGGTCGACCGTCCGGGGTACCTGTCAACCCACCCGGGTCAGCAGGGTCACCGGTGCGCCGTCCCCGGCGTGCCGGTACGGCTCCAGTTCCGCGTCCCAGGCCGTGCCGAGTGCCTTGTCCAGGGCGTGCGCCAGCGCCTCCGGGGCCCGCGCGGCGGCCATGATGGCCCGGAGCCGATCCTCGCCGAGCTGGATGTCACCGGCCGCACCGACCGAGGCCCGGAACAGGCCGCGACCCGGTACGTGCATGAACCGCTCCCCGTCCACGCCGGGACTCGGCTCCTCGGTGACCTCGAAACGGATCATAGGCCACTGCCGGAGGGCAGCAGCCAGCTCGGCCCCCGTCCCCGGACGGCCGGTCCACCCGCACTCGGCCCGGCGGGCGCCGGGATCGACGGGCTGGGCCGTCCACTTCAGGTTGACCGGCGCGACAAGGACGCGCGCGATCGCCCACTCGACGTGTGGGCACACGGCGAGTGGGGTCGAGTGGACGTATACGACGCCACGCGTTGGCACGGTGACCTCCCGGAGAGCGAGGTGCGTCTTCCCCTACGACCTCGCGCCAGCCGAGTGGTGCGTGAAACACATGATGACTGGTGTGACGGATGGTGCGCCAGCAAACCGGAAAATTCGGTGGACAGGACCGCCTGGAATAGCCGTACCGCCATCGCCGTTCCACCACACGTCGGCCGTGGGCGCCCGGGGGCACCCGGTCGTGTAAAGTTCAGTTGGCGACTTCTGTCGCCGACATCTTCGGGCTCACCCCCGAGTTGGATCAGATCCGAACTTGGACCAGACCCGAAGTTGGACCAGACCCGATCAGCACCGTGGGGACGGTCCGCAGAGCCCCCGGACACCTTCCGTCCTCCCGTACGTCTTGCAAGGAGTACCTCCGTGGCGAGCAACACCTCTAAGACCGCGCGCGCGTCCGTTCGGGCCGGCCAGGCCGGCCAGGGTGGCGCCCTGAGCGTGCTCGGCGAGTTCAAGTACCTGATCCCGCTCAACAACGGCAAGCACGCCTACGTGCGGAACCTGACCAACGGCAAGACCGCGCACCTGCGCACCGACTCGGACGCCTTCGTCGAGGAGATCCGGGTCCTGGCCGCCGCCGGCCACGCCGCCAAGATCCGGGCCGAGATCAACGGCCTTGCCGCCTCGTTCCCGGGCCAGGGCTGGGACGCCACCGAGAAGCGGCTGGTCGAGGCCGGCGTCTTCGAGGGCTGAGCACCTGACGCGAGCGGTCCCGCTGAGGGGCCGCAACAGCACGACAACGAAGCCGCCCACCGGTTCACCCGGTGGGCGGCTTCGTTGTCGGTGCCTCCAGTGGGGCGTGGTTGTTGTTGCCTCCAGTGGGCGGCGTCCTCGCGTTCCCTCCGGGGGGCGGCGTCCTCGCGTTCCCTCCGGTGGTGTTAAGCGGGGGCCCTTCCTATACCGAAAGCGTTAACCGGGGGCCCTTCCTCACAGCAGGGTGACCTCGCCGCTGCCCAGGTCGTAGATCGCGCCGACCACGTCCACCTCGCCGGAGGCCACCGGCCCGGCGAGCTTCTCCTCGGCGCGCAGCGCGGCCACCGACCGTGCGGTGTGCCGCCGGGTGGCCAGCGGCACCACCTGCGGGTCGTGCACCCCGACCTCGGCCACCGCCGGAGCGATCTGGTTGACCAGGTAGGCGAGCGAGCCGCCGGGCCGCTGGCCGTTGCGCAGGGCCTCGACCGTCGATGTCACCGCGCCGCAGCGCTCGTGCCCGAGCACCACGACGAGCGGTACGTGCAGTGGGCCCACCGCGAACTCCACCGACCCGATCACGGCCCGGTCCAGCACGTGCGCGCCGGACCGCACCACGCAGATCGAGCCGAAGGTCTGATCGAAGATCGCCTCCAGCGGTACCCGGGAGTCGATGCAGCCGATCACCACCGCGTGCGGCCGTTGATCCCCGGACGCGGTGGCCGCGGCGGCGGTCACATCATGGCCGTGGATGGGCTGACGGCTGACGAAACGCCGGTTTCCGGCGAGCAACTCGGCCAGCGCGGCGGCCGGCCGGTGGACGGTTCCACCCGGGGGCACGACGGCCCCGGTCGGCGACAGGGAAGACATCCCATAAGCATGGAGACCTACCCGCCGGTCGGGAAGTCGCCTGCGAATCTTCTCACCGCCCCGGTTCACCTGATGAGATGTCGGGTAGTCGATGGTTACCGCCGGGTTTCTGAGATGTGATGAAGTCCGGCCCGCACGGGAGGTGGCGATGCCGGAACAGTGTGAGGTGCGGCTTCCCGACGGCGTACGGCTGCACGTCGAGGTGACCGGTCCGGACGACGCCGAGGTCACCGTCGTGCTGCTGCACGGCTGGACCCTGGACGGGCGGGCCTGGCACCGGCAGGTCGAACCGGTCCGGGCCGCGCTGGGCGAGGCGGCCCGGGTCGTCACCTACGACGCCCGGGGGCACGGTCGGTCCAGTTGCATGTCCCTGCGCACGGCCACCCTGGAACAGCTCGGCGACGATCTGGCGGCCGTGCTGGCCGAGGTCGCCCCGACCGGTCCGGTGGTGCTGGTCGGGCACTCGCTGGGCGGCATGACGATCATGGAGTACGCGCACCGGCATCCGGCGGACTTCGCCGCCCGGGTCGCCGGCCTGGTCTTCGTGGCCACCACTGCCGAGGGGCACACCCACACCGCGTACGGCCTGTCGCCCCGGATCACCCGGCTGATCCGGCTGGCCGAGACGGCTGGCGCGGGGGTACTGGCCCGCTGCGGCTCCTGGCGCCCGCCCCGTGCCCTGCTGCGGGCGCTGCGGCCGAGTCTGCGCTGGTTGCTCTTCGGTGACCGGTGTGATCCGGTGGACATCCGGTTGGCCACCTCGGCGGTGGCCCGCGCCTCGCTCCGCTCGATCGGCGGGTTCCGGGCGTCGATCGGGGTCCAGCACCGGTTGGAGACCCTGGCCCGCCTCGGTGACGTCCCGGCTGCCGCGCTGGTCGGCGACCGGGACCGGCTCACCCCGCCCCGCTGCGCCGAGTCGATCGCGGATGCGCTGCCGACCACCGAACTCACCGTCTGCCCGGGTGCCGGGCACATGCTGATGATGGAACGCCCCGACGAGGTCAACGCCGCGCTGCTCGGCGTGGTACGCCGGGCGCTGGCCGCCAACATGCCCGCCGATCATGGACTTGTGGTGGGTGACAGAAGCCACGAAGGGTAGCCAGTCGGGCACCATAACTCCATGATCGGCGAAGACCCCGACAGCGGTCGGGGCGGTGCCCCGTACCCTCTTCAGGTCACCCTGACCTGCGGCCCGGCGCCGCCCGGCGGCCCCGCCCCGCCGCCGACATCCGGTAGGAGCTTGCGCGTTGACCGATCAGACCACGCTGCAACAGGAGATCGCCGCTGAGCAGCGTCACCTGGACCGGGTGTACGCCCGGCTGGCGGAGTTGCGCCAGTCGGCCGCGCGCGCCGAGCGTGACGGTTACCGGCTGGCCCGGGTGGGCAACTTCGGGGCGCTGGTCGAGCGGGACGCGATGGTCTTCCATGCCGCCCGGCGCCGGCAGGCGCTGGACGCCGAGCACGAGGGGCTGGTCTTCGGGCGGCTGGACCTGCGGGACTCCTCGGTGCTGCACGTCGGCCGGCTGGGGGTACGCGGGGCCGACTCGGAGACGCTGGTGGTGGACTGGCGGGCCCCGGCCGCTGCGGCGTTCTACCGGGCGACCGCGCAGCAGCCCCTCGGGGTGGTCCGCCGCCGGATGATCCAGTCCGCCGGTGAGCGGGTGACCCGAATCGAGGACGACCTGCTCGACCCGGCAGCGGCCCCGCCGGGCATGCGGGTGGTCGGTGACGGCGCACTGCTGGCCACCCTGGCCCGAGCGACCGGACGCGGCATGCGGGACATCGTGGCCACCATCCAGCGGGAACAGGACGAGGCGATCCGCTCCTCCGGGTCGGGGGTGACCATCGTTTCCGGCGGCCCGGGGACCGGCAAGACCGCGGTCGCCCTGCACCGGGCGGCGTACCTGCTCTATTCCGACCGCAGCCGGTTCGCCGGGGGTGGCGTGCTGGTGGTGGGCCCGTCGGCGGTCTTCGTCGAGTACATCGCTTCGGTGCTGCCGTCGCTCGGCGAGAACGCGGCCACCCTGCACTCACTCGGCTCGCTCTTCCCCGGGTTCCCCGCGACCCGGACCGACCCGACGGCGGTCGCGGCGGTCAAGGGCTCGCTGCGGATGCGCCGGGTGCTGGAACGGGCGGCCCGGGACGCCGTGCCGGACTCCCCCGCCGAGCTGCGACTGCTCTACCGGGGTGAGCTGCTCCGGTTGTCCCGGGCCGAGCTGGACACCATCCGGACCCGGGCACTGCCACCGGGTGCCCGGCGAAACGAGGTCCGCCGGGCCGGGTTCGACGGGATCTTCGCCGCGCTCTACACGCAGGCCCGGCGGCTGCGCATCGGCGGCCTGCCGGACCAGCGCAGCTTCGAGGACGAGTTGGCCGACCGGACGGACTTCCGGGAGTTCCTCAAGGCGTGGTGGCCCCGACTGCACCCGTGGCACGTGCTGCGCTGGTTGGCCGACCCGCGGCGGCTGCGGTCGTACGCGGGCGGCATCCTCTCCACCGTTGAGATCCGGGCGCTGGGCGAGGCGTACCGGACGCTGGACGCCGGGGGGCCGACGATCGCCGACGTCGCGCTGCTGGACGAGTTGGACGCGCTGCTGGGCAAGCCCGTGCGGCCGGCCCGGCGGCGGCGGGACCCGTTCCAGCTGGCCGGCGGGGTCCGGGAGTTGAGCACGCATGCCGAGCGGCAGCGGGCCGCCCGGGAGGCCGCGCGGGAGCGGCCGGAGGACTACCGGGAGTACGCCCACGTGGTGGTCGACGAGGCCCAGGACGTCTCGCCGATGCAGTGGCGGATGTTGGGCCGTCGGGGCCGGCTGGCGTCCTGGACGGTGGTGGGTGATCCGGCGCAGACCGCGTGGACCGGTGACCCGGCCGAGTTGATCCGGGCCCGGGACAAGGCGCTGGGCCGGCGCAAGCGGCACGAGTTCACCCTCTCCACCAACTACCGCAACCCGGCGGAGATCTTCGCGGTGGCCGCCGAGACGATCCGCGAGGTGCACCCGGAGCTGGTGCTGCCCCGGGCGGTCCGGGCCACCGGGGTCGCCCCGGTGCGACGTACCGTGCCGGCCGCCGAGTTGGCCGCCGCGACCGTCGAGGCGACGGCCGTGCTGCTCGCCGAGGTGGAGGGGACGGTCGGGGTGATCACGCCGGTGCCCCGCCGGGACGAGGTGGCCTCCTGGCTGACCGGGCTGGCCGACCCCCGGTTGCAGGTGGTGACCAGCCTCCAGGCCAAGGGCATGGAGTACGACGGCGTGGTGCTGGTGGCGCCGGGTGAGATCCGGGCGGATTCGGAGTCGGGGGTACGCACCCTCTATGTGGCGCTGTCCCGGGCCACCCAGCGGCTCACCACCCTCGACCCGGAGGCTGCCATGCCCTCGACCCGAAGTGAGTGACAAAGTATTCACCGTCAGTTGGTTGAACACATAGCAATATGAGCATAGGTTGGAGCGGCGGCAGGGCATCGGCGGGAGGGTGGGTACGTGGGCGGCGGTCATCATCACCACGGGCAGGCGCGTAACGCCCCCCACCAGCACCGGGGTCGGCTGTGGGCGGCGTTCGCCCTGCTCAGCGGCCTGATGCTGGTGGAGGCGGTGACCGCTCTGGCCACCGGCTCGCTGGCGCTGCTCTCCGACGCGGGGCACATGTTCACCGACGTGCTCGGCATCGGGATGGCGCTCGCCGCGATCACCGCCGCCCGGCGCGCCGCCGACGACCCGCAGCGGACCTTCGGCCTCTACCGGCTGGAGGTACTGGCCGCGCTGGCCAACGCGGTGCTCCTCTCCGGCGTGGCGGTCTACGTGCTGATCGAGGCGGTGCAGCGCTTCGGCACGCCGTCGGAGGTGCCCGCCGGCCCGGTGCTGTTCGTCGCGCTGCTCGGCCTGCTCGCCAACATCGGCGCGTTCGCGCTGCTCCGGCCGGGCGCCGAGGAGAACATCAACCTGCGCGGCGCGTACCTGGAGGTGGTCGGCGACCTGCTCGGCTCGGTCGGCGTCATCGTCGCCGCCGTGCTGATCGCGGTCGCCGACTGGTGGTGGGCCGACCCGCTGGTCGCGGTGGCCATCGCGGTCTTCATCCTGCCCCGCACCTGGCGGCTCGGCCGGGCCGCCGTCCGGATCCTGGTGCAGGCGGCACCGGAGCACCTCCAGGTCCCGGCGGTCCGGGACCGGCTCTGCGCGGTACCCGGGGTGTCCGACGTGCACGACCTGCACGTCTGGACGCTGACCTCGGGCATGGAGGTAGCCTCGGCGCACCTGACCATCGACCCGGGCGCCGAGGTGGGCACGGTACTCACCGCGGCCCGGACCGCCCTGCACGACGAGTTCCACATCGAGCACGCCACCCTCCAGATCGAGCCCGGCGCCGCCACCGGGGCCTGCGGTCGGATGGAGTGGTGAGGCCGCGATCCGCAGCGTGGGGACCGACGGACCGACGGTCGACAGCCGGGATGAATCGGGCGTCGATCGGACACCCGGCACCGGAGGCGCACCGGGGTCAATCTCCCGGGTTTAGCGGCACCTTAAATCTTTCAGGGGTATTGTCCGGAACATGCCGGACAAGTGGGTAGGAAGAGCCCGTAGCGCCCATTCAGGCGCTGCGGCGTACCCACCGACCCCGGTAGGCTCACCACCGGCCCCCGCCGGGCGGCGCCCTCCGGCGCCTGCGGTGGCCGCCGCCTAATCGCCTCGTGCGAGCCGGGGAACCACGTACCTGGGGTGTATCCGCGTCAGCGGTAGGGATCTTCCGTCCCGAACCCGTCAGCTAACCCGGTCGGCGGCTGACGGAAGGACATCTGTATGCCGATATCCGCACGACGTACCACCGCCCGGATGGCAGCCCTGCTCGCCGCGACCCTCGCCCTCGGGGTCGTGACGGCGCCGGTCCCCGGCGCACAGGCCGCCGTTCCGGTCGGTACCGCCCTCGCGGCACCGGCCCCGGGCACCGACGACGAAGGGGGCACGCCGGCCCTCCGGGCCCAGCTCGAAGCAGCCAGCAAGGGCTTCCTCGACGCCAAGGCCGCCCTCGACAAGTCGAGCAAACGCCAGCAGGAACTGACCGGCCAGCTCAAGGTCATCGAGGCGGACTTGACCGTCCGCAACGCCAAGGTCGGCGAGATGGCCGGCGTGGCGTACCGGACCGGCCGGCTCGGCACCATCTCTGCGCTGCTCGGCAGCGGGTCACCGGACAGTTTCCTGGACCGGGCCGCCGCCCTCGACGCGGTCGCCGCGCACGAGGACCGGCAACTGCGCGACCTGATGGAGACCCGTGACCTGCAGACCCGGGCCAAGACCGCCCTGGACAGGGAGGTCACCGAGCAGCGCAAGCAGGTCGCGATCATGGCCAAGCGCAAGCAGCAGGCCGAGCGGGCACTGCTGGTGGCCGGCCGCTCCAGCAGCAGCGGATCCAGTGGTCCCGCCTCCACCACCTCGGCCTCGGCCAAGCCGGCACCGCGCAATCCGGACGGCTCCTGGCCGAGCGAGTCGTGCAGCGTCAACGACCCGACCACGTCGGGGTGCATCACCCCACGCACCCTGCACGCCCTCAACCAGGCCAAGGCGGCCGGGTTCACCCGGTACGTGTCCTGCTTCCGCAACGGCAGTTCGGGGGAACACCCGAAGGGGCGGGCCTGCGACTTCGCCGCGCAGAAGAGCGGCTTCGGCGGGGCGGCCACCGGTGGCGACCGGACGTACGGGAACAACCTCGCCGCGTACTTCGTGAAGAACGCCAGCCGGCTCGGCGTGCTCTACGTGATCTGGTACAAGCAGATCTGGCTGCCCAGCAGCGGTTGGAAGTCGTACAGCGGGGCGGGTGGCGATCCGTCCAGCGACCACACCAACCACGTGCACCTCTCCGTCTACTGACGACGCGCCCGGTGGCCGGTCGGAGCTACTCCAGCCGGCCACCGGCGTACCCGGGGGTAGGGCCCCACCCGGCAGTGAGCCGGTGGCGGCCTCAGGCGCCGTCGAGTGCCGCGCCAAGGCGGGCGGCGAGGCACAGGTGCGCCGCCCGGGCCTGGCGCAGCGCGTACCCGAGGAGCGGGGCGGGCGCGGCAATGCTGATCTCCACGTCGATGCGCACCTGGTCCGGCGCCTCGGTCCGGATCCGGGCGTGGTTCCGGACCCGGGTGCCGCTCCACTGCCGGGCCACCACCACGACCTCCTCGGTGCTCGCGGTCAGCACGTCGGCCTGGTACGAGATGGGCAGCCGGAGCGGGCCGAGGGCCACCCGGTCCGTGATCATGTAGCTCGCCCGGGCCCCCGGGCGGGTCGGTCGGGGGGTGACCCGGACGATCAGCGGGTGCAGCTCGACCTGACGGGTCAGGTCGGCCAGCAGTGCCGAGGCGGTCGCCGGGGTGCAGCGCGCCTGGACCGTGTAGGTGAAGGTGTCCTGTCCGCGCACCGTGCCTCCTGACTGCCGGGCCGCCGGGCCGCGCACCGGTACGGGCGACCGCCGCAGGGTGCCGGGACGACGGCTGGTGCCGGGACGGCGGCGGACAGCGACGCGCTCCGGTGCCGGCCGCGACGGCAGCCGGGCAGGATGAGCATGACAGGCAGCCGGGGGTGGCGCCAGGGGGCCGGTAGGACCCGGGGGCTCAGACTCCGGTGGTCTTCGCCTCGGCGGCGTTGGCGCCAGCGAAGTAGGGCTCCGGGGCGCCGAAGAGACCGAGCAGCCCGGTGACCCAGAGTTGCCGGTGCACGAACCGGCTGGGCTCGGTCACCACGAGCTTGACGCCACTGACCCCGGCGGTCTGGAAACCGGCGACCATGGCGCTGATACCGACCGAGTCGATGAAGGTGACGAGGCGCATGTTCAACTCGATCCGCGCCGGTCGGCCCTTCGCCAGCACCTCGGCGACAGCTTCCTTGACCTCGTACGCGGTGTCGACATCGATTTCGCCACGCGGCGAGATCTGAACGACCCCACCGGGCAGGACAGTCTTCACGATCGACAGGCTCACGCGAGCACCTCCACTCGCCCGCAACCGGGCGCCTCATCAGTACGCGGGCCGCGACCGAGAGTATTCCTCCCCCGCCCTCGGTCGCCACCCCCCGGGATGAGCAATTCGCCGAATCGGGCCTCACGAAGTGCCACAAGACGGACATTAAGCATGATAAGCCCCAAAAATTTCGGCCAGCCGGGGGTTCTGAGACCATTCCGGACAGCACTCGTCCGGCCGCACCAGAGTAGCCGCCGAACCCCAGCCGCACCCGCAGGCCGGGCCGGCGATGTCCGGACGCCCCCGCCCGCCGGGCACCGGTCAGCCGTGTGGTGGAGGGCACCCCGGCGGTCCGGCCACCTGATCGGACCGGGTGGACTCGCCCCGACGTCAGCGCCCGGCCGGTACGGCGACTAGCATCGACGGCAAGGGATACCCACTCACCCGGGAGGCTGTTCATGCTGCGGAGACTGCTGGGGTTGGCGGGCGTGGGTGCGTTGCTCGCGCTCGTGCTGGCCTGTGGGTTCGGTGGTGGCGGGGATGACGACGACGACAACGATGACGACGACTTCGCCCGTGGTGTGGCGGTCGTCGTGGTCAACTGAGGACCTGACCCGCTCGCGGCCGACTCCCCTGGGTGATCGCGGGTTTGCGGCAGAACCCGCGCGGGCACCTCGGAGGACGTAACCACATCCGCGCCGAACAGCCCCCTGTCCGAAGTGGCCGCTGCTGTCGGCATCCGAGGAGGTACCGCCATGTTCGGGAGCAACCTGCTGGACCGCCGGACCAAGACCGAGCGCATCACCGACCAGGCCTGGCAGCAGCTGGCCTCGGCGGTGCACTCCGCCGGGGACAGCCTTCGCGACACCGCGCGGTCGACCGGACGGGGCACCTCCCACCTGGCCGACGAGGCCGGCGACCGGGTCGGTGCCGCCGCCGACGAGGCATGGCGCCGGGCCAGCCGGGCGTTCGACGCCCTCGCCGGGCGGCGGCCGGCGCTGCCCTGGGCGTGGATCATCGGCGCCGGGGTGCTGGGCGCCGCGATCGGCTGGGCCGCCGGCTCGGCCGCGCGAGCGGCGGCCAGCCGTGACCCGGAACTACGCCGGGTCGACGACATCGAGTTCGTGGACGTCGACCGGCCGGACGCCCCGGTTTCGCTGGACGTCGACCACGCCGGTCCGTCGGAGCGGTGACGGCGGGCCACCGGTCCGAATGACCGGACGGGCCATCCCGCAGGCCGGCCACCGTGGCGGCCGGCTGGCCGGCGCCCCGGCCGGTCAGCAGACGGCGCACCGACGGTACCCGTCCTGATCAGGCACGGGGGACCCGGCGACCGTGGCCGGCCACCGGGTCCCGCACGGTCATCTCGTCGTGCAGGTCAGGATCGCCGGGACGGCGTTCGTCCCGGTCCAGTTGGCGAGGAACCCGAAGGTGGTGGTGGCGTTCGGGGCGAGCGGCCCGTTCCAGCCGGCGTCGCGTACCGTCACCGTCGCTCCGGTCTGGGTGTAGGTCCCGCTCCAGAGTTGGGCGATCTGCTGGCCGTTGGCGAACGCCCAGGTCACCGACCAGCCCGCGATCGACGAGCCGTGGCTGTTACGCACGGTCACCTCGCCCTGGAAGCCGCCGGCCCAGGAGTTGGTGACCTGGTACGTCGCCGTGCACCCGCCGGCCGGCCGTGGCGTGGTCGGGCCCGGTGACGGGGTGGTCGGGCCCGGGGTCGGTTCGGTCGGGATCGGTGACGGCGTGGTCGGGCCCGGGGTCGGTACGGTCGGGGTGGGCGTGGGCCCGCCTAGCCGGTCGGCGACCAGGATGCCCCGGCCGTTGGTGCCCAGGTAGACCCGGCCGTAGACCCGGGGGTCACCGGTCAGCGCGTCGCCCGCGTTGCCGTACTGGTGCTGGCCGTCGTTGATCCGCATCCAGGACCCACCGGCGTTGTCCGACCGGTGGACGCCGTGCGTGCCGTCGACGGTGCCGAACAGGTACAGCGCCGGGTACGTCTGCCCGGGGGCGGCCTTGCCGAAGCCGATGTTGCCGGACGTGGTCACGTTGCCGAGCTTGGTGAAGGTGGCCCCGGAGTCGGTAAAGTGCCAGAGTCCACCGGTTCCGGCCAGCCACAGCTCCCCCTGCCGGCCCGGCATCGCCTTGAACCGGACGTTGCCGGTGGTGGGCAGGCCGGTGGCGGCCGAGGCGGTGAAGCTGGCCCCGCCATTGGTGCTGACGTAGAGCTTGCCGCCGCTGAAGCCGTAGAACGTGTTCGGGTTCACCCGGTCGGACTCGATGGTGGCGTTCGCCGGGATGCCGGTCGACGCGGTCCACGAGTTGCCGAAGCCGACCGAGTGGACGACCTGCTGGCCGGAGTCGCCCGGCGCCCAGACGAACCGGCTGCCGTCGGCTGCGGCGGCGACCGTACCGCCGCTGTTGATGCCGGACGGCTCGCTGCCCTGGAACCAGTTCGCGCCCCCGTCGGTGGAGAAGGCGACGTGGCTGTCGTTCGGCCGGTCCGCGTCGGTGAAGTTGCCCGCCCGGACCATCACCGACGGGTTCGACTCGGCGTAGTCCAGGCTGGTGGTGCTGGTGAAGGTCGGCTGGGTGAACATCATCGCCGGTACGGCGGCCAGGCTGGTGTGCCGGAAGCCGCCGATGTCGCCGAGCCCGCTGATCAGCGGCGCGCCGGACGGCGGGCTGATCAGGTCGAGGACGGCGGTCTCCTCCAGGCCGTTGACCATCGGCTTGATGGTGAACTGCTCGGCGGTGCCCCATTTGGTCAGCTCGGTGGTGCCGTAGATGGTCGCGCCGGTGCCGTACATCATCCGGTTCGAGTCGTGCGGGTCGATCTCCACCGACTCGTTCATCCAACCCAGTTTCGGGGAGACCTCCGGCGGGTTCGGGTTGCTGGTGCCGAAGGTCAGCCACGGCGCCGAGGAGATGTCCATCGTGTAGCGGAAGCTGCGGTTGGGGTAGCTGGTCCAGTCCCAGATCCGGGTCCAGGTGGCGCCCCCGTCGGTGCTGCGGAAGAACTGCGCGTCCGGCCACGAGGAGATCTGGGTGGCCACCATCAGCGTGTTCGGGTTCTGCCGGTCGATGGTCAGCCCGCTGTAGCCGAAGTACGCGTCGGTGCTGCTGGACGGGATCGGCGAGATCTGGGTCCAGGCACCGGTGGCCCGGTTGAACTTCCAGACGTCCCCCTTGGCGCCGTCGTACGGGCCGCCGGTGTCGCTGGTGGCGATGTAGAGGAAGCCGCCGACCGGGTCCACCACGCCCTTGTGCGCGAGGTAGCCGGTGGGCTGACCGGCGATCCGCTCCCAGGTGGTGCCACCGTTGGTGGTCCGGTAGACCGGGTTCTCCTTGTCCGCCACCCCGACGGAGATGGTCTGCGTGGCGGTGCCGGCCGTACCGGTGCTCTTGTCGAAGCTCACCCAGGTCAGACCCTGGTTCTGGCTCTGGTACCCGCTGGAGTCGTTGGGGTCGGCGACGTAGTTGCCGGCGTTCGGGAAGTTCGCCACCCTGGCCCAGGTGGCCCCGTGGTCGGTGCTGCGCCACAGGCCGTTGCCGCCCTCGGCGCCGTAGTAGACGATGCTGTTCTTGTTGGGGTCGACGGCCAGCCGCTCGCCCATGCCCCGGCCGGGCATGTTGCCACCGTTCTTGAACGGCAGCTCGGTGACCTGCCAGGTGGCGCCCTTGTCCGCGGAGCGGATGATGGCCCCGTTGTTCGGGTCCCAGCTGTTGGTGTACATGCCGGCCGCCGCGTAGACCCGGTTGGTCTGCACCGGGTCGGTGGCGACGCTCACCACGCCGTTGTAACCCCACCTGTCCGAACCGACCCAGTCCAGCAACGGCGTCCAGGACTGGTTGGCCTGTTCCCAGCGGTACAGCCCACCGATGTCGGTACGGGCGTAGATCAGGTTCTTCTCGGTGGGGTTGAAGACGATGCCCGGCACGAAGCCGCCACCGTCGATCCGGACGTTCTTCCAGGAGTACGACTCGGGTGCGGCGGCTGCCGCGTGCGTGGTCGGGCTGAGGGTCAGCTGGGCCGCCACGACCGTCGCCGCGGCGGCGAGCACGGTCGCGAGGGTGCCAGCGAGACTTCTCCGCATCAGCGGTTCCTCTCGGGTACGGGTGACGTCAGGCGGACGGCGTCAGCCGCGTCACCTGACGAGCGCACGGTGACTGCCGGAGCTGCCCTGGCTCCCGGGGAAGCTGCCCTGACTCCCCCACCCGGCGCGCTGGCTCCCGCACCCGGAACCAGACATTCACACACCCCGGAGAAGGGTGTCAATAGACCGCCCCGCCGGATTAGGATGGACCGCAAACTATATTGCCGGTGGTCCGAGACGGCCCGTCGACGGCGGTGGCGCGCCCGCCGGGGCCTTGACCTTTCACCCCCGGCGGGTGAGGTCCGGTCACCCGGACCGTGGTGAGCCTGGCAGCGACGGAACCTAGTCGCGGGAGGGACCCACCATGGCCACGGCAACGATCACCCGCACCGACCAGGACATCCAGTCCGACGTGCTCGACGAACTGAACTGGGAGCCACGGGTACAGCCGAACGAGATCGGTGTGACGGTCTCCGAGGGCGTGGTGACCCTCACCGGCTGGGTGGACAGCTACGCCAAGAAGTGGGCCGCCGAGCGGGCCGCGCACCGGGTGGACCGGGTCCGGGCGGTAGCCAACGACATCCAGGTCCGGCTGGCCACCTCGGCACAGCGAACCGACGCGGAGATCGCCACCGCCGCCACCCGGGCCCTGGAGTGGGACGCGTTCGTACCCCTCGACGGGCTCGACGTCACCGTCTCCGGTGGTTGGGTGACGCTGCGGGGCGAGGTCGAATGGGAGTACCAGCGCCGGGCGGCGGAACGCTCGGTACGCCGGCTCACCGGGGTACGCGGGCTGAGCAACGGGATCGTGGTCCGCCCCACGGGCCGGCCGACCCGGAGCGACCTGACCGACCGGATCACCCGTGCCCTGGTCCGCAGCGTGGAGACCGACGCGGAGCGGATCTCGGTGGAGGTACGGGGCGACACGGTTATCCTCGACGGGCTGGTGCGGTCCTGGCTGGAACGGGACGAGGCGGAACGGGTCGCCTGGTCGGCACCCGGTGTCGCCGAGGTGCACAACCACATCACCGTCCGGCTGTGAGGCCGCGATGACCACACCGTTGCAGATCACGGTCAGCCGGCTGCGGGTACCGGTCGACGCCTCCGACCATGTCCGGGGCGCCGCCGACGCGGCCGTGACCGTGGTCGAGTACGCCGACTTCCAGTGCCCGCACAGTGGCGCGGTGTACCGGAACCTGCGGGAACTGCTGCGCCAGCGGGCCGACCTGGCCCGGCTGGTGTACCGGCACTTCCCGCTCGCCGAGGTGCACCCGTACGCCGACGCCGCCGCGGAGGTGGCCGAGGCGGCAGCGGTCCGGGGCCGGTTCTGGGAGCTGCACGACTGGCTCTTCGAGCACCAGGACCAGCTCGACCCGGTACACCTGTCACTCGCCGCGCAGCAGGTCGGGCTCCAAGTCGAGGAGGTCGATCCGGAGGTCGAGCGGCACGAGCACGCCGACCGGGTACGCCGGGACATCGTCAGTGGCATCCGCAGCGGAGTGGACGCGGTGCCGGTGTTCTTCGTCAACGGGGTGCGCTACGACGGCCCGTACGGGTTGCCGGACCTGCTGGCCGCGGTGGACGGGGCGGCCAACGCCTGATCGGGTACCGGCCGACGGCTGATCGGGTACCGCATGTCCGCCGATGTCCACCTGTGCACAGCTGTTAGGAAGGGGCCCTTTACCTACCGAAAGCGTTAAGCGGGGGCCCTTCCTTACAGCAAATGGAGTTCGCGGGCCCGGCGGACCGCGTCCCGGCGCCGGGTGGCGTCCAGTTTCCGGTAGATGTTGCGCACGTGCGTCTTGACGGTGTTCACCGAGACCGACAGCTCGCTGGCGATCTCCACGTTGGACAGGACGCTCTGCAGGTAGCGCAGGATGGTCAGCTCCCGCTCGGTCAGCGGTTCACCGAGCGGCGCCGGGCCACCGGCGGTGCCACCGCCGAGCCGGACGGGTCCGGCGGCGGCTGCACCGGTACCGGTGGCCTGCGGCCGGTCACCGTGGTCCAGCAGTTCGGTCAGCGTCGGCCAGTGGGCGGTGCCGGTGTCGAGGTGGGCGACGAGCAGGTCCCGCACCGGGGGTACGCCGCGCACCAGGAAGCGCCGCAGCCCGTCCGGCTCGGCCAGGTCCAGCGCCCGTTCCAGGAGGCGGGCGGCCCGTCGGGGGTCCCCGGACTGCTGCGCGAGCAACGCGTCGAGCAGGCCGGCTTCGGCGCGTACCGCCACCGGTAACCGGCCGGCCGTGGGCCCGTCCCAGTCGGGGAGCACCCGCCCCGCCGCATCGGGGTTACCGGCACAGAGTTCCACCCGGGCCAGCACCACCGCCACCAGGGTCGACCCGGCCGCCCGGGAGGCGAGCAGTTCCCGGGCCCGGTCCAGGTCACCCTGGCCGGCCCGCAGTTCCGCCTCGGCGGCCAGCAACCAGTTCCCCGGGCCGTCCGCCGGGTCGCCGAGCCGGTCCCGGGCGGCGGCGAGCACCTGGTAGGCCCGGACCGGATCACCCCGGTCGGCCAGCAGTTGGCTGTGGCACCGGGCCGCGCACACGGTGAAGACAGCCCGGTCGGGTCCGGACCCGTCGGTCGTCGACCGCTCGGCCAGAGCGAGCTGGGTCTCGGCCTCCACCGGCCGGTCCCGGTGCGTGGCGACCAGGGCGAGGGCCAGGTACGCGTACCCGCAGTCCGGCCCGGCCGGTCGACCCTGGCACGGTGGCCCGGTGAGCACACCTGCCGCGAGGGTCTCGGCGGCCCGCAACTCGCCCCGGAGGGCGGCGATCAGGGCGAGCCGGCTCGCCGCGACCACCGCGACCCGGGGCAGCCCGGCCGGTCCGGCCTCGACCAGCCCGGCGGCGAGCGCGTCGGTGGCGGCTGCGAGCTGACCGGCGCCCAGTTCGGTCAACCCGAGCGCGGTCCGTGCTACGGCCCGTACCGCCGGTCCCGGTGGCGCCGCCACGTCCGGCGGGGCCAGTTGGAGCAGCCGGTCGGCGGCACCGCGGGCCCGCTGCGGATCGGCACCGGCCTGGGCGCGGATCAGCGCCAACCCGGCCGCCGCGCAGCGCAGCCGGGTTCGGTCCGGCTCCGGCAGTGCCCCGGCCGCCTCGTCGGCGACGCACAGGTACCCGTCGACCGTCGGCTCCCCGGCCAGCCCCAACCGGTCGACGGCGTAGGCCAGCGCGACCGCCGGGTGGTCCCGGATCTGTTCCTCCGGCGGTGCGGCCACCGGCGGCCGGTCCGGCTCGTCCCGGTCGTACGGCAGCAGCGCGGGCCAGTGGTCGAGCAGCAGCCGGGCGGCGTCCGCCCAGCGGGCGGCGGCGAGGGTGTACCGCAGGGCGTCCCGGGGCTGGTTCACTCCGGCGTACCAGTCGGCGGCCCGCCGGTGCAGGTCCCGTACCCGGTCGTCCGGGCGGTTCGCCAGTGCGGCGCGGAGCACGTCGGCGAGGAGCCGGTGGCAGCGGTACGCCGGTGGCCGGTCACCGGCGGCGGTCAGGAAGCCGATCCGCTGTTCCAGTTCGGCGAGGAGCTGGTCCGCGCCGTCCCGACCGGTGAGCGCGGTGACCAGGTCACCGGTGACCGGCTCGGTGACGGCCACGCAGTCCAGTACGCCGCGCAGGCCGTCGGGAAGCCCGGCCAGCACCTCCGCAGTCAGGTAGTCCGTGACCTCCGGGTGCTCGCCGGAGAACCGCGCGACGAAGCTGGCCGGGTCGGGGTGGCCTCGCAGGGCGAGTGCGGCCAGCCGCAGTCCAACCGGCCAGCCCTCGGTCCGTTCCCGCAGCACGGCCACGGCCGCCGGGGGTACCACCGCCCCGTGCGCGGAGAGCAGGTCCGCCACCTCGTCGTCGGTGAAGGCGAGGTCGGCGGCGCGGATCTCGGTCAGCTCCCCGCTGACCCGGAACCGGTGCAGGGCCAGTGGCGGGTCGGTGCGGGCCCCGACGACCAGCCGCAGCCGGTCGTCGGCGTGCCGCAGCAGGAACTCCACGGCCGTCAGCGCGGCCGGGTCGGCGGCCAGGTGCAGGTCGTCGCAGATCAGGACGACCGGTTCCGCCCGGCCGGCCAGGGCGGCGGCGAGCCGCTCGACGGTGTCCTGGTCGGGCGGGCCGGTGGCGGGTGCCAGGGCACCGGGTACGCCGGAGCCGGGTGCCGGGGCGCCGGCCGGCTCACCGGGAACAGCCGTGGCGAGTGCGGCGTACAGGTAGGGCCAGAGCCGTCCGACCCCGTCGGCCGGCCCGACCGACAGCCAGGTCGCGCTCCGCTGCGCCGGCCCGCCCCGGAACCAGGAGGCGAGCAGGGTGGTCTTGCCCCAGCCGGCGGGCGCGCGGACCAGGGTGACCGGGCCGGCCACCGCGCTGTCGAGCCGGGCGAGCAGCCGGGGCCGGACGAGCACCGGTTCGGGTAGCGGGGCGGCGGCGAGCTTCGCGGCCAGCAGCGGTACCGGCCCCGGTGCTCCGGCGCCGTCCGGACAGCTCAGGTTCTCCGGCATCCGGCCTCCCCATCCGCGCCGGCCCGCCACCGTGCCACGGGACGGGCGCACACCCTCGCACGCCGCACCGCGCATACCCGGTGGATGCCGGTTCACCCCTTGCGGGCGAGCCGGGTTCACCCCCCGCCGGCCCACCATCGGGGCACGGAAGGCGGCTGCGGGGGGTGGTGGTCAGGTGAGCTGGGTGAGGCGCGGCGCGATGGCGCTGGCGGTGTCCGCAGGCGGGGTGGCACTCGGCCGGGCCCTGGGTCGACGGGACCGGGACGGCTGGCCGACGACGCCGGACCCGGCCGGCGGAGACCCGGCCACCCGCTGGGAGGTGGTCACGGTCAACCGCTCCCGCACCGACCTGCTGCCCGCGGGTGAGTTACCGGAGCCGCTGGCCCGCCTCAGGCACGCGGTGCAGGTACGGCTGCGACCGGCACCGGGCGGGAAGGGTACCGAACTGGCCGCCCGGCCCCGGGGCAGCGACATCGGGCTGCCGGGGCTGGCCGCGCACCTGACCGGGGACGACCCCCGCCTGGTGGTACGCGCCGCGCTGCGCGCGACGAAGCAGCTCGCCGAGACCGGACAGGTTCTCGATCCCGGACGTACCCCGCCGACCTGGCACCCGTCGGGTGCACCGGGCCGGACCGGGGGCGGGTCCGCTGCGGCGGGTGACGACGACCGGAGGTGGCGGTGAGGGCGGTCTGCTGGGCCGGGGTGGACCGGGTGGCGGTGGAGGACGTACCGGATCCCGGGCTGCACGACGGCCAGGACATGATCGTCCGGGTACGGCAGAGCGTCACCTGCGGCTCGGACCTGCACCTGCTCGCCGGGCACGTCCCGTTCATGCAGGCCGGTGACGTACTCGGGCACGAGTTCCTCGGCGAGGTGGTCGAGGTCGGTCCGGAGGTACGCCGGCACCGGGTCGGTGATCGGGTGGTGGTCTGTTCGGTGATCTCCTGCGGTCGCTGCTGGTACTGCCGGCAGGGGCTGTACTCCTGCTGTGACAACGGCACCGCCGACGCGGAACTGACCGAGCGGGCCTGGGGTTCGGCCCCGGCCGGCTGCTACGGCTACTCGCACGCGATGGGCGGCTTCCCGGGCAGCCACGCCGAGTACGCCCGGGTGCCCTTCGCCGACCAGGGGGCGTTCACCGTGCCGGAGGGGGTGAGCGACGACCGGGCGCTCTTCGCCTCGGACGCAGCGCCCAGCGGCTGGATGGGTGCGGAGCTGGGCGACGTCCGGCCGGGTGACGTGGTGGCGGTCTGGGGGGCCGGTGCGGTCGGCCAGCTCGCGGCCCGGTCGGCGATGCTGCTCGGCGCCGAACGGGTGATCGTGATCGACCGGCACGAGTACCGGCTGGCGCTGGCCGAACAGCACCTGGGTGTGGAGACGGTGAACATCGAGCACACCGACGTGCAGGGGGAGCTGCGGGAGGCGACCGGGGGCCGGGGGCCGGACGTCTGCATCGAGGCGGTCGGCGCGCAGGCCCAGCACTCCGGCCCGCAGTTCCTCTACGACCAGCTCAAGCAGCAGCTACGGATCTCCACGGAACGGCCGATGGCGGTCCGGGAGGCGATCCACGCCTGCCGGAAGGGGGGCAGCGTGTTCATCCTCGGGCTGTTCGTCGGTTTCGTGGACCGGTTCCCGCTGGGGGCGATGATGAACAAGGGGCTGACGGTCCGCGCCGCCCAGCAGCACGGGCAGCGGTACATCCCGATGCTGCTGGAGCGGATGGCCCGGGACGAGATCCGTACCGAGTACCTGGCGACCCACCGGCTGCCGTTGGCGGAGGCGTCGCAGGGGTACCGGATGTTCCGGGAGCGGACCGACGACTGCGTCCGGGTGGTACTCGACCCGCACGCGCCGGGCTGAACCCGGGCTGGGGTGGGAGACTCGTCAGATGGCCGGAGCGCGTTCGTACGACGTCGTCCTGTTCGGCGCGACCGGGTTCACCGGCGCGTTGACCGCGGAGTACCTGGCCCGGCACGCCCCGGGGTCGCTGCGCTGGGCGCTGGCCGGGCGTAACGCGGACAAGCTGGCCGCCCTGCGGGACCGGCTCACCGCGATCAATCCGGCCTGCGCGGAACTGCCGTTGCTGCACGCGGACACGACCGACGCCGACTCGGTGCGCCGGGTCGCGGAGAGCGCCCGGGTGGTGGCGACCACGGTGGGTCCGTTCATCTCCTACGGCGAGCCACTGGTCGCGGCCTGTGCCCGGGCTGGTACGGACTATCTCGACATCACCGGTGAGCCGGAGTTCGTCGACCTGATGTACCTGCGGCACCATGCCACGGCGGCGGCCAGCGGCGCCCGGCTGGTGCACGCCTGCGGGTTCGACTCGATTCCGCACGACCTGGGAGTCTGGTACACGGTCCGGCACCTGCCGGCTGACGGGCCGATCAGCGTGGACGGGTTCGTCCGGGCCGGGGGGCGGTTCTCCGCCGGGACGTACCACTCGGCGTTGACCGCGCTGGCCCGGGCCCGGCAGACGGCAGCGGCGGCCAGGTCCCGGCGGGTCGCCGAACCCCGACCGGCGGACCGCCGGGTCCGGGCGGTGCCCGGCCGGTTGTCCCGCCGCAGCGACCTGGGCCGCTGGGTGGTCCCGCTGCCCACCATCGATCCGCAGATCGTGCGCCGCTCGGCCGCCGCGCTTCCGGGGTACGGCCCGGACTTCTGCTACCGGCACTTCCTGGCGGTCAAGCGGTTGCCGACGGTACTCGCCGGCGCGGCCGGGCTGGCCGGGTTGACCGCTCTGGTCCGGATCCCGCCAACCCGCCGGTGGTTGTTCGGCCGGCTCTCCTTTGGGCAGGGGCCGTCGGCCGAGCAGCGGGCGGCGTCCTGGTTCCGGGTGCGTTTCGTCGGCACCGCCGCCGGGCGCCGGGTGGTGACCGAGGTGTCCGGCGGGGATCCGGGGTACGACGAGACGGCCAAGATGCTGGCCGAGTCGGCCATGTGCCTGGCCCTGGACGATCTGCCGGCCACGTCGGGGCAGGTCACCCCGGCGGTGGCGATGGGCGGGACGCTGGTGGACCGGCTGACCCGGGCCGGGATCACCTTCCGCGTGCTGGACTGAGCGTCAACCGGACACCATGGACGTAAAGTAGTTGATCGACTACTCTGGGCATCCCCGTCGGGTGAAAGGTGTCGCACCGATGAGGTTGTCCGGCTTCGCTCAGCCCGGTTCCGACCCCGGGCCACCGCCCGCCGGGACCACCCGTCTGCGTCTGCTCGTCACCACCCGGGCCGTGCTGGCCCGACCGGGTCCGGCCGGCGAGGCCGGCTATGTCACCGGGCTCTCTGTCCTGCCCGGCGTCCCGCCCTGGTGGTGGCTGGTGCTGTCCGGCCTGGACGCTTTCCGGCCGGAGTGCGGCTTCGACCCGTACGACCTGGTCACCGTCGACGTGACCAGGGCCGGGGCGGGACCGACCAGGGCCGGGGCGGAGTCGACCGAGGCCCGGTGGCCGGTGCCGGGCACGGTTCGGCGGGAACACCACCTGAAGCAGTGGGCACTGCGCCGGGCCTGGCTGGACGGGCACGTCGAGGAGTCGATGTGCCGCCTCGACCGGCCCGACCGCCAGCCCGCACCCGCGCTGGTCCGGGTCCGGGATGTGGCGGAACTGCTGATCACGCCCGCCTCCGGCGGTATCCCCGGGCCGACCGGTGGCCACCCCCGGCCCCGGTTCCGGGGCGCGTACCGGTGGCGGTGCGCCGGACGGACCTGTCCCGGCCACCGGCACGACATCGTCGACTGGGAGTTCACCGCCCTGCAACGGCGGGTGGTCGGCCTACCCGACGACCGGCTACGGGCGGCCCTGGTCAACACGTTCCACGGCCGGCTCTGCGCGCCCGACCGGGAGGTGGCCTTCTACGTCGGTCCGGCGGGCCCCGGCCGCCCTGGGTACGCGGTGACCGGGGTGTACTGGCCGCCGAAACCCTGACCCGGACGGGCCGTGCGGGATCAGTCGGGCCTCCGGCTTGACCCTCTACCTGGTCGAGGCCACAGGATCGTCGGCGTGGAGAACGATCTGCACAGCATCGGTGAGATGGCCCGGGCCAGTGGGCTGAGCGTGAGCGCGCTGCGCTTCTACGACCGGGCCGGGGTGCTGGTGCCCGCCGTGGTGGACCCGGTCACCGGCTACCGGTGGTACGCCGACCACCAGGTGCCGGCCGCCCGGCTGGTGGCCGGGCTGCGCCGGGTGGGGATGCCGCTGGCCGAGATCGGCGCGGCGGTACGCCACCGGTCCGAGCCGGCTGCCGTCCGTCGGCTGCTCACCGGTCACCTGCGCCGGTTGGAGGACGGGCTCGCCGACGCCCGCCGGGAGTTCGCCCGACTCCACGCCCTGATCGATTCACTCGACCCCGAGGAGCAGCGCATGTCCGTCACCCGTCTCACCCTGTCCCGGACCGACCTGGCCGGGGCGCTGGACGCGGTCCGCTTCGCGGTCGGCACCGACCCCGACCTGCCGGTCCTGGCCGGGGTGCTGATCGAGGTGGAACCGGCCGGGGTCCGGCTCGTCGCCACCGACCGGTACCGGATGGCGGTGGCCGGGGCCGCCGCCACGGTCGACGGGCCGACCGCCCGGGTACTCGCCCCGGTCGACTTCGCCGACCGGCTCCGTGACCTGCTGACCGACGTCACGGCGTGGGAGGTGTCGCTGGCCGTGGCACCCGGGGCGATTTCGGCGACCGTGGCCGGCCGGTCCGTCGACGCGACGCCCCTGCCGTACGACTTCCCCGACCACCAGCGGCTGCTGCGGCGACCGGGCACGGGGGCACCCACCCGGGTGACGGTCGACGTACCCGCCCTGCGCGCCTCACTGACCGACGGCAGCGCACCGACCCTGGTGCGCGAGGAGGACGGGGTACGGGCCGAGGTGACCGTGCTCGGCGTGACCCCCACCGGCCGGTTGCGGGTCGTCGGCGCCGACGACCCGGCGGACGGCGACATCGTCCGGGTCGGGGTGAACGCCGGTTACCTGGTCGACGCGCTGGACGCGGCCGGGCGGGGGCAACTGGTGCTGGAGCTGGACAGCCCGATCACCCCGCTGGCGGTACGGCTGCCCGACGACGAGCGCACCTTCTCCGTCCTGATGCCGATCCGGCTGAGCTGACCGGGGGTCGTCCGACCGGTCGGCCGCCGGGCTCCGTCCGGCGGTCCGGCCGGCGGTTCGGCCCCGCGCCCGCCCGGAGTCGGACCGGCGGTTCGGCCCCGCGCCGCCCGGCCGAGACTGCGGCGACGGTAGCATCTGCTGGTCCCAGCTTGAGTCCGCAACGGAGGGCGTACGGAGCAGCATGCTCGACATGGAGTTGATCCGGAAGGACCGCGACGCGGTGGCGTCCGCGCTCGCCAAGCGGCTCGACCCGGGCGAGGTGACCCGGGCTCTCGACGAGATCGAGGAGCTCGACCGGCAGCGGCGGAGCCTGATCGGCGAGATCGACGCCGAGCGGCAGCGGCGCAAGGCCGAGGCCCGGGCGTACGCGGCGGCCAAGCGCGCCGGGACGGCCCCGGAGCAGGGCCCCGACCCGGAGGCGGAGCGTAAGCAGCTCGCGGAGCTGGAGGCCCAGCTCGGTGAGGTGCAGGAACGCCTGCGCACGGTGATGAGCGAGCTGCCCAACCTGCCGAGCGACGACGTCGTGCCGGGTGGCAAGGAGAACAACCGGGTCGTCAAGGTGTTCGGCGAGCCGCCGGCGATCGAGCAGGTACGCGACCACGTCGAGCTGGCCAGGTCGTTGCGCCTGGTCGACTTCGACCGTGGGGTGAAGCTCGGCGGCTCAGGCTTCTGGATGTACACCGGGCTCGGTGCCCGGCTGGAGTGGGCGCTGGTCAACTGGTTCATCGACCAGCACGTCGCGGCGGGTTACGAGTTCCTGCTGCCGCCGCACCTGCTGCTGGACTCCGCCGGATTCGCCGCCGGGCAGTTCCCAAAGTTCTACGACGACGTCTACCACCTCGACCGGGACAGCGCGCCGCGCGGGCAGTTCCTGCTGCCGACGTCGGAGACCGCGATCCTCGGGGCGTACCAGGACGAGATCCTGGACACCGCGTCGCTGCCGTTGCGGGCGTTCGCCTACACCCCCTGCTACCGCCGGGAGAGCGCCGGTTCGCACTCCGACGAGCGGGGCACGGTGCGGGGCCACCAGTTCAACAAGGTGGAGATCTTCCAGTTCGTCCTGCCCGAGCAGGCGGAGGCGGCGCTGGAGGAGATGCTGGTGCACGCGGAGCGGCTGGTCGAGGGGTTGGGGCTGCACTACCGGCGGAGCCTGCTCGCGGCCGGTGACGCCAGCGCCTCGATGCGCAAGACGCTGGACATCGAGGTGTGGATGCCGAGCACCGGCAAGTACAAGGAGGTCTCCTCGGTCTCCTGGGCCGGTGACTACCAGGCCCGCCGGGCCAGCATCCGGTACCGGGAGCCGGGCGGGAAGCAGACCCGGTTCGTGCACACGCTCAACGGTTCGGCGCTGGCGACCAGCCGGCTCTTCCCGGCCATCCTGGAGCAGTGCCAGCAGCCGGACGGTTCGGTGCTGGTACCCGAGGTGCTCCGCGACCGGGTGGGTACCGACCGGCTGGTCCCCGCGAAGAAGTAGCACCTGGACCGACCATCCGCGCCGGGCGGCTGAACGCCACGGCGGGTGGAGATCGACCTGTACCACCCGGACGGCGGTGGGCTCCTCCGAGCCCGCCGCCGTCCGTCCTTTCCGGCGCCCGTGCTTTCCGGCGCCCATGCTGTCCGGCACCTGTCCTGTCCGGCGCCTGTCCTGTCCGGCGTCCGTGGTGGCCGGCGTCCGACCAGGTCAGCGCCGGCAGGCAGTGAGACGCATCCATGCATTGACACTCACTGAAATGCCCTTGTAACCTTTGCGCAAAATTTCAGTTACCTTGCAGTAGGTAGCCGGAGCGTTCCCCCACCGTGTCCATCACCACCGTCCCCCAACTGTCAGGAGTTTCGATGCGTAGACGTCGACTGCTGTCCGCGGCCTTCGCCGCAGGCCTGGCTGCCGCGCTGCTTGCTCCCATCAGTGTGGCCACTCCCCCGGCCACGGCGGCTCCCAGCGGGAGCAAGAAGGTGATCGCGAACCTGTTCGAGTGGAACTGGCCCTCGGTCGCAACCGAATGCAAGAACTTCCTTGGCCCGCAGGGCTACGGGTACGTGCAGGTGTCGCCACCGCAGGAGCACGTCCAGGGCAACCAGTGGTGGCTGGCCTACCAGCCGGTCAGCTACCGGATCGAGTCGCGCAAGGGCACCCGGGCGCAGTTCCAGGCCATGGTGAACGACTGCCACACGGCGGGCGTCAAGGTCATCGTGGACGCCGTCATCAACCACATGTCCGGTCAGGACAACGGCGGTACCGGATGGGCCGGCTCGACCTACGGCCACTACAACTACCCGGGCACCTACGGCTCGCAGGACTTCCACTACTGCGGTCGCAACGCCGGCCACGAGATCACCAACTACAGCGACCGCTGGGAGGTGCAGAACTGCGAGCTGGTCAACCTCGCCGACCTGAAGACCGAGTCGGACTACGTCCGTACCCGGATCGCCGGCTACCTGAACGACCTGCTCTCCCTCGGCGTCGACGGCTTCCGGCTGGACGCGAGCAAGCACATGCCGGCCGCCGACATCGCCGCGATCAAGAGCAAGCTGTCCCGGTCGGCGTACATCGTCCAGGAGGTCATCTACGGCGCGGGCGAGCCGATCGGGCCCGGCGAGTACACCGGCAACGGTGACGTGCACGAGTTCCGTTACGGCAAGGACCTGGCCCGGGTGTTCCGCTCGGAGCGGCTCGCCTACCTGAAGAACTTCGGTGAGGGCTGGGGTCACCTGCCGAGCAGCGTGGCCGCCACCTTCGTGGACAACCACGACACCCAGCGCGACGTGGGCGGGGTGCTGACCTACCGCGACCACGGCAGCTACGCCCTGGCGAACGCCTTCATGCTGGCCTACCCGTACGGCTCGCCCACCGTGATGTCCAGCTACACCTTCTCCAACCGGGACCAGGGCCCGCCCTCGGACGGCTCCAACAAGACCCTCAACACCACCTGCTTCTCCGGCTGGGAGTGTGAGCACCGCTGGCAGGTGATCGCGAACATGGTGGGCTTCCGCAACGCCACCGAGGGCGCCGGGCTGTCCAACTGGTACGACAACGGCTACCAGCACATCGCGTTCAGCCGTACCGGCAGGGGCTTCATCACGATCAACGACGAGGACTTCGCGATCACCGGTCGCTCGTACTACACCGGACTGCCGGCCGGCCGGTACTGCGATGTCATCCACGGCAACTTCAGCTCCGGCACCTGCTCCGGCCCGGTGATCACCGTGGACTCCGGCGGCTGGTTCCGCGCGGACATCCCCGCGCACGACGCGGTGGCCATCCACGCGGGGGCGCGACTGAGCTAGTCAAACCCGTTAATAAGGGCCCCTTCTTATGCTAAAAGCGATAAGAAGGGGCCCTTCCTTACGCAGCGGGCAAGATCGGGGGGCGGCCAATAGATTGTCGATGGTTTATGGATAATGAGCGGCGCAACTATTCATGGGCCCGTAGCGGGGTCGGATCGCACCGACACCGGCGGAAAGGGAATACTTCGTGAAGCGAGACTACTCACCCGTGCTGCCCGGCGAAGGTGACACGGACTACGCCCGCTACATGCGTACCGACACGTTGCTCGACCTGCAACGACGTCCGGACGAGATGATCCACCGCGACGAACTGCTCTTCCAGGTGGTGCACCAGTCCACCGAGTTGTGGCTCAAACTTGCGGTGGCCGAGTTGACCGAGGCGACGGTACGTATCGACGACGGCCAACTGGGGCAGGCGGAACTGCTGCTCAACCGGGCGGCCCTGGGGATCCGGCTGGTCACCGAGCAGTTGGAGATGTTCCGTTACCTGACCCCGGCCGACTTCCAGGCGCTGCAACCCGCCCTCGGCAACGGATCGGGAGCCGAGTCACCGGGCTGGAAGCAGGCCCAGGCGGCGAGCCGCAAGCTCGGCCAAGCGTTCACGCGGCTCCTCGCCGAGCGCGGCATCGACCTGCTGAAGCTCTACTGCGCCGACCCAGCCGACCCGGTGTACCGGCTGGCCGAGGCAATGGTGGAGTGGGACGAGCGGATCTCCCTGTGGCGGGTACGCCACTACAAGATCGCCATTCGGATCGGCAGTCACGGCCCACTCGGTACCCCCGGATCTCCGGCCACCATGCTCGCCAAGCTGATCGACCACCGGTTCTTCCCGGAACTCTGGGAGGTGCGCACCAACCTCCCCAAGAGCGGTGACCCTTCTCACTCCGGCATGTCCTGACACCGCCACCGGGCTCCGAAAGGGCCAGAAGTTCACCGTCCGTGTCTATCAAAATTTAAGATTGCTGAGGTACGGTTCGTGCGCGAGCTGACGAACTGGCTGTCCGGTGGAGCCGATCCCGGCAGTTTTCCGTACTCCGCGGTGGTGGCGGAATTCCGCCGGACCGGCAAGCACTTCGTCGACAAGGAACTCCTCGCCCTGCTCGACCAGATTCGGGACGTCCACGCGGCACCGCCGGCCGGGCCGGTCACCGGCAGCGAGCATCCCCAGACCCAGCTCTTACGGGACTTTCTCGATGTCGCGTTGGACAAGTGGGACGGCCGGTACGACTACCGCAGCTACCTGGCGTTGAACCTGTTCCGGATGCCGGGGGCGGAACACGTGGACGACGTTCCGACCGTCGGGGCCACCACCGATCCAACCGCCGCCCGCCGCGACCGGGACCGGCTGTTCCTCGCGCTGGTCGCCGACGCCCTTGCCTTCGAGTCGGCCGCCGAGGCCGGCACCACCGACCTGCTCCCCGAGCAACGACCGGAGCCGGCCCTGGTCGCCAAGCGGTACCGGCTCGGGATCCGGGCGGCAGCGCCGGCACTGGCCCGACTGGGCCTGTCCGACCTGGCCGGTGACCGGGAGTCGGCGGCAGCGGCGGGCGCACTACACGCGGCAACCGTCGACGACCGACGGGCGCAACTCCTGGAGCTGACCATGCTCCCGGTCTACCTGGTGCACGACGAGTACCTGTTCATCCGGGTACTCCAGGCGTACGAGTGCACGTTCGCGCTGCTCGCCGGGGAACTGCGGGCGACCATCACCGCACTCGACGAGCGGCTCGTCGAGCCGGCCGTCGAGCGGCTCGGGTACGCCCGGGACCAGCTCAACCTCGCCGCTCCCCTGTTCTCGCTGCTGGCCACGATGCAACCCGAATCGTTCCGGACGTTCCGGGTCTACACCGAGGGGGCCAGTGCCATCCAGTCCCGTTCCTACAAGCTGATGGAGTCGCTGTGCCGCCCGCCGGAGGAGCCCCGGCTGGACTCCGCCGCCTACCGGTCGGTGCCCGAGCTGCGCGACCGGCTGCTGGTCGGCCAGCCGTCGGTGGAGCAGGCGTACCGCACAGCGGTCCGGGACGGCGGGCTGACCGGGCCGGAGCGGCGCCTGCTGGACCAGCGGATGGCCGAGTTCGCAGCGGCCGTCCTCCAGTGGCGCCAGACGCACTACCGGCTGGCGGTCCGGATGCTCGGCACCCGGCCCGGCACCGGGTACACCGAGGGCACGCCCTACCTCGCCGAGGTCCGGTCCATCCCGGTCTTCACCACCCGATCGTCACACCGAACGGAGGCCGTACCCGTGAGTGAACCCATTGTCGTTCCGGACCCGGCGTGAACGACCAGCTACGCGCCCAGTTCCCGGTGCTGCGCACCGGCGTCTACCTGAACAGCAACTCCACCGGCGCGGTGCCGCAGGGCGCGCAGGACGTGCTGACCCGCTACTGGGAAACCCTGTGCACCTGGCGGGACGACGTCTGGATGGGCTGGCACGACGGCCTGGACAGGTACGTCGCCAGCCTCGCCGCGTTCATCGGCGCCCCGCCCGGCAGTGTCGTCACCGACGCCAACCTGAGCACCCTGTTGACCCGGATCGCCTCCTGTTTCGACTACCGGGCTCCCCGCAACCGGGTGGTGACGACCCACCTGGAGTTCCCGACCGTCCCGTTCATCTGGAACGCCTTCCGCCGGTACGGCGCCCGGGTCGACGTGGTCGGCGCCGGCGGCCCCCGGTTCGACGAGGACGCCCTGGCGGAGCGGATCGACGAGCGCACGCTGCTGGTGTGCGTACCGCACGCCAGCTTCTCCTCCGGCGCCACCATCGACCTGCCCCGGCTGGTGAAGCGGGCCCACGACGTGGGGGCCCTGGTGGTCGTCGACGCCTACCAGAGCATCGGGGTCGTACCGTTCGACGTCACCGCGCTCGACGTCGACTTCGTCCTCGGTGGCGCGCACAAGTGGATGTGCGGCATCGGGACGGCCTTCCTGTACGCCCGTCCCGACCTGCTACCCCGGCTGGAACCGGCGGCGACCGGCTGGCAGGCCGGCGACCGGGCCCTGACCTTCCAGCCCTCCACCGGGTGGGCCGACGGCGCCCAGCGGTTCGCCGGCGGCACGCCGTTCCCGCTCACCGCGCTCGTCTCCCAGGTCGGCCTGGACCTGCTGGCCGGCATCGGCATCAGCACGATCCGGGCGCACTCCCTGGCCTGCACGGAACGGATCCTGGCCCGGGCCGACGCCGCCGGTATCCGGGTGGTCAGCCAGGTCGAACCGGAGCGCCGGGGCGGTGTCGTGGGGCTGGACGTGCCGGACGGCGAGGCGGTCAAGCGCCGACTGGCCGCCCGGAACATGATCTGCAGCTGGCGGGGCTACCTGCGGATCGGCCCCCATGTCTACAACACCCTGGATGAGATCGACGAGTTCATGGACGCACTGGAGGAAGAGTTGCAGGGGTTTCGCGGATGAGCATTGCACTGTCCCCACGGGCACTGATGAGCCTGCTGGTGAACGGGTCCAAGGCGATGGACGTGCTGGAGACCGCCCTCGAACTGGGGCTGCTCGACGCACTGGAACCGGGCCCGGCCAACCTCGGTGACCTCGCCACCCGGTTCGGGGTGCGCCCGCTGCGGCTGTACAAGTTCCTGGACTGCCTGGAGAGTCTGGGGTTCCTGGTCCGCGACGAGCCGGGCGACGACATCACCACGGCAAACTACCGGGCCGTCCCGGGACTGAAGGCCGCCGTGGTGGCGGTCGTCGGCCCAAATGCGCAGGAACGCGACCGGGACCGGTACCCCTGGCGGCTGCTGCACGGCCGGCTGGCGGAGAGCCTGCGGGGCGAACTGAGCCTGACCGACGACGACTTCGCCTGGCCGCCCAAGACGGACGAGCAGACCGCAGCCTTCGAGCGGAGCATGGCCGTCGGACTCGGCCCGGTCGTCGAGACCTTCCACCGGCACGCCCACCAGCTCTGGCCGGGGCGGCGCCGGTTCCTCGACATCGGCGGCGGCGACGGCACGCTGGCCGTCCAGGTCCTCGCCGACACCCCGGACCTGACGGTCGACGTCTACAACCTGCCGGCGGTGGAGCCCCTGGTCGACGAGACCCGCAACCGCTCCGGCAACCGGGAGCGGCTCGGCTTCGTCGGCGGCGACTTCCTCGCCGAGCCGCTGCCCACCGGCTACGACGTGCTCTCCTTCGTCCGGGTGCTGCACGACTGGCCGACCGACGTCGCCCGGCGGCTGGTGGAGAAGGCGTACCAGGCCCTGCCGCCGGGCGGGATGCTGCTGATCTGCGAGGAGTTCCGCACCCCGGACCGGCTCGCGATGCAGTTCTTCTGGTCCTATTTCCTGATCGGTGTGGACACCTGCGTCAGTCGGCTGCGGGACGTGGAGTTCTACACCGGGCTGCTGGCGGAGACCGGTTTCGAGAAGGTCGAGGTGCTCCCCGGTACGTGGGAACTGGTCATCGGGCACAAACCGGAGACGGCGGACTGACCGGATGCGGGACGGCGGTCCGGGACACCGACCGCCGTCCCGCGGGGCGGGGCGTCAGTCGCAGCCCACGCCGCCCCGGTACCCGGCCCGGAACGGTGCGTGACCGGACCGGACCGGGACCGACCGGTTACGCCTGTTCCGTCAGGTGCCGCCAGAGGAAGTGCATGGTCAGCGCGGAGATGAAGGCCCGCTGCGCGTTGTCGGCGGCGGCGCCGTGCCCGCCCTCGACGTTCTCGTAGTAGGCGACGTCGTAACCGTGCCCACGGAGCCGGGCCACCATCTTCCGGGCGTGTCCGGGGTGCACCCGGTCGTCCCTGGTCGAGGTGACGAAGAGGGCCGGTGGGTAGGGCTGCCCGGCGCGTACCTGGTGGTAGGGCGAGAACTCGCGCAGGTAGGCCCAGTCCGCCGGGTCGTCCGGGTCGCCGTACTCGGCCGTCCAGGACGCCCCGGCGAGCAGCAGATGGTACCGGCGCATGTCGAGCAGGGGGACGGTGGCGACGACGGCACCGAAGAGCGCCGGGTAGCGGGTCAGCATGACCCCCATCAGCAGGCCGCCGTTGCTGCCGCCCCGGATGCCCAACCGGGCCGGGGTGGTGATGCCCCGCTCCACCAGGTCGGCGGCGACCGCCGCGAAGTCCTCGTAGGCGCGCGGACGGCGCTCCCGCATCGCCGCGTGGTGCCAGTCCGGACCGTACTCGCCGCCGCCCCGGATGTTGGCCACCACGTAGGTACCGCCCCGGGCGAGCCAGCCGCGCCCGATCACCGGGTCGTACCCGGGCACCATCGGCACCTCGAACCCGCCGTACGCGTTGAGCAGGGTCGGCGCGTCGGTGGCGGCGGGGTCACCGACGACGAAGTACGGCACCCGGGTGCCGTCGTCGGAGGTGGCGAAGAACTGCCGGACCGTCAGCCCGTCCGGGGCGAAGAAGGCCGGCTCGGCCTTGAGCTGCTGCGCCGGCCCGTCGATCTCGCCCAGGCTCAGCGTGGTGGGTCGGGTGTAGCCGGTGGCCGAGATGAGGTACCCGTTGCTGAGATCCGGTTCGGTGTCCACGACCGCCACGTGGTCGAAGTCGTCCCCGCCGGCCAGCGCGCGGCGCTGCCAGCCCTCCCCGGTCGGGGTGTGCACCTCCAGCCGGCTCCGGACATCCCGCAGCAGGACCAGGATCAGATGGTCACGGGTCCACCCGTGGTAGCTCAGCGCGGTGTGCCCGTCCGGCGTGAAGAGCACCGTCAGGTCGCGCCGCCCGGCCAGGAAGTCGTCGAACCGGGTAACCAGCAGGGCACCGGCCGGATGGTCGACCCCGTCGACCGTCCACGCCGAACGCAGGCGGATCAGCAGCCACTCGCGGTGCACGTCCCAGCTCGCGTCCTCGGGTACCGCGATGCGGACGAGGCCGCCCTCCGGGGTACGCAGGTAGCTCTCGTTGCGGAAGAAGTCCAGTTGCCGGCCGACGAAGTCCCGGGGGTAACCGGGGGTGGGATCGTGGGTCGCGTAGACGCTGACGTCGTCCGGGTGGCCCTCGTGGATGGTCTCGGCCTCGGCCAGCGGCGTACCCCGCCGCCAGCGGCGGGCCACCCGGGGGTAGCCGGACGTGGTCAGCGAGCCCGGACCGAAGTCGGTGCCGACGTAGATGTGATCCTCGTCGATCCAGTTGACCGTGGTCTTCGCCTCCGGCAGGTAAAAGCCGTCAGGGACGAAGGCACGCTGCTCGACGTCGAACTCGCGGACCACCGTGGCGTCGGCCCCGCCCCGGGAGAGGCTGACCAGGCAGCGCCGGTATCCGGGGCGGAGCATGGTGACCCCGCTGAAGACCCAGTTCTCCCCCTCGGCGGCGGCCAGGGCGTCGACGTCGAGCAGCACCTCCCAGTCCGGCTCCGGCTTTCGGTAACTCTCCAACGTGGTACGTCGCCAGAGCCCCCGGGGATGTGCGGCGTCCCGCCAGAAGTTGTAGAGATGCTCGCCGCGCCAGGTGGGGTAGGGGAGGCGGTTGTCGGCGTCGAGCACCCGCCGGATGTCGTCGCGCAGCCGGCGGAACGTGTCGTCGCCGGCGTACCCGGCGACCGTCTCGGCGTTGCGCTCCGCCACCCAGCCCGTCGCCTCGGCGGTGTCAAGGTCCTCAAGCCAGCGGAATCCGTCGTCGGTCAGGTCGGTCACCCGCCCCACTATCCCGGATCGTTCGCCAATCGTCCGTCCCGTCCTGCCCCGCACGGACAGAAGAGCCCCGGTCCGCCGCATTGCCGGAGCGCATATCGATGATCTACGATGTATCTTCCTGGCGGCCGATCGACCACCCGTCCGCCGTGTGATCGAGTGGGGAGAGCGCCGATGGACGACGACGCCCGGTCCGGCCACGCACCCGGCATGCAGACCCGACGCCGCACCCTGCTCGCCGCGCTCGGCGCCGGCCTGGGCGCGGGTGCGCTGGGCCTGCCGAACCCGGCGTTGGCGGCCGTCGGCAGTTGGAGCAACCCGACGCTCGGCACACTGACCTCGGGCTACAAGACCCCCAGCCGACCGGGCCACACCGGCTGGGACATCGCGAACAGCCAGGGCACGCCGGTCTACGCGGCGGCCGCCGGGACGGTCCGGGACATCAAGACCAACTCGTACCCGGGCGACACCACGAGCGGCCCGCTGCCCGGCCGCACCGGCAACAGCGTGCACCTCAACCACGGGGACAACTACTTCTCCTACTACGGCCACCTGTACCGGGTGCTGGTCAGCGTCGGACAGACGATCAGCGCCGGACAACTGGTCGGCCTGATGGGCACCACCGGCAACTCGACCGGCCCGCATCTGCACTTCGAGATCCACCTGCCCCGGCTGACCACGTTGGACCCCAAGGTGTTCCTGGCCAACCGCGGGATCGCCCTGGGCTCGACCGCCCCGCTCGGCAGCACCGGTTACCCGGGCGTCAGCCAGGGCGCCTCGGGTTGGGTTCCCCGGGTGATCCAGTACCTGGTACGGGCGCGCGGTATCTCGGTGGTCGTGGACGGCGTCTACGGCCCGGCCACCACGTCAGCGGTCAAATCGTTCCAGAGCAGTCGTGGCCTGTACGCCGACGGGTACGTCGGGCCGATCACCTGGACGGCACTCATCCTGCCGTTGCGGGAGGGCAACTCCGGCGACCTGGTACGCGGCCTCCAGACCGCGCTCAACGCCCGTGGCGCGAGCATCCCCGTGGACGGCGGATTCGGTTCGGTCACCGCCAACGCGGTACGCAGCTTCCAGAGCCGCAACGGCCTCGTCGTCGATGGTCTCGTCGGGCCGGTCACCTGGAGCGTGCTCATCTGACGCCGGCCGCCGTCGACCCTCAGGCGGTGATGCCGCCGTCGACCCTCAGGCGGTGATGCCGCCGTCGACGGCGATGGCCGCACCGGTGATGTAACGGCCACCCGGACCGGCCAGGTGACTGACCGTGGCGGCCACATCGACCGGCGTGCCGTAGTGCCCGAGGGCGATGAACGACCGCTGGCGGTCCGAGGTGGCGCCGTCCGCCGGGTTCATGTCGGTGTCCGTGGCACCGGGATGGATCACGTTCACGGTGATCCCCCGGGGGCCGAGTTCCCGGGCCAGGGCCCGGGTCAGGCCGTTCAGCGCGCTCTTGGTCATGGCGTAGACGCTGGCCGTACCGAAGGCGACCCGCCCGGTGAAGCTGCTGCCGATACTGATGATCCGGCCGCCCTGGCCCAGGTGCCGTACCGCCGCCTGGGTCACCAGGAACGCCCCGCGTACGTGCACCGCGATCGCCCGGTCCAGTTCCGCGGTGGTGACCTCCTCCACCGGCCCGTGCGAGAAGACACCGGCGTTGTTGACCAGGATGTCCAGCCGACCGAACTCGGCGACCACCCGGTCCACGGCCCGGGCCACCGCCTCCCCGTCGGCGTTGTCGGCCCGCACCGCCAGTCCGCGCCGCCCCCGCGACTCGATCCCGGCGACGACGTCCTTCGCCGGGCCCTCCGCGCTGACGAAGGTGATCGCCACATCCGCCCCGTCCCCGGCCAACCGGTCGGCGATCGCCGCGCCGATACCCCGGCTACCGCCGGTGACCAGGGCGACCTTGCCGGTAAGTTCTGCCACTTCTCCCCATCCCCAGCGTCGGTCGGTCCACGGCAGATCAGGACACTAACGCGTCGGTGGCGGAACCCGGGTACCGGCCACCCGGGTCACCTGGCTACCCGGTCGTACCGGCCATCCCGCTGCGCCAGCCGCCGCCGAACGGCTGCCGGTTCTCCGGCTGCCCGGCCCGGCGGTCCACCGGCGGGTCGCTCGGCGGTCCGGACGGGCCGTCGGCGCCGAAGGCCAGGGCGGCGCTCGGCGGGGTGAACTGGCGTACCGGCTGGCCCTTCAGCGTGTCGGCCATGATCTGGGCAACCGCGGCGATCACCTGCGACTGCACCGGGCCACCGACCGAGTCGGTCGGGTCGTCCGGGTTGGCGGCGATGCTGGCGATGGCGAGCTGCGGGGTGAAGGCCACGAACGTCTCGGTGGCGTTCTCCTCCGAGCTGCCGGTCTTGCCGGCGATCGGCCGGCCGTCCATGATCCGGGCGACACCGGTGGCGGTACCGCCGTCGCAGCGCCCGAAGGTGGACTGCTGGCCGACCGGGCAGCGGGCCGCGTCGGTCGCCGCGCGGGCCACGTCCGCGTCGAGCACCCGCCGGCAGGACGGCTGCACCGGTACGGCGGTCCCGTCCGGCGCGGTCACCGACTCCACCGGCAGCGGTACGCAGTACACCCCCTCGGCGGCGACCGTGGCGTACGCGTTGGCCAGTTCCAGCGGGGTGGTGGCGGCCACGCCCAGGGTGAACGCCCCCCAGTTGGCAGCGTCACCGTCGGCGAACGCGGCGTCCGCGTCGGCCCGGAAGCTGATCCCGAGCCGCTGGGCCAGCTCCACCACCTTCGCCGGGCCGACCCGCTCGGACAACCAGACGAAGTAGGTGTTCACCGACCGGCCGAAGCCGTCCCACATGGTCCGGTAGCCGTCCATCCGCTCCGGGTTGGCGTTCGCCGGGCACCAGGTACCGGCGCAGTTGTCCGGCCCGTCGTCCGGGTACCGGGTGGACAGCCGGCTCGGCGCGTCGAACCCGGTGTCCAGCGGCAGGCCCGCCTCCAGCGCGGCCAGCATGGTGAACAGCTTGAAGGTCGACCCCGCCTGGTAGCCGTCGATCGCACCGCCACCGGCCACCAGCTGGTTCACCGTGTTCGGGTGGTTGACCTGGTCGGCGGGGTTGTCGGCGAGGCTGTAGTGCCGGTTGACGGCCATCGCCCGGACCCGGCCGGTGCCCGGCTCCACCGCCGCCAACGGCAGGGCGTGCGGGTTGTCGTACCCGTAGACGTCGGCGACGTTGCGCACGGCGGACGCCTGGGCGACCGGGTCGAGCGAGGTGACCACGGTGTAGCCGCCCCGGCGCAACGCCTGCTCCCGCTCCTCGACGGTCGACCCGAACGCCGGCTGCTCCAACCACCAGCGGCGCAGGTAGTCGCAGAAGAAGCCCCAGTCGTCGTGCGCGGACGGGACCGCTACGCACCCGTTGGGCTGTTCGGTGGGTTTCAACTCGACCGGTTCGGTCCGCGCCTGACCGGCCTGCTGCTGACCGATCACGCCGGTACCGACCATCGCGTCCAGCACGTACGACCGGCGGGCCACCGCCGCGTCGAGGTCCCCGCCGATCGGGCTGTACGCCTCCGGCGACTGCACCAGACCGGCCAGCAGCGCCGCCTCACCGAGGGTGAGCTGGGCGGGGGCCTTGTCGAAGTAGCGTTCGCTGGCGGCGGTGATGCCGTACGCCCCGGCACCGAAGTAGGCGATGTTCAGGTAGCGGTTGAGGATCTCGTCCTTGCCGAGCTGCTTCTCCAGCGCGACGGCGTACCGGATCTCCTGGAGCTTGCGCCCGACGGTCTCGGCGGTGGCCTGCTCCCGCTCCTCCTGGGTCAGGGTCGGGTCGGACTTGAGCACGTTGCGGACGTACTGCATGGTCAGCGTGGACGCGCCCTGGCGGACCTCACCGCCGACCACGTTCGCCACGGCAGCCCGGGCCAGGCCCAACAGGTCGACCCCGTTGTGCCGGTAGAACCGGGTGTCCTCGGCGGCCACGATCGCCTCCCGCATCACCGGGGCGATCTCCTCGATCCCGACATCCGTGCGGTTGACGTCGTAGAACGTGGTGATCAGCGTCCTGCCGTCCCGGGCGTACAGGTACGACCGCTGGGCGGTGGCGGGGGTGCGCAGCACCTCGGGCAGGTCGGCGTACTGTCCGGCGGCCGACCGGACCACCAGCCCGAAGGCGAGGTTGGCCGGCAGCACGGCGACGGCCACGACGAGCCCGGCGAGCAGACCACAGAGCAGCAGGGGGAAGAGCCGGTTCAGGGGCGGGCGCAGGCGCATCGGTCCAGCGTTACCGCAGGTCAGCCGGCTTGACCACTTTCGCGACGAATTGTCAGCGACTTCACCGGCGGCGTAGCCGGACGGCGACGGTTGGTCCCCGCCAGCCGGGGTATCCGCCGGACATGCGGACGGATCAGCGGACATGAGGGCCAGTTTCCGGCTCGGCCGGATCGCCGGAGTACCGGTCGGCGTGAACTGGAGCGTCCTGGTGATCTTCGCCCTGATCGCCTGGGGGCTGTCCGCCCGGCAGTTCCCCGAGGCGTACCCGGGCGAACCCGGCTGGGCGTACCTGCTGGCCGGGCTGAGTGCGGCGGTGGTCTTCTTCGCCGGCCTGCTCGCCCACGAGGTCTCCCACGCGGTCGTGGCGAAACGCAACGGACTGGGGGTCTCCGGGATCACCCTCTGGCTCTTCGGCGGGGTGGCGGAACTGCGCGGCGACGCCCCCAACCCGGGCGCGGAACTACGCATCGCCGGGGTGGGGCCGCTGGTCAGCCTGCTGATCGGGATCTTCTTCGGGGCGATCGCCACCGCGCTGGCCGTCGTCGGGCAGGATGGCCTGCTGGTCGGCGCGTTCGCCTGGCTGGGCGGCATCAACCTGCTCCTCGCCGTGTTCAACGTACTGCCCGCCGCACCGCTCGACGGCGGCCGGCTGCTGCGGGCCGCCGTGTGGAAGTGGACCGGCGACCGGAACCGGGCCGCCGTGGTGGCGGCCCGGGCCGGCTGGGGGCTCGGCGCCCTGCTGATCGCGTTCGGGCTCTGGCAGTTCCTGGCCGGCGCGGCGGTCGGCGGGCTCTGGCTGGCGCTGATCGGCTGGTTCCTGATCGGCGCCGCCGCCATGGAGGAACGGCAGGCCCGGACGGGCGCGGCACTGCGCGGGGTGCGGGTCGCCGACGTGATGACCCCGCAACCGCAGACCGTCTCGGCCGGGGTCAGCGTGGCCGACTTCGTTGACCACTACCTCTTCGCGTACCGGCACTCGGCGCTGCCGCTGACCGAGGACGACCGGCCGGTCGGCCTGGTCACCCTGGACCGGGTACGCGGTATCCCGGCCAACCGTCGGGCCGGCACCACCCTCGGCGAGGTCTCCTGCCGCGCCGACGAACTGGTCCTCGCCCGCCCGGAGGAACCGTTGACCGACCTGCTGCCCCGGCTCAGCGAGTGCGCGGACGGGCGGGCCCTGGTGGTGACCGACGGCCGACTGGTCGGCATCGTCTCCCCCAGCGACATCAGCCGGGCCGTGCAGCGCAGCACCCTCCGCGACCGCCTGAAGACGTAAGGAAGGGCCCCCGCTTAACGTTTTCGGTAGAGGAAGGGCCCCTTATTAACACCTCTCAGCGGCGGGACGTCGACGTCCGGTCCAGCCACCACTGGGCGATCAGCAGCGGCAGCACCCAGCCGAGCCAGGTGGTGATCCCGGCGACGGTCTGGACCAGCCGGTCCTCGTCCCCGCCGAACGTGGTGTCCAGTTGCGGCCACAGCCCGATGGTCCAGACGGCGCCCCAGACCCGGTTCGTGATGATCGACGTGGTCAGCGCGAAGCTGCGGACCATCCAGCGCCGGTGGTCGGCGTACCGACGTTGCCGGGCGGCCCGGTACCCGGCCACCGTGCAGAGCAGCCAGAGGCTGGCCATCAGGACGTTGCTGACCCGGGCCACCGGACCGAACGGGCTCACCGCGCCGAGCGGCAGACCGACCGCGACCGCCGGCAGTACCCCGGCGAAGACGTAGACCCGGCCGATCCGGCGGTGCGCGACCGGGTACCGGCGCCGGAACCGGGGCCACACCTGGAGACAGCAGGTCAGCAGGGCCACCGCACCGAAGATGACGTGCACCACCAGCATCGGGTGGTACCAGCTCAGATCCGGCGGGTTGGGGATCCGGGACCGGGCCGGATCGAGGGAAAGATAGGGCGGCAGCGAGAACGCGACGAACACGACCGCGACCACCGCCAGCGGCCCGATCCAGGGACGGCGCCACCATCGGGTACGCCGCTCCGGTCCGGAGCCGGCCGGACGCCCGGGGGACTCCGCCGCCGGATGGTCGTCGACCGACCCGCCGCCGGGATGGCCGGGGTCGCCGCCGGGATGACCGGGGTCGCCGGTCCTGCTGATCGTCGTGGCGGCGCTCGGGTCGGCCATGTCGGCTCCTCGTCAGGCGGTGGTCCGTGTTTCCTCGACACCACCGTCGGCCCGCCCGCTGACCGGCCCCGCACCAACCGCTGACCGCCCGCTGACCGGCTCGTCCGCCCCACCGGACACCAGCGACCCACCCGACCCGTCCGGCCCAGAAGGCACGGCGACCGACCCGTCCGGCCCAGAAGGCACGTCGGTCCGTGGCGACCCACCGGGCCCAGCGCATGCTGCGGGTACGCCCGGCGCAGCAGCCCCGACCAGGGCGGCCAGCGCGACCAGCCCGGCCGTCGGTCCCGCCGCCACACCCCGGCCGAACTCCCCGGCGTACCCGGTCGACCCGAGCCGGGCGCGAGTCTCGGCGACCACCCGGGCGAGGTCCGGGTCACCGGGTACGCCGGGTCCGCGCAGCGCCTCCGCGACGCCGAGCAGCCAGGCCGCCCGTACCCCGTCCCCGCCCCGCAGGATGGCACCGGCCAGCCCTTCGGCGGCATCGGCCACGTCGAGCACGTTCCGCAGGCCGAGGGCGATCCGTACCGCCTCCCCGTGTCGGGTCCGGGCCTGCCCGACGTCCCCCTCGGCCTCGGCGATCCGGCCCAGTTCCCCCAGCGCCCGGACCCGGATGCCGGAATCCAGCCACCCGTCGGCGCACGCGGTCAGGGCGTGTTCCTGATGGGACCGGGCCGAGGGCAGATCACCGGCGAACCGGTCCACCGCACCGAGCCCGGAGCGGGCCTGCGCCAGGGTGAGCGGCAGGCCGACCCGGGCCGCGAGTCCGGCGGCCGCCGCGTACTCGGCCCGCGCCCCTGGGAGGTCACCGGCGCGCCGCAGCCGGTCGCCCCGCCGGCAGCGCAGTTCCGCCACCTCCTCCCCGGCACCGAGCTGCCCGACCAGGTCCAGCGCCTCGTCGGTCAGCGCGAGACACTCCGCCCGGTCGCCCCGGCGGTCGGCGAGCGCCGCCAGGGCGTCCAGCGCCTGGGCGGTCCCCCACCGGTCGCCCACCGACCGGAAACCGGCCAGCGCCGGACGAAGTTCGGCCTCCGCCGCCGCCAGGTCCCCCTGGAACAGCCGGAGGAATCCGGCACCGAACCGGTGCAGCGCCCGGGGCCAGGGCTCCGGCCCGATCAACCAGGCCCGGTCCGCAGCGCCGGAGCCGGGTGGACCGCCGAGTTGCGCCCAGAACACCAGGAGGTACGCCTGCCGGGGCGGCCCCGGCAGGCTGGCGACCAGTCGACCAGCCCGGTCCAGCAGGTCCGGTGTGACGCCGACCGCGTACGCGGCGTGGAACAGGCAGAGGACGTACTCCTCGGTCAGCCCGGGTGGTGGTTCGTCCCCCACGGCGCGGAGCAGGTCCACCGTGAGCGGTGCCACCTCGCTGCGCGACCCGCGCAGGTACCAGTAGCCGGAGAGGGCGCCGACGAGCCGCAGCGCCAGGTGGGTGTCGGCGCGTACCGCCCAGTACAGGGCGGCCTGGAGGTTACGGTGCTCGGCGGCGAGCCGGGCCAGCCAGGTCACCTGCTCGGCCCGGCGCAGCCACGGGTCCGCGACGCCGGCCAGCCCGAGCAGGTACCCGGCGTGTGCCCGCCGGTACCGTTCCGCCTCGCCCGCCTCGGCCAGCCGCTCGGCGCCGAACGCACGGATCGTCTCCAACATCCGGTACCGCCCGTCGACGACCTCGACCAGCGACCGGTCGACCAGCCCGGCCAGCAGGTCGGCGACATCAACCTGGCCGGTACCCGCATCCCCGGCGTCGGTCTGCGGTCCGGCTCCCGCCACCGGACCGTTATCCGGCTCCTGGGCGGTATCCGGCTCCGCGTCGTCGAACGGTGCGCAGACCTGCTCGATGGCGGCCAGGGTGGCGCCACCGGCGAAGACCGTCAGCCGGCGGGCCAGCCGGCGTTCCGCCCCGGTGAGCAGTTCCCAGCTCCACTCCACCACGGCCCGGAGGGTCCGGTGCCGGGGCAGGGCCGTCCGGTCCCCCCGGGACAGCAGACGGAACCGGTCGTCGAGCCGGGCGGCCACCTCGTCCAGCGGTAGCGCCCGCAGCCGTACCGCCGCCAACTCGATCGCCAACGGCAGGCCGTCGAGCGCAGTACAGACCCGGACCACTGTCGCCACATTGCCGGCGTCGACGATGAAGTCGGGACGTACGGCGGTGACCCGGTCGACGAAGAGCCGCACGGCGGCGGACCGGAGCGCGAGGTCCGGATCCGGTGCCGTCCCGGCGGTTGCCGGCGGCAGGTCCAGCGGCGGCAGCGGGTGGAGCAGCTCGCCGGTGATGCCGAGCGGTTCCCGGCTGGTGGCCAGGATCCGCAGTTCGGGGCAGGCACCGAGCAGAGCCGCGGCGAGCCGGGCCGCACCGGCTATCAGGTGCTCACAGTTGTCGAGGATGAGCAGTATGCGCCGGCCGGTGAGGGCGGTGACCAGGCGTCCAAGGGACCGGGCCGGGAGCCCGGAGTCCGGGATGGACGGTCCGGCGGCTGCGGTGAGACCCACCTCGCGCAACCCGAGCGCGGCGAGTACGGCCGGGGCGACCTGGTCGCCGTCGGTGAGCGGCGCGAGGTCGACGAAGCAGACCTCGTCCGGCCGACGGCCGCCCACCTCGACGCAGAGCCGGGTCTTGCCGACCCCACCGGGCCCGGTGACCGTGACCAGCCGGGCGGTGTCGAGCAGCCGGCCGAGCCGGGCCACCTCGTCGGCCCGGCCGATGAAGCTGCTCAACGGCGCCGGAAGGGCCAGCCGGACCGGCGGGGCCACCGGCTCCGGAACGGTCACCGGCTCCGGAACGGCAGCCGGCCGGACCGATGGGCTGCCCGGTGCCGGATCGGTTACCGGCCGCACCGGCACCGGTGCGGCCGGCCGGACCGGCGGGGTCACCGGATCGCCACGCAGCACGGCCAGGTGCACCGCGGTCAGGGCGGCGGAAGGTTCGGTGCCGAGTTCCTCGGCGAGTACCCGTCGCAGGTCGGCGAAGACGGCCAGCGCCTCGGCCTGCCGGCCGGCTCCGTACAGCGCCCGCATGAGCTGACCCCGGGGGCGTTCCCGCAGCGGTTGGGCGGCCACCACGGCACGCAGTTCGGCGATCAGGCCGTCCCGTTCGCCGAGGGCGAGCGCGGCTTCCGCCCGGTCCTCGACCGCCGTCAACCGGAGTTCCTCCAGCCGGGCGGCCGGCGCCGCCGCGAAGGGCGCGTCCGCGACATCGGCCAGCGCGGCACCCCGCCACCAACCGAGGGCGCCGGTGAGCAGGTCCACCGCCCGGGCCGGGTCACCGGCGGCCAACGCCACCCGGCCGTCCCGGGCCAGCCGGGCGAACCGGTACGCGTCGACGTCATCCGGGTCGACGGCGAGCCGGTAGCCGACCGGGCCGGACTCGATCAGCGTCCGGTGCTGTCCGGGCGGGCCGGCGGCGCGCAGCGCCCGACGCAGTCGGGAGACCTGTGACTGCAACGCGTTCGCCACGTTGCCCGGCGGACGGCTGCCGTACAGCCCTTCGATCAGCCGACCGGTGCCGACCTCGCGTCCCGCGTCGAGCAGCAGCAGGGCGAGCAGCGCGCGGAGCTGTGGACCACCCGGCGGCACCGGCCGGCCGTCCGCCGTCCGCACCTCGACCGACCCCAGGATGCCGAAGTACACCGGGTCATTCTCGCGCCCACCGCCCACCCTCCGTCGATCATGGACATGTGGTGGGCGGTGTACCCCGTTTCGCGGCTTCTGCGGGGCACCACAACTCCATGATCGACGGGGTCGACGGGGTCGACGGGGGTGACGGGGGTGACGGGGATGACGGGGTCAGGATCGGCGGTCGCGGATCCGGCCGGCCGTGGCCCGTCCGGCGGCACCTCCGGGGGTACCGAGCGCGGCCCGGTCGGCGGCAGCCGTACCGGAGATCCAGCCCTCGTCGTCGCGGATGGTGAGGCGCTGCCGGCGTACCCCGGGGAAGAGTGCGTCGACCCGGTCCCGGACCGCGTCGGAGCGGGCCGCGAGCACCGGCAGCAGCCGGTCGGCCCCCTCGTCGGCGACCGCCTGCCGGCTGGCCTGCTCGCTGGCGTGGCGCAGGCGTTCCCCGATCCGCAACGCGAACGCGTTCAGGAACGACTCGTCGTAGCTGCGGGTACGCCGTCCGCCCCCGGTCCGGCGGCGCTCCGCCCGGCCGCGCAGCATCGCGGTGGTCGCCTGCACCAGCAGCGACGTGTAGAGCAGCTCCACCGCCTCCAGGTCGGCGGGGTAGCCGAGCACGGTGGCGAACCCGAGATCGGCCTGCCAGACCGAACTGCACCGGTTCGCCTCGGCCACCTGCTGCACCAGCAGCGCCTTGGCCGCCTCGTACGGGCTGTCGGTACCGAGCCGCAGGCCGCCCGGCTGGTCGGCCTGTGGTCCGCCGGTCGCCAGCAGCGCGTCGTCGATGCTGTACCGCGCCATCAGCTCCTGGGCCTTGGCGGTCAGCGCCTCGGCCTCCTCCGGGAAACCGGTCGACTCGGCCTTCGCCAGCAGGGCGCGGACCCGGTCGAGCATCCGGGAACCACTCCCACCTGTCACCGGACCGGTGGCGGTGACCGGTGCGCCACCCGGCGGCGGCCGGAGCAGCGCCACCGGGGGCAGGCTCTCCAGCAGCGCCACGGCCTCGACGGCGTCCCGGAGTACGTCGATCCGGTCGGTACCCTCCCGGGCGGCGAAGCCGGTCAGGTACCCCTCGTCCCGGTCCCACCGGACCCGGGCGTCGAGCGCCCGGAGCTGGGCGTCCCACCAGTCGCCGACGGTGCCGGCGGGATGTCCGCGCCGCTCGGCGGCGAGCAGGTCCACCACCAGCCGGGCGGTACGCGGACCGGCCCGCCGGGCGGCGATCCGGGCCACGTCGACGGGCTGCCAGCCACGGGTCCAGAGCCTGCCGACGGCCCGTTCGAGGCGCCGGAACAGGGTGGCGTCGACGGCGACGAGCCCGGCCGGCCCGCCGGGGCCGACGATCAGCTGGTCGAGGTGCCGTTCGGCGGCCCGGGTGTCCGTGCCGCGCAGCGCGGTCACCGCCGCCGTGACCAGCGCGTCCGCCGCTGCGGCACTGCCCTCCGCCGCTGCGGCACGCCAATCCGACCCTGCGGCGCTGCCCTCTGCCCCTGCGGTACGCCGATTCGCCCCCGCGTCGCGTCCGTCCGCCTGCGAAGCGGTCATCGTGCGGCTCCCCCCGTTCCCGGGGCACCTCGCCGGCCGGGCGGGACGAACTGTACCCGCGCGACCGGCCGGCACCGGGCCGGTCCCGCGCCGGCGGGCGTCGGTTCCGGGTAGGTTGCGCAGTGTCCCGGCCACCGTCAGCCGGCGTCCGCCCCTGCGGGACGCGTGCGCCGCACCATCGTCTCGATCGTCCCGGTCATGTTGCGCCACAACTGCTTGCGGCGGATCTCGACGATGGCGGCGCTCTGCTCCGGGGCGCTCCGGATGATCTCCCGCAGGCGGCTCTCCCCGGGGCCGTGTTCGAAGCTGTGCCGGACCCGGGTCCGCCCCGGCTGGTCGGTGGGGAACAGGTCGTAGCGCCAGCGGGCGGCGGGCCGCTGCGGGTCGGCCGTGTCGTCGAGTACCACCCAGGCGTAGCTGTCGGGTCGGGTCGCCTCGGTGATCAGGCACGTCACGTCGTTGGCCATGCCGTTGGGGAACTCGTTGTGCGCCTCGAAACGGTCGCCGGCCCGGGGCGGCCACGTGGCGGGGGCGATCCAGCCGGCGTACCGGCACTCGGGGCTCCACTGGCCGATCCGGGTGACGTCGGTGATCAGATCCCAGAACTCCCCGGCTGACAGATCGACCTCGACCTCCACCTCGACCCGCGTCCCGGTGACACCGTCATCGGCCATGACCCACCCCCAGTTGTCGGCGACTGCTGCCGCCTGTCTACCACCGTCGCATATGGAGTGTCCGCCCCGGGGCCGGCCGGCAACCACCCGCACCGGGCGGAATGGGTGCGGCGGCCGGCCCCGGGACGGTGGGCCACTCAGCGCAGTTGCGGGGCGACCTCGGCGGCGACCAGTTCCAGGTGGTCCAGGTCGGCGAGGTCGAGAATCTGGAGGTAGATCCGCTCACTGCCGGTGGCGGCGTACCGGCCGATCTTGTCGACCACCTCGCCCGGGGTACCGGCCAGGCCGTTGGTCCGCAGTTCGTCCGGCTCGCGGCCGATGGCGGCGGCCCGCCGGGTGACCTCCGCGTCGTCCCGTCCGCAGCAGAGCACCAGGGCGTTGGACAGTCGCAGACCGGCCGGGTCGCGGCCGATGGCGGTACAGGCGGCCCGGACCCGGTCGAACTGGGTGACGCTGTCCTCGACGCTGACGAACGGCAGGTTGAACTCGTCGGCGTAGCGCGCGGTCAACCTGGGGGTACGCTTCGCGCCCATCCCGCCGAGCAGCACCGGCGGGCGGGGCGACTGGACCGGCTTGGGCAGTGCCGGCGACCCGGTCACCGTGTAGTGGGTGCCGGAGAAGTCGAAGGTCCGGCCGGGCGGGGTGGCCCAGAGGCCGGTGATGATGGCGAGCTGCTCCTCAAGACGGTCGAACCGCTCCCCCAGCGCGGGGAACGGGATGCCGTAGGCGGCATGCTCGGCGTCGTACCAACCGGTCCCGATGCCCAACTCGACCCGGCCGCCGCTCATCGCGTCGACCTGGGCAACGGTGATCGCCAGTGGACCGGGGAGCCGGAAGGTGGCTGCGGTCATCAGGGTGCCGAGCCGGATGCGGCTGGTGTCCCGGGCCAGCCCGGCCAGGGTGGTCCAGGCGTCGGTCGGGCCCGGCTCGCCGCTCACGTCTCCCATCTTCAGGTAGTGGTCGGAGCGGAAGAACGCGCCGTAGCCGGCGTCCTCCGCGCACCGGGCCACGGCGAGCAGCTGATCGTAGGTGGCGCCCTGCTGGGGCTCGGTGAAGATCCGCAGTTCCATGTGCCGAGCATAGGGAGCGGGCCGGCTCCTCCGGGCCGGGTGGCGGTGGGTCGACAGCCACCCGCCACGCGGACCGGGCGCGGCCGCTCTCCCGGTTTCGTGTCATCCCCGGTGCCGACCGTCCCTGGACGGTCGGCACCGGCCGCACAGTCGTCAGCATGACGACCATCTCCGGTACGACCGCCGCCCGCCTCGCCGCCCTCTCCACCGTCGTCGCCCTCGGCGCCGGCTGCGGTGTCCTGGACACCGTGCAGAACGCCGTGGACACCGCCAACGCCCTCGGCGGTTTCGCCGACCGGCTCGGCCGGGCGGCCACGCTGACCTACACCGCCCAATACACCGTGACCGGTGGCGCGGACGGCACGGTCACCATCGTCCAGGCGCCGCCGAACTCCGCTCTCGTACACGGCGACGACCGCATCATCTCCACCCCGCAGAGCCTGATCCTCTGCGACGGCGCCGACTGCCAGGCGGCACCGAACGCCGCCGCGAGCGCGGCCACCGCCGACGCCACCCTGGTCGCCGGGGTGGCCGGCGCCGGCTTCGTCACCCCGGAGTTGGCCCTCGGCCTGGTCGCCGCCGCCGCGATCATCCCGAGCAGTGACGTGAGTACGTCGGAACGGACCATTGCCGGGCAGCCGTCGCTCTGCGCGGACGTCACCGGAATCGAGGACCCGCAGGGCGGTACCGGCGAACTGGTCGAGGACTTCTCGGTCTGTGTCACGGAGGCCGGCGTGCTGGCCTCGTTCAGCGGCCGGCTCAACACCGGCGAGGAGGCCGCCATCGAGCTGGCCGAGTTCTCCGCCGAGGCCGACCCGACGGCGTTCGCCCCACCGGCCGACGCCACGGTCACCGACGTGACCCGGCTGGCCGGCTGACCGGAGCCGCCCGCCCTGTGCGGGGTGCGCGACCCCGCACAGGTGGGGTACCAGCCGTCGCTCGGCGGGCACCGGCCACCGGTCGAGCAGAGCGCCGTACCGCTGCTCACCGGGTCCGGCCCACCGCCGTTCATCCATCGGCCGACCGGCATACATAGCTGATCCACAGGTTGTTCATACGGAGTTTCCACACCCGCCCGCTTTGCTCCTGCTGACCCGTCACCGGCAGCAGAAGGAGCAGTGCGACCGATGCGTTTCCGGTTCTCCCGTCCCGCCACCCGGTCCGACCTGGTCCCGGGACACCATGGCTCCGACCCGGTCCCTGGACACCACGGCTCCGACCCGGTCCCCGGAGAGCACGGTCACGAGGACACACCGACCGGGGCCCGGGCGGCGGCCACGGCGGACCCGGACCGGGCCGGGCACGCGCTGCGGGCCCCGGGCAGACTGCGCGCGTTCAACCGGTACGAGATCAAGTACCTGGTCGAGACCAGCAGGATCGCGACGCTACGGGAGGAACTGACCGCCCGGCTCGCCCCGGACAGCCACGGCACCGACGGCGGGTACGGCGTGTGGAGCGTCTACTACGACACCGCCGGGCTCCGGTTCTACTGGGAGAAGATCGAAGGGCTGCGGTTCCGGCGCAAGCTCCGGATCCGGCACTACGGTGACCGCTCCACGGTCGACGACGACACCACGGTGTACGTCGAGATCAAGCAGCGGGTCAACCGGGTCACCCAGAAACGCCGGGTGGCCCTGCCGTACCGGCTGGCCCGGCAGCTCTGCGACCAGCGCAGGATGGTCGAGCACGACCCCGCCCAGCGTGCCTTCCTGGAGGAGGTGCTCGGGCTCGTCTCGGGTCTGGACCTGCGGCCGACGGCGATGACCGGTTACCAGCGCGAGGCATTCGTCGGACGGGACGCCGACCTCGGCCTGCGGGTCACCCTCGACCACCGGGTACGCGGCCGGGACCGGGACTTCCACCTGGGCGCCGACGCCGAGAACCGGCTGATCGTCCCGGCGTCCCGGTCGATCGTCGAGGTCAAGGCGAACGAGCGGGTCCCGTACTGGCTGACCGACCTCACCGCCCGCGCCGAACTGACCGTGGTGCGGGTCTCCAAGTACTGCCAGAGCGTGGAGGCGTTCGGACGCGCTCCGCGCTCGGTCTTCCACCTCCCCGACGACGACCCGGCCGCCGAACTGTCGGCGGCCAGCCCCCGAAACGAGGCCTGAATACCGATGGACATCACGTTCCAGGATCTGTCCGGCACGTTCAGCGTCGGCGACATCGCCATCGCGCTGTCCCTGTCGTTCCTGCTGAGTGCCGTGATCGGCTGGGTCTACCGGGCCACCCACCGCAACGTGTCGTACAGCCAGTCGTACGTCCAGACGTTGATCATCCTCGGCATGCTGATCTCGCTGATCATGCTGGTGGTGGGTTCCAACATCGCGCGGGCCTTCGCCCTGGTGGGCGCGTTGTCGGTGGTGCGGTTCCGCAACGCCATCAAGGAGACCCGCGACGTCGGCTTCATCTTCCTGGTGATGGGTGTCGGCATGGCCTGCGGCACCCGGTTCTACACGCTGGCCGTCGTGGCGGCGGTCGCGATCAGCCTGATCATCCTGGTCATGTACCGGTTCAACTGGTTCGCCCTGAACGTGCAGCGGCAGGTGGTCAAGGTCCAGGTACCGGCCGGCGCCAACCACACCGCCGACATCCGGGACGTGCTGGTCCGCTACACCACCGAGTTCGAGCTGGTCAGCATGGAGTCGATCCGGGCCGGAGCGCTCACCGAACTGATGTACACGGTCCGGTTGAAGAAGGGCGGCGAGCCGGGCGACCTGATCACCGCGCTCGGCGAGCGGAACTCCGGCCAGCGGGTCACCGTGCTGACCGGCTACGACCAGACGGACCTGTGATGTCCGCGCCCCGGATCCGCCGTCCGCTGCTCCCGCGCCGGATCCGGTACCGGATACCGGTCCGGGTACGCCAGAACTGGCGGCTGTTGACCGTCTGCACCGCGTTCCTGGCTGTGCTGACCCTCGTGCTGAGTACCGAACGGATCCGTCCGTACGTCACCAGCAGCAGCGACGTCCCGTCCGGAGCGGTCGCGGTGGACATCGCTGGGAGCGGGGAGCTGTTCGACCCGACGAGGGCGCACACCATCTCGATCAGCTTCCGGGACGCGGACTACGAACGGATGCTGGAGACCTACTTCAAGGAGGGCGAGAAGGAGTACGTCGAGGCGGACCTGACCATCGACGGCACCTTCATCCCTAGCGTCGGGATCCGGCTGAAGGGCAACTCCACGCTGGGCGCGCTGACCTGGAAGGGACAGACCCGATCGTCGCGGCAGGGCGGCGCGGGCGGACCCGGTGGCATGCCAGGAGGTGACGGCCAGCGGCCCGGCGGCGGGATGCTCCCCGGCGGGGGCATGTCACGGGTCGGGCTGAAGGGCGAGGAACCGGAGACCCTGCCCTGGCTGATCCGGTTCGACGAGTTCGTCGAGGGCCGGCGCTACCAGGGGCACCAGGAGATCGCGGTTCGCGTCGGCGGGATGGGCGGTGGCTCGACGGTACTGAACGAGGCGCTGTCGCTCGCGCTGCTCGACAGCACCGGTGAACCGGCCCAGCGCTACGCCTACACGTCGTTCCGGGTCAACGACCGGCCGCAGACGGCCCGGCTGCTGGTCGAGCACCCGGACGGGAACTTCGCCGAGCGGTTGGACTCCACCGGGGTGCTGTACAAGTCGTTGGCCAGCAGCAGGTTCACCGACCAGGGCGACGACCCGGTCGAGTACCAGGACGACTTCAACCAGATCACCATGCGGGGCAGTCAGGACCTGCAACCGGTCATCGACCTGATCCAGTGGGTCGACGGTGCCGGCGACGAGGAGTTCGACGCCGGCCTAGCCGACCGGGTCGACGTGCCGTCGTTCGCCCGCTACGTGGCCCTACAGAACCTGTTGCTCAACTTCGACGACATGGCCGGCCCGGGTAGGAACTACTACCTCTGGTACGACCTGGGGACGAAGAGGTTCCGGGTGATCGGCTGGGACCACAACCTGACCTTCAGCGGCAACGCGGAGCAGGGACCGCACGACAGCGGTGGGTTCGGCATGATGCGCAACCTGGGCGGCGGGGGCCTGCCGGCACCTAGCGGCGCGGCCCAGCCGGGCGACGTGGTGGTGCAGCCCGGTGGTGACGCGGCCCAGCCGGGTGGCGGCAACGGCCAGGGCGGGCCGCGCGGCGGCATGATGACGGGCCACCGGCTGAAGGAGCGGTTTCTGGCCAGCTCGGCGTTCACCGACGAGTACGAGAACGCCTACCGCGCGCTCTACCAGGAGATCTACGGCAGCGGACGGGCGACGCAGACGCTCGACGCGATCACCACGGTGTTGAAAACCGTCGACGGGGTGGACGCCGGGTCGGTGGAGACCGACGCCACCCGGCTCCGGACGCTGGTGCAGCAGCGTACCGCGGCCCTCGGCCGACACGAGGTGATCACCGGAAGCTGACCGGCGGGACGCAGCGGGGTCCGGTGACCCGTGACCGGGCCCCGCGCCGCCGTCCTACTGCCAGGTGGCCGCCGCCCGGCGGAGCCGGTCGTTGATCGCCCGGCCCAGACCGGTGTCCGGCACCGGTTCGGCCAGGATCTCGGTCACCCCGGCGGCGTCCAGCCGGTGCAGGGCCTCGAAGAGCCGGGCCGCCGCCTCGGTCAGATCACCCCTGGCCGAGAGCACCTCGACGGCGGCGTACCCGTCGGCCGGCCGGTCCCGCAGGGCCAGGTAGCCCCGGCGTACCCCGTCCGGCTGCCGGGCCGGTACCGGCGCGGTGACCAGACGCAACGGCGTACCCGGGGCGTAGTGCGCGGCCAGCGTGCCGGGCGCGGTCGGCTGGCCGGAGTTCCCCGGATCGACCTCGACCAGGCCGACCACCTCGACCAGTGCCTCCACCGGCAGCGCACCGAGCCGGCGCACCACCGGACGGTCCCCCCGGGCGTCGACGATGGTCGACTCGATGCCGCACCGGGCCGGTCCCCCGTCCAGGACCAGGTCCACCGCTGCCCCCAGTCCGGCCACCACGTGTTCGGCGCGGGTCGGGCTGAGCTGGCCGAACCGGTTGGCGCTGGGCGCGGCGACCGGCACGCCGGCCTCGGCGATCAGCGCCTGGGCGACCGGATGGTCCGGTACCCGGACCGCCATGGTGTCCAGGCCCGAGGTGACGATCGCCGGGATCGCCGCCGGCCGGGGCAGGATCAGGGTCAACGGTCCCGGCCAGAACCGCTCGGCGAGTGCCTGTGCCGCTGCGGGCAGCCGACCGACCAGATCGGTGAGGTCGGCGGCGGCGGCCAGGTGGGTGATCAGCGGGTCGAACCGGGGCCGCGCCTTCGCCTCGAACACCCGCGCCACCGCCCGGGCGTCCAGCGCGTTGGCGCCGAGGCCGTAGACCGTCTCGGTGGGAAAGGCCACCAGGCCTCCGGCCCGCAGCACACCGGCAGCCTCGGCGATGCCGGAACCGGCGGGCAGGACCCGGGTAGATGCGGTACTCACCGGCCTGACGGTAGCCGCCCGGACCGACCGGCGATCGGCCGGCCCCGGTGGTCGACCGGCCCCGGGATGGCCATGGTGACCGTCGAGTACCGGGCGCGGCGCACCCGTCCCCGTCGGATGATCAGTCGCGGGCAGCATCGCAAGTTCGAGTATTGAGGGACCGGTGGACCGTGGCTACGTTCCACGCTTGACATCTTCCCGAGCTGAAGCAGGGGGATTCAACCCTCGCGGGTTGAGCTTTCTGCTTCACCGACCGCAGCCGATCCGGAATACCGGCGAGGGACGGTGTACGCGATCGCCGAGCACGCGCGACCGGAGCAGCGGATCTTCGTGGGCGTGACCGATCCGATCGACCCGACGGTGGAAACCGCCGAGCAGGTCCGGGACCGGGTGCTGCACGCTGCCGAGTACCTCGGATCCGTCCCGGTTGGGCACCTGCGACGACTGCGGCTTCGCGCCGTTCGGTGACGACCTGTCGACGTCACGGGACACCGCCTGGTCGAAGATCCGCGCCCGGATCGAGGGCACCGCACTCGCGGCCGACCGACTGGGCTGGTGATCGAGGCCGTTGCCGTCTCTCTTCCCCACGGTCCCGCGGCTGGGGCCCGCAGGGCCGTGGGCTGTGCGGGGCGGCGGCGGGCGGAGGGATGGGCCTACAGTGTGTCCCCACCCCGCTGATCAAGGAGAACACTGTGCCCGAGCCGCCACCGGCTACAGATCCCTCCGGGAGTCCGGCGGCGTCCGGCCCCCGCGACGGCAAGGCCCCCGCCGAGGCGACACCCCCGTACCTGCTGGTCATGCCCGGTACGGAGGCGGCACCGCAGGCCATGACGTGGCCCGGACCGGACGGTGTGCCCGCCTGGGCGATCCCGGTCACCGTGCCGCCCGGCACCCGTGGGTACGCGCTCTTCGTCCCCCTGGTGCCGGCCGGCACCGCCGACCCGCAGCAGGCCGGTGCGGAGCCGACCACCCCGCCCGCCCCGGCAGTGGACCAGGTCCGTACGGAGCCGACCGCACCGACCGGCGCCACGGTCACCTCCGGTGCGGCACAGACTCCCCCGGCCCCCGCCGCTCCGCCCGTCACCGCCCCCGCCGCTCCCCCCGTCACCGCACCGCGACCCGTCACCGCACCGCCACCGGCAGCACCTCCGGTCACACCTCCGGTCGTCGCACCGCCCGTCCCGCCACAGGCCGCTGGCCCACCACAGTGGGCGCCGTCAGGGCCACCGCCCAGGCCGATGTACCAGGCGATCCCGCCCCGGCCGGCACAGCCGTCGTTCTTCACGCGGCACTGGCCCGGTCCGGCACCCGCGCAGGGCCGGTCCGTACCTGCGGCGGTTCTCGCCGGTGCCCTGGGGCTGGCCTTCTTCCTTCCGCTGGGCCGTACCGGTATCGGTTGGTTCCTCGGCTGGCTGACCCTCACCGTCGGGGTCGTCGCGGCGGTCCGGCGGACCACCGCCGACCTGCCGCATACCGAACGGTGGATCCGGGCCGGCTGGGCGGGGGCGGCCCTGGCCCTGCTCGCGGTGCTCGCCTTCCGTAACGCCTGGTGGCTGGTGACGTTCTGCGTCCTCGGCGCGCTCGTTTGCACGGCACTGGCCATCGTGGGTGGCCGGCTGATCCGGTCGATCCTGTTCAGCCTGGTGGCGGCACCGATCGCGGCATTGCGTGGGCTGCCGTGGGTACGCCGGCACATCCGGCCTACCAAGGATCCCGGGATCGTCCGACGGATCGTCGGGTCGGTGGCCGCCACCGTGGTCGTGCTGCTCGTCTTCGGCGCGTTGCTCTCCTCGGCCGACGTCGCCTTCTCGACGATGCTCGGCAAACTGGTACCCGAGGTGAACGTCGGTACCGTGTTCGGCTGGATCTTCCTGCTGGCCGTTGGCGCCCTGGTCGCGGTCGCCGCCGTCTACACCCTGGCCGCCCCACCGGATTTGTCCACGGTGGACAGGCCGAGCAGGCGCCGGATCGGGGTGGGCGAGTGGGCACCCGCCATCGGCGGGCTGACCCTGCTCTTCGGCGGCTTCGTCGCCGTACAGTTCACCGTGCTCTTCGGCGGCCAGCGGCACGTCCTGCGGACCACCGGGCTCAGTTACGCCGAGTACGCCCGCAGCGGGTTCTGGCAGCTGGTCATCGTCACGCTGCTGACCCTGGCGGTGCTGGGCGGGGTGACCCGCTGGGCCCGCCGGGACCGACCGGTCGAGCGCGTCCTGCTGCGGGTTCTGCTCGGCCTGCTGAGCGCGCTGAGCGTCGTCATCGTGGTCTCCGCGCTGTCCCGGATGTACACCTACCAGAAGGTGTACAGCTTCACCGGGGAACGCATCTTCGTCATGGCGTTCGAACTGCTGCTCGGCGCGGTCTTCCTGATGGTCATGGCAGCCGGGATCCGGTGGCGGGGCACCTGGATCCCCCGTACCACCATCGGTCTCGCCGTGGTGATGCTGCTCAGCCTGGCCGTGCTCAACCCGGAGGACTACGCCGCCCAGCGGAACATCACCCGGTACGAGCAGACCGGCGAGATCGACGCCTGGTACCTGCGGGCGCTCTCCGCCGACGCGACGCCGGCCCTGGCGAAGCTGCCCGGCCCGGTCCGCCGCTGCACGTTGAGCTGGATCGCCCGGGACCTCGATGAGGAGGACCCCTGGTACGCCTGGAACCTGGGCCGGATGCGGGCCCGCCGGACACTCGACCGGCTGGGTCCGGCGGCGGTCGGCGGCCCGAAGGACTGCCGCGCCGCCGACCAGTACGACCTGCCCAAGACCCGCCGCTGAGCGGATCGGCGGCATCGGTCGCCATCGGCGGTTGATGCACTGTCGACCGGCAGCGGTCGACGTAGCGATAGCGGAGCCCCCGGCCTACCCAAGCCGGGGGCTCCCGTTTTCCGCCCATCTCGCACGCCAGCGGCGTTTAAAGTCGCAGGTCAATCTGATATTCGTCGCGCTCTGCCATTGAGCTACCGCGCCACGTGCCTAGAGGCGCGGGTCGGACTCGAACCCACACTTCGACGACCGTTTCCCGCGACTGTTCGATCTGGCGATCGGCGGGAATACTGAGCCTGGAGCGATAGTCTGAGGTTGATGCAAGGCCGGTCTGCCTCTGCCAGTTGGGCCACCCCGGCGTGCCGTGCCGGGGGCAGGATTCGAACCTGCACCGGAACCGTCCTCTGCTCAGGCTGAACGTCAGTCTCAGTCTCTGCACTTCCGTGCACCCCCGCGCTCCACGGGGGAGTTCCAGACGCTACCCGAAGAGGTAGCCGAACACCTGCTCGCCGGCCCGTACGTCCTCGACGTCGGTCATGTTGGCCTGCTCGCGGGCGAACTTCACCGCCTGCTGGAGCTTCACGACCCGCTCCCGCAGTTCCTTGACCCGGGTCGCGGGCAGGGCACCGGAGAGCTTCACGGTCGTCCAGTAGCCGACCGGCACGTCCTCGGTGTAGACCTCCACCTGGGCGGGGTGCTTGTCGGTGGCCTCGGCCTTGACGTGGTTACGCATCACCTTGCGGCTACGGACCGTCCGGACCGGGTCGGACGCGTAGGCACCGGCCGCCTCACTGAACGTCCACGTCTCGGCCGGGTCGAGAACGGGCAGCTTGTCGACGAAGGTGTGCAGGTCGACCAACTGCTTCTCCAGGAACAGCAGGTAGGTGACCGGCACGTCGGCGAGGACGGTGCGCCCATCCACCACCACGTCGGCCCGGGCCCGGGTGTTCGCGACCTCCTGGGTGAGCACCAGATCGAACAGCCGGGTCAGGGTCTTCGACACGTCCGTGACCACGTCGGTGGCCGACACCTGCACCCGGGTCGACTCCGGCGGCAACTGCTCGCCCTCTTCGTCCTTCGGCTGGTAGCTGCGGGAAATGCCGGACAGCAGAGGCGACTTCTGGACGTTGCGGTGCGCGTCGGTGACGTCGCGGTTCGCCTGCGCCTTCACGCCCTTGGTGACCGCGATGATCTGGTTGAGCTTCGGCATTTCTCGGATTCCCTTCAGACGGCTGGACGCTACCAGCGTCGATCAGGAATCACGATCGACTATCCGGCGACCGGTACCGCCCGGGCCGACCGGGAACCCCGGACGGGCGACCCGGGCGGGAATTCCGGCGCGGGCGACCCGGGCGGGAATTCCGGCGCGGGCGACCCGGGCGGGCCGAACAGCGGGACCAACTGCCCGAGGTCCAGGTACGTGGTGAGGCCGGCGACCAGACCGTCGACGACGTCCAGCACGACCAGGCCGAAGGGCGCGTGCACCCCGCCGGACCCGGGCCGGGTCTGCCAGAACGCCGGCGACCCGTTGACCCGGACCGGAACGAGCCTGGCCCCCGCGCAGGCACCCGGCGCCAGCAGCGCCTGCCGGATCCGGTCCCGGCCCCGCAGCCACCACGCGAAGGGCGGCATCGACATCGTCGCCTCCTCGTGCAGCAGGGCCACCAGCGCCCCGACGTCGTGACGCTCGAACGCGTCGCAGTAGCGGGTGAGCAGATCACGCTGCAGCGGGTCGTCCGGCCGGAACGGATCCCCGGGCCGGACACCGACCGTCCGCAGCGTCGACCTTGCCCGTTGCAGCGTGCTGGTCACCGCGGCTGTCGTGGTCCCCAGGAGGAGAGCGACCTCGGCGGACCGCCAACACAGCACGTCACGGAGGATCAGCACCGCCCGCTGTCGCGCTGGAAGATGTTGCAGAGCGGCGACGAAGGCCAACCGGATGCTCTCCCGCCGCACGGCGGTCTCCTCCGGGCCGTCCTCCGGCGGCAGCACCAGACCGTCCGGCACCGGCTGCACCCAGGTCCGCGCCGGGAGCGGTACGCCGATGTCCGGCCCGGTCGCCGGTCCACCGAGATCCACGGCGAGGGCCCGGCGTCCCGCGCCCCGGAGCAGGTCGAGACAGACGTTCGTCGCGATCCGGTACAGCCAGGTCCGCAGCGACGCCCGTTGCGGGTCGTAGCGGGCGCCCGATCGCCAGGCCCGCACCATCGTCTCCTGCACCGCGTCCTCGGCTTCCGCTCCGGAGCCGAGCATCCGATAGCAGTAGCCGGTCAGTTCGACGCGGAACGCCTCCAGGCGGGAAGTGTCGACGGTCAGCGGGTCCACCACACCCAGACCATACGGGTCCGGTCGGACAGTACGGCGCCGATGAGTTTCCGCCGCCCCGGACGTACCTCCTCTACGGGGCCCGGACCGGGTCACCCGACGGACAGGAGGAACCTGATGGGCAGGGAGCAGCTCAGGGCGGCGGTGGTGGCGGAGCGCGGCGAACAGGCGGACCTACTCGCCGCGCTGCGCGCCGACCAGTGGGACGCGCCGACGCTCTGCGACGGCTGGCGGGTCCGGGAGGTCGTCGCCCACACCACGATGCCGTTCCGGACGTCGCTGGGCCGAACGGTACGCGAACTGGTGCAGGCCCGTGGTGACGTGAACCGGATGGCCGACCGGACCGCGCGGCGGGACGCGGCCGAGCTGTCCACCGGACAACTACTCGCGGCGCTGCGGGACAACGTCACCCACCCGTGGACCCCGCCCGGCGGCGGCGTGCACGGTGCGCTCTCCCACGACGTCATCCACGGGCTCGACATCACGGTGGGCCTGGGACTGGAACGCCGGGTACCGCTGGACCGGATCGTCCTGGTGCTGTCGGGGATGCGGGAGCGGAACATCAGGTTCTTCGGGGCGGACCTCGACGGGGTCAGGTTGCAGGCGACCGACCTCGACTGGGCGCACGGGACGGGTGTGCCGCTGCACGGGCTCGCCCAGGATCTGCTGCTGGTGCTCTGCGGGCGGCGCCTGCCACCGGGACACCTGGCGGGCCCGGCCGCCGAACGGTTCTCCCGATAGCCGGCGACTACGCTTCCGCGCCGGGCCGATGTGGGCGCAACGAGCGACTGACAGCCGTCGTGGCAGCACGGGACCGGCCTTCGCTACCTGTCGCCGTAGTGGTATCGGCAGGCAATGATCTCGACATCGTCCTTGGTGATCCGGTAGACGAGCCGGTGTTCACGATCGATACGGCGGGACCAGAAGCCGCACAACTCCCCCCGAAGGGGCTCCGGCTTGCCGATGCCCTCGTACCCGTTGCGCATGACGTCCGCGTTGAGATCGTTGATGCGCTTGACCAACTTGCGGTCCGTGTGGCTGAGGTACTGGTCCCATGCCGTCGGCGTGAAGACCAACCTCACGCCACGTCCCGAACGTCGGCCGGCTCGATCAGGTCCCGCTGGGCGGCGTCACCGGTCTCAAGCTCTGCGATCGACCGGCGTAGGGCGGCGGCGTTGCTCGGGTTTCGGAGCAGGTACTCGGTCTCCTTCATCGCTTCGTACTCGGCGAGTGGCACGATGACGACCGGCTCGTGGCCCGACCGGGTTACCACCACCTCTTCCGCGTCGTTGATGACGCTGTCCAGCTCGGCGGCCAGGTTCTGGCGAAGCTGGGTGAAGTTCACCGTACGCATGATCACCTCCACAGCATGTACAGAAAGGTGTACCTCAAGCGGATGAGGTGGAGGTGGCCAGACTCTCGCCGTGGTACCCGCCGCGGCGCAAGGATCGGGGTCAACACCAACCTGCACTCGTACCCCGGTTCGCGTACCGCCGCCTACTGGGCTGGCCTCCAGCCACCCAAACCACGAAGGCACGGGCCAGCGGCCCGGGGCCGGGGCGGTAGCGACGGGCTTGCCGGTGTAGACCCCAGGAGCACGTACCGGCCGTCGGGCGCGAACGCGACACCGTAGACCAGCCCCTCTCCCCGCTGATGGATCGTCGGCGTCCCTCCTCGACGGTCGGCGCCCCCACCGGCGTCGCAGGTGGGGGCGGGCACAACCGGCTCAACGACACAACGGTCAGTTGTTGTCCGCCGGGGACGGCGGCAGTTCGGCGTGCCGGACCCGGTAGTCGCCGTCGGTCACCGGCGCGAAGGGGGCCGGGCCCATGCAGGTACCGGCGCTACCCTCGCGCCACTGGCCGTCGGGGCCCTGGTCGGCGTTGACGACCGCCCAGGAGAAGCCGACCCGGTCGCCGCCGGGTCCGTCGTACACGCTGAAGCCCAGCCGCCGGCCGACCAGGTCGGCCACCGGCGCGTCCGCCTCCGTGACCACGGCGGTGAGGGTCGCGGTCCGCTCGGCCGTGACCAGGCAGTCGACCCGGGCCGCGAAGCGGACGGTGAGACCGTTCGCCGCGACCCGGTGGGCGACGCGGACCGTGCCGGTCGCGTCGGTCGGCAGCCCCTGCGGCACACCCGGCATGGGTCGGGTGTACGGGGTGGCGCGCGCGTCGAAGCTGAAGCTGCGCACGTCCCGGTCCGGCGCGAAGGTCAGCCGGACGTCCCCGGCTCCGGTCACGCTCGCCGTCCTCGGCTTCTGCGGTGCGGCGCTCGCCGCCTTCGGCGTGGCGCTCACCGACGACACGGTGACCAGCGCCGTGGCGGCCACCAACGCGACCGCGCCCACTCCGCGCAACGTCTTGTTCATCCGGTCCTCCTGGCCCTCGCGGCGACCCGGCGTCGCCGTCGGTCTCCAGGTTGCCGGCGGGAGGCCCCGGCCACCTCCCGCCGTGGGGCGAGCCGTCTCCTCCATCCGAGGGAGGGCGGGCTATCCGGTGGTCATCGCCACCGTCGCGTCTCGTCGGCTCCGACGAGCAGGGCACCCAGGCGCGCCGCCGTCAGTGGCTCATACCTCGCAGCACGCTTCCTCACGCCCCTGACGCCTGGTACACCGGGAGGCCGATTCACGGCCAGCCACAGCCCGCGCAACCATGCCCGGCTCCTCCTCTGTCTGGGCCCAGGGCCGGGAAACCGGCTCGGACTGCTCAAGGTCGTCCGGCGGAGGGATCAGCGGTTGCCGAGCAGAGTCCGTGCGACGTCGGCCGGGTCACTCAGGCGTGGCAGCGGGAACATGTCAACGCCGTCCGGCTCGGTGGGTGATGGATCGTTGCGGCGTCGTTGCGGGATCTCGATCGCTGGGCTGCCGTCGAGGCGGAGGTCGGCCGGGGCGTGGCCGGCGGCGCGCAGTGCGGCCAGGGTTTCGGCCTGCGATTTTGCGCTGGCGAGCACGGTCGGGGTGAGCCGGACCAGGTGCAGTGCCTGCAGCGAGCGGGTGTTGAGGATCTCGGTGAGCAGGGTTTCGTCGTCGCTGCACAGGCAGCAGCCGGCGGGGCGTACCTGAATGCGGCCGTATCGGCGGGCTACGTCGTTGATCAGGTAGGTCAGTGTCTGCGGCACGGAGCCGCCTTCGGCCACCTCGGTGACCCGGGCCAGCAGATCCGCCGGGGTGCTTCCGGCGTCGAGTGCGCGGCGGATGCTGGCCGGCGAGAAACGCCAGGTCCAGGCACCGCTGCGGGACTCCGGCGTGGCCGCGCTGTCCAGCAGAGCCAGCAGGTTGGCCGACGGGATGCCGGTCACCACCGCGGTGAGGTCGTTCTGCAACAGGACCGTGCCACGGGACCGGGGCAGCATGGCCTGAGCGTGCCGGTGGGTCGCCTCGGCGTCGCCGGCAAGCAGGCTACGGCAGAGCCTGGTCACTGTTCCGTGAGCGAGCAGACCGAGCCGGTGGGCTTCCCGCCAGATGCCGGTGACGTACCGTTGCAGATCCTCGTCGGCCTGGTCGGTCAGGACAGGGCTCTGCCAGGCCAGCCGGTCGGCAAGCGTGTCGGGGTCGGTGGCGTGACCTTCGGGTAGGACCTCGGCGAGGGTACGCAAGGTCAGGGCGCGCAGACCCGTCAACGTCATCTCCTCACCCTCGTCCCAGTAGAGGACGCGGGTGGAGACTGCGGTGGAGTCGGCCGGGGCGAGCGGGCAGGCGGGCATCGTCAGCCAGTGGTCGACGATGTCCAGCAGTTGATCCGCGGGTTCGGCGGCGGCAAAGTCGTCATAGGCCACCGAGGGCGCCAGACCGGCGTCCGAGGCCTCGGTGAGGCCGCCCGCGCCGAGCAGTTCGATGGTCAGGCGGGTACGATCCTCGTCCTGGCCGGACGACTTGGCGATCCGACGGAGTTCGCGTACGCCGAGACCGCCGGTCTTGAGGAGGGGCACCGGGCCGCCGCTCATGGTTCCGACGATCGCGGTGATTGCGGCGAGGGTCTCCGAGGCGGCGGCTGCGGCCTCCCGTTCGGCGCCCTTTGGCTCGACGGGGGTGGTAGGCATGGCCGGCGGCCGCGGGTCGAACGCAGCGACGTGACCCTCCCGCAGCGCGAGGGCGACCTCGCGGGGCACCTCCTCGATCCCCCATGCGGAGCCGATGACGAGACCACGCTCGGCGGCCCACGGCAGCGCAACCCCGGCCGAGCCGAACATGATCCCGCGCACAGCGAAGGGCTGTGCCGGCCGCGCGGCGAGCGCAGCGAGCCGGGTCTGAACGTCGGCGGGGGCCTGCGCCACGAGCCGGCGCACGTTCTCCGGCCGCGCCAACCAGCCGACCAACGCAACGATCAACTCGTCCTTGCCCCGGCCCGCCACGTGGATGCCGTACACCTTCGCGAGCCTGCGCAGCTCGTTCATGTTCCGCGCGACGAGCAGCTCGGCGGCGCCGGGTCCAAGGTCCAGCGGGTTCGGCCATATCGGGCTCAGATGCGCCGCCGCGAAGCCGTCGGCGTACGGCCAGATCAGGGCGAGCTCGGTGAGACGGCGCAGCGCCTCGGCCAGGTCCGCGTCGCCCTCCGGTACGTCCAACAGCGTCGCCAGCCGCGCGGTGGTGCACCCGTCGCCCAGCGCCGCAGCGGCCTCACCCACCTGGAGCTGCGGCAGGGTAAGCAACGCACAGGCAGCCACCATCGACGACGGGTGAAGCAGCCGTACGGCGAGCTGGTCGGCGGTCTTCGGCGCAGGTTCGATGGTCGCGTCGCGACGATTCGCGACCAGACTGGTGAGCTGATCCTGGGTCAGGGTGCGAAGGTAAGCGGCAAGGGACTCCACCGCACCAACCTACGACGCCCCCTCATGGCGGGAGGCGACAGGTACGCCAGCGGGGGACCGTGTCGCACGGTGTGGATCATCGGCGCGATCAGGCTTGTGGTGCGTGCGCGGTTGTTCCCCTTGAACCTTCCGTTTGGGTATCCGTTTCGGGTGGGGCGGACGGGACTCGAACCCGTGACCGATCGATTATGAGTCGACTGCTCTAACCGGCTGAGCTACCGCCCCCTGCCGCGCGGGGATCGTATCCCGCCCGGCCGATCTCCGACCACACCGTGACCGGGTGCCCGGTGCCCGTCAGCTCACCGCGACCGGCGTCGCCGGAGGATCAGCACGATGGGCAACGCGAGAATAACAGCGAGCAGCCAGGAGATCACGACCACCACCCAGACCCCGTCCGGGGCCTGCCTCCCCTCCTCGGTGAGCAGCATGCCGACGGTCAGCAGCAGGGCGTAGCCGGCCACCACCGTGGTAGCCAGACCGCTGAACACCATCGCGGTGACGGCCAGCGCGCCGGGCCGGCGGGTGGCCGGTACGGCCGGCTGCGCGGCGGGTTCGGGCTGCGGGATCCGTTCGGCGGGTCGGGCCGGCATGGTGACCCGGCGGTCGACCGGTACCTGGCTGTCCAGCATCGGCAGCGTCGCCGGGTGCAGGTGGAACAGGGTGGGCTCGATTCGCAGCGAGATGGCGTCCGCGCCGATGAGCTGGCGGGCCCCGTCGGGCCAGCACAGCAGCGCGGCGCAGTCGGCGTACCGGACGGTGAGCGGGCCGCCGGGCCCGAGGTAGCTCACCCCGTCGACACCGACCTGGAGCTGCCCTTCGCCGTCCCGGGCCAGGTACGGCGTACCGTCGACCACCCCGGTCGAGCAGGTGGGTGCCTCGGTGAAGCCGGCCCAGTCGGCACGGCAGCCCTCCGGGACCATGAGCAGCGCCGAGCCCATCATCTCGGTGGCCACCCCGTGCAGGTCGTCGACGGTCACCGCCGCCAGCTCGGCACGGTACCCGTCGATCTCCAGGTTGGGTTGCCCGGTCAGCAGGTTGACCGCGTACGACGGCAGCCGGGCGGCGTGCACCTCGGCGGTACCGAGCGAGTCCTGGACCTTGCCGACCACCGAGTCCAGGTCGGCCCGGTCGATCCGGCCCACCGCCAGTTTGGCCAGTACGTCGACGAAGCCGCCCAGCACGGCGTCCTGTTTCTCGGGCAGCGCGTCGGCGAGCCCGCGCAGGTGGGCGTACCCGTCGCCGCGCGGCCCGTAGCCGGCCGTGGCGGTGTACGACAGCCCGCCCTCCTGCCGCAGCGACCGGAACAGCTCCCGCTCCAGTACCCCGGCGAAGACGCTGGCCGCGGTACGGCGGCGGACCACCGCGTCGAGTGCCACCGCCCGTGACCCGTGGACGAAGTACGCGGGGGCCTGCGGCAGGGCGGACGAGGCGGCCGGCACCGGCTGGCGGGTCCCGGACGGCAGCGCGAGCCGGAGTCCGGCGGGTACCCGATCCCCCGCGATCCAGAGCACCGCGTTGTCCCGGGTGAAGAACCGGGCCGCCCAGGCGCGCAGGTCGTCCTCGCCGATCATGCTCAGCCCGAACTCGGGGTAGCTGGCCAGGCCGTGGTCACGGGCGCCGTGGCGCCACAGCGGCATGGTGTCCATCGGCCCGGGCGCGCGGCTGCCCCACTCGGTACGCAGGATCTCCTTCTCCACCTCCAGCCGCTGCGCGGGCAGGTTGTGCAGGCTCTCGCAGACTGCGGTGAGGAAGCTGGCGATGTCGTTCTCGGAGCCCTGCATGTGGAAGGAGGTGACGGTCGACCCGGTGGCGCCGTTGAAGTGGTAGTCGGCCAACCCGACCGGGGCAAGTGCCAGGTGTTCCAGCAGGTGGGTGATGCCGCTGCGGGCCAGGGTCTCGTCGGCGGTGCCGACCCGGAAGGCCAGGCCGGCGTGCATCGGCCCGCCGGTCTTGGCCAGCAGTGTCGGTACGCCGTCCACGTCGAGCTGCTCGATCACCGCGCGCCACCCTTCGCGTACGCCCGACTGCGGAACTCGTGGTACGTCTCGGCGGCGTCACCGAAGTAGGCCCAGGGTCGTTCGCTCGCCAACGGCCCGAGCGCCTCGAACTGGGCCACGGCGGCGGCGTACTGGTCGAGCAGGCAGAACATCGCGGCGAAGGTGTTGCGGACCGACACCCAGCCCGGGGTGTGGCGGAACTGCGGGTGCAGCACAGAACGCTGGGCGGCGTCCCAGATCTCCCGTAGCGTCGCCTCGTCCCGCCGGTTGGCGGTCCGTTCGGCGAGGTCGGTGTCGCTGTCGCTGTCGAGCCAGCGTTCCAGGTAGACGTCGGCGATCAGCACCCCGTTGGGTGCGCCGGCCGGGGCGGCGAGCGTGCACTCCCGGGCGAACGCGAACGCCTTCTCCCAGGTGCCGCTCCACTTCGGGCAGAACTGCTGCAGCAGCGACGCCTGGGCCGGCAGGTGGTGCGGTTCGTGCCGGACAAGCTGGTCGTAGCGACGCCGGGCTTCGGACTGGCCCAGTTCGAGGCCGCGGGCGTCGGCGATCCGCAGGGTCCAAGCCGGCACGTACCCGGGGTGCCGGGCGGTGACGTCGATCAGAATCCGCTCGGCCCGGCGCAGATGATCGTGGAAGGCGGCGAACTGTTCCCGCGAGACGTGCCGTGCGCGGGCGCCGCTGCGGATCTCCCAACCGGTGATGATCAGATACGAGGCGAGCAGGGTGGCGGCCAGCGGTTCGGCCGGCTCGGCGGCGAGGACCGACCGGAGAAACGGTTCGATGCCCTTCACCTCACCGGCGAGCTGGACGAGGATCGTCCGCCCGGGCCCGTCGAGCCGGTCGAAGATGTCACGGACGGCCGGCCAGTCGCTGGCGGTCAGGGCGGCGCGCATCCGGTCGACCTCCGGGTACGCCGCACCGGGATCGAAGTTCGGTACCGGGAGGGGGGCGGGCATGGCCGGATACTAATTGATCAAGGTCGGCGTCAAGGCCCTGTTCAGGCGGCCCTACGTGCCGGCGCGAAGCTGTCGGAGCACGGCGCCGGGCGCCCGCCCGCCACTGGCCAGGGCTCCCTGGATCGACGGGCTGCCCCGATGATCACCCGCCATGAACAGGCCCTCCGCCGACCGGATCGGCTTCCGTAGCCGCCTCTGCGGCGGCGGCGCAGCGGGCAGCGCGTCGGGGATGCGCACCGTGGCGAGATGCGTCCCGTCCGTTGTAGACCGCCCGTACAGCCGAGCCAGTTCGGTGCGGACGGCCGGCTCGGGCACCACCGTTGGGCCGACCGTCGACGTGCGATCAGATGCCGCCCCGCCGGGGCGTACGACGGCGCAGCCTTGCTGATCACCGTGCTGGTGGCGATCGACGCCCGGCGGGCGGTGACGACCCGCCCGCCGAGCCGGTCGGCGGCCTCCAGCAGCAGCCACGGTACGCCGGCCCGGTGCAGCCGGCGGGCTGCGGCGAGCCCCGCCGGGCCACCGCCGACGATCACCACGTCGGCGTCAGACGATCACCACGTCGGTGTCAGCGGGCATGACGGCCCTTCCCTTCCGTGTGGTTGGCGCGGGACAGCCGGCTCGGCCACCAGATGCCCGGCCCGATGTCGTAGCTGAGCGCCGGGACGAGCAGGGATCGGACGATGATCGTGTCGATCAGGACGCCGACCGCGACGGCGACGCCGAGTTCGACCAGGACGACCAGGGGCAGTACGGCGAGCGCGGCGAAGGTGGCGGCGAGCACGACGCCGGCGGAGGTGATCACGCCGCCGGTGACGACGAGGCCGTAGAGCACCCCGGCCCGGGTGCCCCGTTTCACCGACTCCTGCCGGACCCGGCTCATCAGGAAGATGTTGTAGTCGATGCCGAGTGCGACCAGGAAGACGAAGGCGAACAGCGGGAAGGACGTGTCCACCCCGGGGAAGCCGAAGACGTACCGGAACAGCAGGGCGCAGAGTCCGAGGGTGGCCGCGTAGGAGAGCAGCACGGTCAGGATCAGCAGCAGCGGGGCGAGTACCGCGCGCAGCAGCAGGGCCAGGATCACGGCGATCACCAGGAGCACCACCGGGATGATCACGTTCTGGTCCCGGGTAGCGGCGTCGCCGGTGTCCACGTTGATCGCGGTGAACCCGCCGACCACCGCGTCGGAGCCGGGCACCGCGTGCACCGCCTCGCGCAGCCGCCGTACGGCCTGCTCGGCGCCGTCACTGTCGGGCGGGTCGGCGAGGGTGGCCTGGAACTGCACCCGGCCGTCGACGACCCGGGGCGGGGCCGCCGGGTCGGGCGGTCCGCCCTGACCCTGCACCGGCAGCACCCGGGCCACCCCCGGTACGCCCCGGGCCACCTGGGCCACCTGTTCGGCGGTACCGGCGGTGGTGAAGATGGTGGCCGGACTGCCGGTGCCGGCCGGGAAGTGCCGGGCGATGGCCTCCTGACCGGCGACCGAGTCGGTACGGGTGGTGAACAGGTCGGTCTGGCCGAGGGTGGTGGCGCCGAGCTGGGTCAGGCCGATTCCGAGCAGGACCAGCAGCACGCTGGTCGCCGCCCAGACGAGCCGGGCGCGGCCGGCGACGAATCCGGCGATCCGGTTCCAGACGCCGTGTTCGGCGCGGGCCTCGGCCTGGTCGGGCTGCGGGACCCGGGGCCAGAACACCCGCCGGCCGCCGAGGACCAGCAGCGCCGGCAGGAAGGTGAGCATCACCAGTACGGTGGCGGCGATGCCGATGGCGGCGACCGGGCCGAGTGCCCGGTTGGAGTTGAGGCTGGACAGCAGCAGGCAGAGCAGGCTGGCGATGGTGGTGCCGCCGGACGCGATGATCGCCGGGGCGGCGCCCCGCCAGGCGGTCCGCATCGCCGCGACCGGCTCGGGGTGCCGGTGCAGTTCCTCCCGGTAGCGGGCGATGAGCAGCAGCGCATAGTCGGTGCCGGCACCGAACACCAGCACGGTGAGGATGCCCTGTGCCTGACCGTTGAGCCGGATCACGTCCGCGTCGGCCAGCAGGTAGATGAACAGCGCCGCGAGGGAGAAGGAGACCGCGGCGGCGAGCAGCGGGAAGATCCAGAGCACCGGGCTGCGGTAGACGACCAGCAGGATCACCAGGACCACGCAGAAGGTGACCAGCAGCAGGGTGCCGTCGATCGCGCTGAACACCTCGATCAGGTCGGCGAGCAGGCCGGCCGGTCCGGCGACGTTGACCGTGAGCCCGTCCGAGCCGGTACCGGTGATCCGCCGTAACTCGTCGACGACCGCGTCGATCTGTTCACCCTCGGCGTCGTCGACCGGTACGACGACCTGGATCGCCTGGCCGTCCTCGCTGGGTACCGGCGGGGGCAGCGGGCTGACCACGCCGGGTACCTGGGCGAAGCGGGCCGCGTCGGCGGTGGCCCGCTGCCGGTCGGCCTCGGTGATGCCGCTGGTGCGTTCGTAGACCACCAGGGCCGGGGTGGTCTGCCGGTCGACGAATCCGCCGGCCAGATCCTGGGCCCGGGTCGCCTCGGCGTCGGTGGGCAGGAAGGCGGCGTTGTCGTTGGTGGCAACCTCGCCGAGCCGTCCGGCGAAGGGTCCGGCGACCCCGCTGACGACGAGCCAGCCGAGCACCACCGCCACCGCGATCAGCGTGGCGAGACTGCGGGTCCGCATCGGGCCATCCCACCCTCCGATAAATCGACTCATGATTCGACGCAACCGGGGTTAATGGTGGCCCAGCGTACAGCCGGGTGGCCCACGTACGGCCGGGTGGCTCCGGTGCCGGAGAGGGGGTACGGCGGGAACCGGCTCCGCGAACCGGACTCCGGCTCCGTGGACTGAACGCGCGAGAGGACCACCCCGTCACGGGTTGCCGGGGGCGACACCTGCCGACCGGACCAGGGAAACGACGATGCCCGCCAGCGACGCCGGCGGGCACATGGTGGAGAAGCTCCCCCGTTTGGACTCGAACCAAAAACCTGCCGGTTAACAGCCGGCTGCTCTGCCAATTGAGCTACGGGGGATCGCTGATCACTGCTCCGGATCTCTCCGGCGCTGTGGCGACGGGGTAAAGAGTACAGGACGAACCCCGGGTTCGGTCCAGGGGGTTGCCGCCCCTGTCCGGCCGCCCGAATCTGGACAAATTGTCGTACCCGCCACAACGAGGCATGAGCGCGGAGGAGGATGGGTAGTTAGCTACCGACAGAGGATGCAGGCGCGACCCGGTTGATCCCGGAGCACTTCGCTCCGGGCCACAGCGGCGCGCGCCAGGTACGGAAGGAGCCGCCATGCGCGGAAAGCTATGGTTCGTGACAGGGTTGGCTGCCGGGTTCGTCCTGGGCGCCCGGGCGGGCCGGGAGAAGTACGAGGAGCTGGTCGTCCGTGGCCGCAAGCTGCTCGACAGCCCCACCGTGCAGGAGGCGGCGGGCGTGGCCCAGGCGCAGGCGACCCGCCTGTACAGCGAGGGCAAGGACAAGCTCGGCCAGACCAAGCTCGGTGAGAAGTTGAGCAGTGGCCCCAACGGCGGCGGCGCCAAGCACGAGCTGACCCCGGCCGACAAGCCGTTCGCCGGCACCCCGGCGAGCGTCGGCGCGAAGTCCGGCACGTCGTCCACCACCTCGGGCTCGTCGTCCTCGTCGACGTCGGGCACGGGTTCGGCCAGCACCACCCCCCGCAGCAAGCCGTCCGGGACGGGCACCAACGGCAGCGCGCTCTGACCCGCGTACCCGGCGGGCCGGTCACCATCTGCGTGACCGGCCCGCCGCCGGGTCCGGGTCCGGTGGCGCCGGCCGGACCCAGGGCCGGCACCCCGGATACGAATCCTGCCGTCGCCGGACGGGTCAGTCCCGCCCGCTGCTGAACGCGGCGTCGAAGGCGGCGCTCGGCGCGTCGAAGGCGAGCCGCCGGACGAACCCCAGCGCCTCGGGGGCACCGACGAGCCGGTCCATTCCGGCGTCCTCCCACTCGATCGAGATCGGACCGTCGTACCCGATGGCGTTCAGCGCCCGGAAGCAGTCCTCCCAGGGCACGTCGCCGTGTCCGGTGGAGACGAAGTCCCACCCCCGGCGCAGGTCGGCCCAGGGCAGGTGGGAGGAGAGCCGGCCGCGCCGCCCGTCCCCGGTACGCACCTTCGCGTCCTTGCAGTCCACGTGGTAGATCCGGTCGGCGAAGTCGAGGATGAAGTTCACCGGGTCCAGCTCCTGCCAGACGAAGTGCGACGGGTCCCAGTTCAGCCCGAACGCCGGCCGGTGGTCGATCGCCTCCAGGGTGCGCTTCGTGGTCCAGTAGTCGTAGGCGATCTCGCTGGGATGCACCTCGTGGGCGAACCGGACCCCCTCGGCGTCGAAGACGTCCAGGATCGGGTTCCACCGGTCGGCGAAGTCCTGGTAGCCGCGCTCGATCATCGCGGGCGGTACCGGCGGGAACATCGCCAGGGTGTGCCAGATCGACGAGCCGGTGAAGCCCACCACCGTCCGTACCCCGAGCTTCGCCGCCGCCCGCGCGGTGTCCTTGATCTCCTCGGCGGCCCGGCGACGTACCCCCTCCGGCTCGCCGTCACCCCAGATCCGCCCCGGCAGGATGTCCTGGTGTCGCTCGTCGATCGGGTGGTCGCAGACCGCCTGCCCCACCAGGTGGTTGGAGATCGCGAAGACCTCCAGGTTGTACTTGGCCAGGGTCTGCCGCTTCCGGTCGACGTACGAGTCGTCGGCCAGTGCCCGGTCGACCTCGAAGTGGTCACCCCAGCAGGCGATCTCCAGGCCGTCGTAGCCCCACTCGGAGGCCAGCCGACAGACCTCCTCGAACGGCAGGTCGGCCCACTGGCCGGTGAAAAGCGTGATCGGTCGCGCCATTGTCGTCTTCCCCTGTCCATGAACAGGGCTCCCGTGTCGAACGGTTGCCCGTCGTGTCGTGGGATTCCCGGAGAGCGCCGAGCGGCGTGCGGCCCGCCCGGTACGGCCGGCGGACTGGGACGAGGGTGACCGGTCCGTAGTCGACCACGACGGCGGCACCGGCGGGTGCGGGACGCACCTGGAACCCAGCGGGTTGCGCCTCCCGCCGGGTCGCCGGCCACCACCAGGGGTCGCCACCGCCCACTCTAGGGCCGGCCAGCGCGGACCGGTAGACACGGCAGGTAAGGAAGGGCCCCTTCTTAACGCTTTCGGTAGAGGAAGGGGCCCTTCTTAACAGCTACGGCAGCGTCCACCTCTGGTTGGCCGCGCCCGTACAGGTCCAGATGTGGATCTGGGTACCGTCGGCGGAGTTGTTGCCGGCCACGTCCAGGCACTTGCCGGACTGCGGGTTACGGACCGTCCCGTCGGCCTGGGCGGACCAGTTCTGCGCCCCGGTGCCGTTGCAGGTCCACAGCTGCACCCTGGTGCCGTCGGCGGTACCGCCGCCGGAGACGTCCAGACACTTGCCGAGCGCCCGGACCGTGCTGTTCGGCGTCACCGTCCAGGTCTGCGCGGCGGTACCGTTGCAGGTCCAGAGCTGGATCTTCGTACCGTCGGTGGTGCCGCCGTTGGCCACGTCCAGGCACTTGCCGGCCAGCCCACGGACCGGGCCGGTACCGCTGCCACCGGTCGACCGGACCAGGGTGAAGTCGTCCACGTCGAACAGGCCGGAGCCGGTGCCGGTGAACGTCAGGTAGAGGTTCTGCGCGCCGGACGGTACCCCGGTCAACGTGGTGGTCACGTCGGCGAAGCTGGTCCAGCCACCGGTGTTGGGTACGGCCACCGAGCCGAGCGCCGGGCCGGTCGGTGAGCCGGTCCGCACCGTGATGGTGCCGCCCGGGCCACCGGAGACGATCCGGGACCGGAACGAGGTGACCCCGGTCAGGTCCACGCCGTTGTATGCGGCCCAGTCGCCCGGGTCGACGTACCCGAGGGTCTGCCCGCCGTTGGCGCCGGTCTTGGTGTATGGGCTGACCCCGCTGGCCGAGCTGAACGCCTCCGCCTGAACGGTGGTGTTCCCGCCCGGCGGGTTGGTACCCAGCTCCCTGATCCGGATGTTGCGGAACGAGACGTCGTCGCCGGTACCGTGGTTCTGGAGGCCGATGTGGCCGGCGAGCGACCGGACCGGGTCGGTGTTGGTGAAGTCGTTGATCTTCACCCCGTTGAGGAACACCTGGAGCCGCTCACCCTCGACCAGCAGCTCGTAGGTGTTCCACTCCCCCGGCGGGTTGAGTGCCGCGTCCCGGGCCGCGACGTCGGCGGACTTGAAGGTGTAGACCGCGCCGGTGGTCCGGTCGGCGGCGTCGGTGGCGTCGATCTGGACCTCGTAGCCGTTGTTCACCGCCGACCACGGGTCGCTCGACGGCGGGAAGCCGATGAACACACCCGAGTTGTCGTCGCCGGCCATCCGCCAGTCCAGCTTGAGCGAGTAGTTGGTGAACTGCTTCGCGCTGTACCAGTACAGGCCCATCCCGCCGACCGAGGTGAGGGTGGCGTCGGCGTTGCTGAAGCTGCCCGGCCCGGCCTGGGACCAGCCGGTGGTCGAGCCGTTGTAGAGGGTGGTGTAACCGGTCTCCGGCCGGCAGTCGGCCTTCGCCCGGCCGGCCGCGTACCGGATGCCGCCGAGCAGGTGGGCCCGGAACGCCGGCTCGGCGTACGACGCCTGGGTGTGGCCGCCGCCGGTGTAGAAGGACCGGCCCCCGGCGTACGTCTTGCACCAGGCGTGCGGGTGGTCGGCGCCCATGCCGCCCCCGGAGTACGACGACTCGTCCAGGGTGGCCAGCACGTGCGCGGTGGAGCGGGCGTTGGTCTGGTAGTTGTACCACTCGTCGGTGCGGTTCCAGGTCGGCGACAGGTGCGCGGTGGCCGGGTGCGCCCGGTCCTCCACCCGCACCGTGGCCGGCTGGATGGCCGGGTGCGAGGCGAAGTACGCGCCGACCAGGTTGCCGTAGAACGACCAGCCGTACTCGGTGTCGGCGGCCGAGTGCACCCCGACGTAGCCGCCACCGGAGCCGATGTACGCCTCGAAGGCGGCCTGCTGGGTGGCGTCGAGCACGTCACCGGTGGTGTTGAGGAAAACCACCGCCTCGTAGCGGCTCAGGTTGGCGGTGCTGAACGCGGTGGCGTCCTCGGTGGCGGTGACGGTGAAGCTGTTGGCCGCCCCGAGGTCGCGGATGGCCTGGGTACCGACCGCGATCGAGTCGTGCCGGAAGCCGGCGGTCTTCGAGAAGACCAGGACGTCGTACGGGGCGTCGGCGGCGCTGACCGGGGCGACCGCCGTGGGGGCGGCGAGGACGGCCAGGGCGGCGGCGCCCACGCCGAGCAGGGTTCGGAGGAGTCTGCGCATCGTGCTCTCCCTATCGGTTAGGAAGGGCCCCTTCCTCTACCAAAAGCGATAAGCGGGGGCCCTTCCTTGCACTCACTGGGGCAGGGTCCACTTCTGGTTGGCGCCGGTGTGGCAGGTCCACAGGTGCACCGGGGTGCTGTCGGTGGAGGTGTTGCCGGAGACGTCGAGGCACTTGCCGGACTGCGGGTTGCGGACCGTGCCGTCCGGCTGGGCGGACCAGTTCTGCGCCCCGGTGCCGTTGCAGGTCCAGAGCTGGATCTTCGTGCCGTCGGCGGTACCGGCCCCGGAGACGTCCAGGCACTTGCCGAGCGCCTTGACCGTGCTGTTCGGGGTGACCGTCCAGGTCTGCGCGGCGGTGCCGTTGCAGGTGTAGATCTGCACCTGGGTGCCGTCGGCGGTGGCCCCGCCCCGGACGTCGAGGCACTTGCCGCCGAGCCCGACGATCGGGCCGGTGCCGCCGGCCGCCGTGGTGTTCAGGGTGAACGCGTCGATGTCGTAGAGCGCCCCGGTCCCACCGGCGAAGGTCAGGTAGAGCGTGGTGGTGCCGGCCGGGGCGCCGGAGACGGTACCGGTGACCGTGGTGAACACGTCCCAGCCGCCGGTGACCGGTACGGTCGCCGAGCCGAGCACGGTGCCGGTGGCCGAGCCGGCCCGGATCTGGAGGGTGCCGCCCGCTCCGGCCGAGGAGACCCGGGCGGTGAACGAGGAGACGTTGTTCAGCCGGTACGGCTGGAACGCGATCCAGTCGCCGTTGTCGATGCTGCCGACGGTCTTGCCGCCCTCGGCGGTGGCCTTGTCGTGGGTGGCGATCCCCGACGAGGTCCGGAAGTGCTCGGCCTGCCGGTGCCTCGGTTGCAGGGTGTGCTGGGTGTGCGTGGTCAGCCCACCCGCGTCGGTGTACTCGGCGTCGAAGATGGCAAAGATGTTCGCCGCGTCGTCGTGCTCGCCGTCGACCGGGATGGTGATCGATCCGGAACAGCCGTTCTTCGAGGTGATCTGGTGGCCGTGCTGGTCGTGGCCGAGAACGTAGGTCATCTTGACCCGGGCACAGTCGATCGTGCCGTCCTCCGGGTCGGTGACGGTGACGCTGAACGGCACGGTGTCACCGAAGGCGAAGAGCTGACCGTTGCCAGGGCTGTTCACGGTCACCGTGGGCGCGGTGTTGCCGACGCTGATCACCACGCTGGCACTGCCGGTGGCGCCCTGCGGGTCGCGGACGGTCAGGGTGGCGGTGTACGTGCCGTTGGTGCTGTAGGTCTTCGTCGGGTTGGCGGCGGTGGAACTGGTGCCGTCGCCGAAGGCCCACGAGTAGGTCAGCGCCCCGCCCTCCGGGTCGGTGGAGCCGGCCGAGGAGAAGGTCACCGCGAGCGGGGCCGGGCCGGAGGTCCGGTTCGCGCTGGCCACCGCGGTCGGTGCCCGGTTGCCGCCGCCGATGTACTCGAAGCGGTAGAGGGCGGAGTTGGCGTCCCCGTTGAAGTAACCGGTGCCGTAGTCGAGCACGTAGTACGCCCCGTCCGGGCCGAACGCCGAGTCCATCACCTGCTTGCCGGTCCACGGGAAGCTGTCGATGGTGCCGGGCGAGCCGTCGGCGTTGACGTGGATCGGCTTGATCCAGCCCCGGCCGAACTCGGTGGCGAAGAACTGCCCGTCGAAGGACTGCGGGAACTTCACCGGCGAGGTCGACGACGCGTTGTACCGGTAGACCGGGCCGCCCATCGGCGACTCGGAGCCGCCGCCGAACTCCGGCGGGCTGCCGGCGTCCCCGGCGTAGCGGATCCAGGACTGCCGGGCCCCGGGCAGCGTGGTCAGGCCGGTGTTGCGGAACGAGTTGTTGGTCGGTCCGCCGGTGCAGTTGAACTTCGGCCCGGTGCTGTTGGTGGCGAAGTCCCACTCGTTGTAGGTCTCGGTGCTGGTGTTGGTGCCGGTGCAGTACGGCCAGCCGTAGTTGCCGGGGCTGGTGACCCGGTTGAACTCGACCTGCCCGCTGGGGCCCCGGTTGGCGTTGGTGGTGCCGGCGTCCGGCCCGTAGTCGCCGACGTAGACGATGCCGGTGGCCCGGTCCACGCTCATCCGGAACGGGTTGCGGAAGCCCATCGCGTAGATCTCCGGGCGGGTCCGGGCGGTACCCGGGGCGAACAGGTTGCCGGCCGGGATCGAGTACGACCCGTCGGCGTTCACCCGGATCCGCAGGATCTTGCCGCGCAGGTCGTTGGTGTTGGCCGCGCTGCGCTGGGCGTCGTACGCCGGGTTGCGGTTGGTCCGCTCGTCGATCGGGGCGTAGCCGGCGGAGTCGAACGGGTTGGTGTCGTCGCCGGTGGAGAGGTAGAGGTTCCCGGCGGCGTCGAAGTCGATGTCCCCGCCGACGTGGCAGCACATCCCCCGGTCGGCCGGTACGTCGAGCACGTCGACCCGGCTGGCCTGGTTGAGCGTGAAGTCGGCGTTCAGGGTGAACCGGGAGAGCCGGTTGACGCCCCGCCAGGCGGAGAAGTCGGTGCCGGTGGCCGGCGCGTCCCCGGCGGGGGTGGACAGCGGCGGCGCGTAGTAGAGGTAGACGTGCCGGTTGCTGGCGAAGTTCGGGTCCACCCCGACGCCCTGCAACCCCTCCTCATCGTGGGTGTAGACCGCGAGGGTGCCGATGACGGCCGTGGTGCCGGCCGCGTCGGTACGGCGCAGCGTGCCGTTACGGGCGGTGTGCAGCACCGAGCGGTCCGGCAGGATCGCCAGCGACATCGGTTCGCCCATCTCGGCGACGCCCCGGGCGAGTTCGACCTGCTGGAAGTCGGTGGCGTTGATCGGGTGGGCCCGGGCGGGGGCCGGCGGGCCGAGCGCGGTGGTGAGGCCCGCCGCGACCAGCAGCAGGGCGGCGCTGACGGCCGTACCCCGGCGGGGGCGGGTGGGTCCACTGTGCCTGAGTTGCATGTCGGTGCAATCCCTTCCTGGAAGTGACTGCCAGGCCGGGCGCGCGCCGTCGCGCCGGATGCCGTAGCGGGATCATGCCGGCCCGCCGGGTGCCGTCCCCGGACAGGACCGTGACCGTCGGGCTGGGCCGGACCGCGCCCGGTGGCCACCAGTCGGTGGACCGAGCGCGCCGCCGGTTCACCTCGACGAAACACGTTCGTGTTGGGGACGACACTAATTTGTTAAGTTGAATGTGTCTATACTTCTGCCGACCGTGGACCAACTTTTGCTCAGTCGGAGAAAAGTGGCGACACACCTGGCGTCACACCTGGCGGTGGACCGCCTCGGTGGCCAACCGGGTGAGGGCAACCCGGGCCGGGTCGATCAGCGGGGCAACGTCGAGCGCGGCCAGGGCGGCGTCGGTACGTACCGTGATCATCTGCTCGATCCGCTCCAGCGCCCCGGTCGCCACGATGATCTCGCGCAGCTCGGCCGCCCCGTCCACGTCCAGGTCCGGCCGGCCGAACAGCGCCCGGATCCGCTGCGCCTGGGCCCGGTCGGCCCGGTCCCGGGCCAGCGCCATCATCACCGTTCGCTTCCCCTCCCGCAGGTCGTCCAGATCCGACTTGCCGGTGACCGACGGGTCGCCGAACACCCCGAGCACGTCGTCGCGCAACTGGAACGCGTCCCCGAGCGGGTCGCCGAAGGCCGCCAGCGCCACCAGCAGCTCCGGGTCGGCGCCGGCGAGTGCGGCACCGATCTGCAACGGGCGGGTCACCGTGTACCGGGCCGCCTTCATCCGGATCACCGTCAACGCGCTGGCCACCGACCCGTCCCCCACCCCGGAGACCAGGTCGAGGTACTGCCCGGCGATCACCTCGGTACGCATGGTGGAGAACACCTCGTACCCCCGGTACACCTGCTCGGTGTCCAGACCGCACTCGTGGAACATCTGGTCCGACCAGGCTGCGCAGAGGTCCCCGCAGAGCAGCGCGGTGCTGCGGCCGTACGCCACCGGGTCACCCCGCCAGGACGACCGGGCGTGCAGGTCGGCGAAGAGCCGGTGCACCGACGGCTCGCCCCGGCGCCGGTCACTGCCGTCCATGATGTCGTCGTGGATCAGGGCGAAGGCGTGGAACAGCTCCAGCGCCGCCGATGCGGCCACGATCTCGGGACCGTCGGTCCCGCCCGCCCCGCGCCAGCCCCAGTAGCAGAACAGCGGACGCAGCCGCTTACCGCCGGCCAGCACGAACCGGTGCAGCGTGGTGAAGACGCCCCGGGGCGCCCCGTCCGGCCAGGCCGGATCCTGCCGGTCGAGGAACGCCACGAGCTGCGCGTCGAACCGGTCCCGCAGGCTCGCCGCGTCGGTCGGCGTGGTGGTCACCGTCATGGCCGCACCCCGGCCAGCGCCAGCAGCAGCGACTTCACCCCGGTCGCGGCGATCCGGTGGCCGCTGCCGGTGCCCGGTCCGGCAGCGTCAACCGGACCGGCGGTGTCAACCGGACCGGCGGTGTCAACCGGACCGGCGGTGTCAACCGGACCGGCGGTGTCAACGAGCCCGGTCGCCGGCTCCGAGCAGAGCAGCACCGGACCGTCGGCCGGGTCGGCCGGCAGCCGGCCGTGCGACCCGCGTACCGCCGCCGCCCCGGCGTCCAGCCCGACCACGCTCATCAGGTACCGCATGCCGAGCTTCTTGCGGGCCAGGGCGACCGCCGCCCGCCGCTTGGCCGCGCCCGGGGCGGCCGGGTCGAAGAAGAGTTCCGCCGGGTCGTACCCGGGCTTGCGGTGGATCTCCACCAGCCGCGCGAAGTCGGGCGCGCGGGCGTCGTCCAGCCAGTAGTAGTAGGTGAACCAGGCGTCCGGTTCCGCCACCAGGACCAGCTCGCCGGAGCGCGAATGGTCCAGCCCGTGCGCCGCCTTGCCCGCCTCGTCGAGTACCTCGGCCACGCCGGGCAGCCCGGCGCAGAGCTTCGCCACGACCGGCACGTCGGCCGGATCCCGGACGTAGACGTGGGCCACCTGGTGGTCGGCGACGGCGAACGCCCGGGACGTCCACGGGTCCAGGTACTCCATGCCGTCCTGGGTGTGGACCCGCAGCAGCCCCTCGGCGCGCAGCAGCCGGTTCACGTCGACCGGCCGGGACACCCCGGTGATGCCGTACTCGGACAGCGCCACGATCGCCGCGTCCCGGGCCCGCGCCGCGTCGAGCAGCGGGCCGAGCACGTCGTCCAGGGCCCGGGCGGCAGCCGCCGTCCGGGGATCCGCCGGGCCGTACCGTTGCAGGTCGTAGTCGAGGTGCGGCAGGTAGACCAGGGTCAGGTCCGGGTCATGGTCGGCCATGATCTGCTCGGCGGCGCGGGCGATCCAGGCCGAGGAGGGCAGCCCGGCACCCGGCCCCCAGTAGGTGAACAGCGGAAACCCGCCAAGCCGGTCGGTGAGCTGGTCGTGCAGCTCCGGCGGATCGGTGTAGCAGTCCGGCTCCTTACGCCCGTCGGCGTAGTAGATCGGACGCGGGGTCACCGTCCAGTTCACGTCCGCGCCCATGGCGTACCACCAGCAGACGTTGGCCACCGTGTAGTCGGGGCGGACCCGGCGCACCGCCTGCCAGACCTTCTCCCCGCCCATCAGCGCGTGGTGCTGCCGCCACAGCAGCACCTCGCCCAGGTCCCGGAAGTACCAGCCGTTGCCGACGATGCCGTGTCCACTGGGCAGTTCCCCGGTGAGGAAGGTGGCCTGCGCGGAGCAGGTCGCCGCCGGCAGCACGGTACCGAGTTCGGCGGTGAAGCCGGCCCTGGCGACCGCCCGCAGCCGGGGCATGTGCGCCAGCAGGCGGGGGGTCAGCCCCACCACGTCGAGGACCACCAGGGGCCGGGTCATGCCGCCTCCACTGTCCGGACCGCCGTCAGGCCGAGGGCGGTCAGCTCGTCGCGGGCGAAGGTCAGCTCGGCGGCGATCCCGTCGGCCAGCTCCGCGTCGTCGGTCGGGCGCCGCGCCGCCGGCAGCACCCCCCAGGTGTACGTCTCGACGTCCAGGTGGTCGCAGCCGGCGACCGGTCCGGCGAAGAGTTCGGTCAACGCGGTACGCAGCACCGGTACCGTCGAGTCCAGCGGCGGCTCGGGCGGTGCGTGCAGCGGTACGTGGTAGTGCACCCGCCACGCCCCGGGCAGCCCGGCACGCAGGGCGGCGTCCAGGTCGTCGGCGGCGTACGCCGGGTCGGCCGGGTCCACCTGTCCGGCGCAGCCGGCCGCCCTGGTCTGGTGCAGGAAGCGCGGTTCGACGTACCGGCCCAGTGCATCGGCTGCGGCAACCGGGTCGGCGACCGCGATCGCGGCGGAGACCTGCACCTTGACCACCGGCAGCCCGGCACTGCGCAGCCGGGTCAGCGCGTCGGCCGGTTCCTCCCAGGCGCAGGCGAGATGGGCCAGGTCCAGGCAGATGCCGAGCCGCTCGGTGTCCATCCCGGACAGCAGTAGGGCAGCCTGGGTGCTGCTCTCCACCACGCATCCGGGCTCCGGTTCGAAGCCCACCCGGATCCGCCGGCCGGTGCGCCGCTCCCGCTCGGCCAGACCGGTGGCCAGCGCGTCGAGGCGCCGGGCGGCGGCCTCGGCGCTGCTGCGGTCCCACGGGGTACGCCAGGCCAGCGGCAGGGTGGAGATCGAGCCCCGGGCCGCGTCGTCGGGCAGCAGATCGGTCAGGACCGTGGCCAGGTCCAGGGTGTAGGCGAGACGGTCGGCGGTGGTCCAGTCCGGGTGGTACACGTCGCCCTTGACCACCGGGGCCTGGAAGGCGCGGTACGGGAAGCCGTTGAGGGTGACCACCTCCAGCCCGCGCGCGTCCAGCTCGGCCCGCAGCCGGAGCCGGGCGGCCGGGTCGGCGGCCAGCGCGGCGGCCACCGGGGCGGCCAGCCAGAGCCCGAGCCCGAGCAGGTCGGCGCCGAGCCGCTGGCGCACCGGCAGCGCGTACGTGTCGAGCTGGGCGAGGATGCCGGTCAGGTCCTCGGCCGGGTGGACGTTGGTGCAGTAGCCGAGGTGGACCGTCTCGCCGCTACCGTGCCGGAGCCGCATCAGTTGCCGCCGCGCAGGATCGAGTTGCCCTCGAAGGTGGCGTCGGCGTCATCCAGGTCGGCCAGGTCGAGCCGGCCGGACTGGCCGTAGAACTCGACCGGGTTGCGCCAGAGCACCCGGTCCACGTCGTCGGCGGTGAAGCCGGCGAGCAGCATCGCCTCGCCGGTGGCCCGGGTCAGCAGCGGGTCGGAGCGCCCCCAGTCGGCGGCCGAGTTGACCAGCATCCGTTCGGTGCCGTACCGCCTGAGCAGTTCGACCATCCGGTCCGGGGACATCTTGGTGTCCGGGTAGATCGAGAAGCCCAGCCAGCAGCCGGAGTCCCGGACCAGCTCCACGGTCACCTCGTTGAGGTGGTCGACGGCCACCCGGCCTGGGTCGATTCCGGACTCGGCCACCACGGCGAGGGTCCGTTCGGTGCCGCGCGCCTTGTCCCGGTGCGGGGTGTGCACCAGCGCCGGCAGTTCGTGTGCCACCGCCAGGGCCAGCTGGGCGGCGAAGACCTCGTCCTCCTCCGGGGTCATCGAGTCGTACCCGATCTCGCCGACCGCGACCACGCCGTCCTTCTCCAGGTAGCGGGGCAGCAGGTCGAGCACCGGCCGGCAGCGCGGGTCGTTGGCCTCCTTCGGGTTCAGGGCGATGGTGGCGTGGTGCCGGATGCCGAACTGGCCGGCCCGGAACGGCTCCCAGCCGAGCAGCGAGTCGAAGTAGTCGGCGAAGGTGTCCGGGCTGGTCCTCGGCTGGCCGAGCCAGAAGGCCGGTTCGACCAGGGCCCGTACCCCGGCGGCGGCCATCCGCTCGTAGTCGTCGGTGGTGCGTGAGGTCATGTGGATGTGCGGGTCGAAGATGCGCATGTCAGCCCTCCTGGGTGGCGCTCAGCCGGCTGAGCAGCTCGGTGGCGTCGTCGGGCATGGCCCGGCCGGCGGCGGTACGCTCGGCGGCCAGCCCGGCGAGCATGGTGGCCAGTTCGGCGTCGGCCCGGTCGTCGAGGCCGTCCACCACGTACAACGGCACGCCCATGAAGACGCACTTGAGCACGCCCTGCCGCCAGGCCGGCTGGTCGAGGTACCGGCGGGCGTAGGGGCCGAGCGCGGCGGCGACCAGTCGGGTGTCGTTGGTGCGGATCGCGTCGTGCAGCAGCGGCACCCCGGCCGGGCCGACGTCGAGCAGCGGGAGTGCCCTGAGCACCGCCCGCTTCTCCGCCGCGTCGCCGTACCGGTAGAGGGTGTCGGTGTGCCCGGCGTGGTCGGCGGGGAGCGCGGCGAGCAGCAGCGCGCGGGCCGCCTCGTCGGCGGTCCAGCCGGGCGCGTCGGGCAGCGGGTCCCGGCCGCAGCGGCGGCCGGCGGCGGCGAAGCACCGCGGGACCGTCGCCGGTTCGGCCGCGACGCGGTGCAGCGCGTCGGCCAGCCACTGCGGATCGGGTACGCCGTGCAGCGCGGCCCGCAGCCGGTCGACCTCCGCCGTCCGGGTGGTTTCCGTCGTCCGGTTCTCGGGTGCCATTCCTACCTCCTTCTGCGGTGCCAGCGGCTCCACTCCGGCTAACCAGGTGGTCCGGTCCCCGCACCGGCCGCCCCGGCGGCGGCGCGCAGGAAGCGGAGCGACCGGGCGGCCACCGCCGGAGCGGCGTGCGAGTGCCGGGGCAGTTCGACGGCGACCAGCCCCCGGTAGCCGGCGTCGGCGAGAGCCCGCAGCACCGGCGGGAAGTCGATCTCGCCCTGGCCGAACTCCAGGTGCTCGTGCACGCCCCGGCGCATGTCGTCGATCTGCACGTTGACCAGGTGCCCGGCCACCGAGGCCACGCAGGCGGGCACCGGCTGCGGCTCCAGGCACCGGCAGTGCCCGATGTCCAGGGTGATGCCGAGGGCCGGCGGGGCACCGAGCGCCGCGTGCAGCCGGCGCCAGCCGGCGATGTCCTCGACGAGCATGCCGGGCTCCGGCTCGAACCCGAGCGGCACACCGGCCGCGTCGGCCGCCGCGACCACCTCGGCGCAGCCGGCGACCAACCGGTCCCAGGCCACCACCGGGTCGACGGTCGCCGGGCGTACCCCGGCCCAGCAGGAGACCGCCTCGGCGCCCAGGTCCGCGCCGATCGCCACCGCCCGGCGCAGGAAGTCGACCCGCCGGGACGGGTCGTCGTGCAGCAACGTCGGTGCGTGCTTGTGCCACGGGTCGAGCAGGTACCGGGCGCCGGTCTCGATCACCACAGCCAGCCCGAGGGCGGCCACGCGACGGGCCACCCCGGCCACCCGGGCGGCGAGCCCGGGGGCGAACGGGTCGAGGTGGTCGTGGTCGAGGGTGAGCGCGACCCCCTGGTAGCCGAGGTCGGCCAGGACCGCGAGCGCGTCGGTCAACCGGTGGTTGGCGAACCCGTTGGTGCCGTAACCGAACCGCAGCTGCTCCGCGGCCACCGCCGGGCCGGTCATGTCGGAGTGATCTTCCGGGCGAGCAGACGGCCCAGCGGGGTGACGGCCGCCACCGCCAGCCCGAGCGGTCCGGCACCGGCCGCGGCGGTCAGCGCCCCCTGGAGTACCGGCAGTCCGGTGATCCCGGCACCGACCGCCGCCCGGACCCGGGGTGCGGCCGGGTCCGTGAGCACCCGGACCTGGGCCGCGCCGTAGCGGATGGCGTACCAGATGGCCAGGGCGGCGGGCAGCGCGGCGGCGACGCGGGCCGGTGCGCTCCGGGTACCCCCGACGGATCCGGCGAACCGACCCGGGCGGGCCGCGACCGCACCGGCCGCGACCAGGGCGGTGCCGGCCAGCGTGGCGGCCGGCAGGGCGGGCCGGGCCCCGGTGACCTCGCGGCGGGACAGCGCGGTCACCGTCACGGTGTGCGCGGCAACCGTCAGCGCCGCCGGCAACGCCCGCCGCCGACGGCCGCCGCTCGCCCCGAGCAGCACGTCCAGCCCCCGGCAGGCGGCCATCACCACCGGCCCGGCGGCGGTGTTCTTCGCCGTGAGGTCGTACCCCCAGATCGTGGCGGCCAGCGGGCCGGCCACGGCGAGCGCCCGACGGCCACCGGCGTACCCGGCCAGGGCCAGCCCGGCCGTGGTGAGCCCGGCGGCCAGCCCGAACGCGGCGGCCGGGCTGACCCGCCCGCTGGGGATCGGCCGCTCCGGTCGCTCGGTGGCGTCCAGCTTCCGGTCCGCCCAGTCGTTGGCGGCCATACCGGCCCAGTAGAGCAGCACCGACGCCCCGGCCAGGGCAGGCGTCCGGCGGTCCAGGGTGCCGGCCGCCGCCGCGCCGGCCAGCACGTCCCCGGGTACGGAGAGCGCGGCCGGCGCCCGGACCAGTTCGGCCAGGTCAGTCAGAGAGGCCATCGCCTGCTCCCGTTCCGTCGTCGGTGGGCGACCCGGCGGCGACGTGCAGCCCGGCGACGAAGTCCCGCAGCACGCTCCACTGCTCGCCCAGCGAGCCCGGTGTTCCGCCGAGCGGATCCTTGAAGAAGAAGGCCAGCTCGGCGAGCGGTCCGGACCGGCCGGCGGCGTGCGCGGCGGCGGTGAGCCGGGCCAGGTCGAGCACGAGCGGGGCGGCCAGCGCCGAGTCGCAGCCGTGCCAGGTGAACTCCATCCGCATCCGGGTACCGAGGAAACCGGAGAAGTTGATCAGATCCCAGGCGGTCTTGAAGTCGCCGATCTCCTCGACGTACTCGATCCGGGTGTGCCCCTGGGGCAGGTAGCCCAGCGTCTCCCCGAGCACCCGCTGCTTGCTGGCGGTCTTCGCGGCGTTCGCCGCCGGCTCGGCCAGGTTCGCACCGTCGCCGCCGCCGAGCAGGTTCAGCCCGGACCAGGAGCGCACCCGCAGGTGCCGCATCGCGAACATCGGCGCGAGCACCGACTTGACCAGGGTCTCCCCGGTCTTGCCGTCGTGCCCGGCGTACGGCAGGCCGCGCTCGGCGGCCAACCCGACCAGAGCCGGCAGCCGGGCCCCGGTCGACGGGGTGAAGTCCACGTAGGGGCAACCGGCGGTGAACGCCGCGTACGCGTACAGCGAGCTGGGCGGCAGGACCGGATCGTCGCCGGTCAGCGCGGTCCGTAGCGCGGTCAGGTCGGCGTGTGCGGGGTGGTCCGGTGGGGCGGGTTCGGTGGCCGCCACGTTCATCACCACCACCCGGTCCAACCGGTGCCGGTCGGCGAACCGGGTCAGGTCGGCGGCGACCGCCTCGGCCTGCCGGTGCTGCCGGTCACCGGTCGGTGCGGGCCGGATCTCCTCCTCCACCGCGCCCAGCCCGTCGGCGAGTGCGGCCACCAAATGGGCGGGGACCACCCCGGCGTCGGCCAGTTCCTCGGCCCGCTTGGTCAGCGCGGTACCGACGATGTCGTGCCCGCCGAAGACGAGGTCGTCGACGGCCGGCAGGGCGGGCCCGCGCAGTTCCGGCAGCTCGGTCACGCAGCCGGTCGGCTCGGCCAGACCGGCTCGCAGGGCCAGCGCCCCGATCACGCTGGTGGTCGCCACGGAGCCCCGTGCCCCCACCAGCCAGACACCCGTACGCATAACTGCTCCTTCACGCGAGGCGACCGGAAGGGCACCTCGCCCACCCGACCGGCCCGGGAGTTCACCCGACCAACGACGATGTCGGCGGCATCGGCGCTGGTCGGATCCGGACCGGTACGGGCGGGCGGGGCTGGTAGGCAGGGTCGGTCGGCGTCTCGACCCTGCCTCCCCCGCTGCCCTTCCTGGGCTGGGCCGGCCGGTACCGCCGACCGTCGGTGCGACCGGGGAATCCCGGTCCGGTCACCCCGGACGGCCGGTGGCACCGGCTCGTGCGCCACCGGTCGGTGGCACACACCCACCGGTCGACCTCGTTCCGGCCACGGGGCGCAACCGCAGCCGGACCCTCGCCGGTCGATCGGGGAGCTTGTCGGGCGGTACCCGCAGGTGCCGGGTACCGCAGCGGAACGGGAGGTGGATGTACCGGTGGAGCCGGTGTCCCGGTTTGGTCAGGCGGCGACCGGGGCCAGCGCGGGCTCCACGCCGGTCCACGACGAGCTGTGTTCCGCCGAGCGTTCCACCGCGTCCAGCACGAGCTGGACCTGCAACGCGTCGGCGAAGGACGGGGTCGGGTCGGCGCCGGTGGCGACCGCCGTGAGGAAGTCGCGCATCTCGTGGGTGAAGGAGTGCTCGTAGCCGATGATGTGCCCCGGCGGCCACCAGGCGGACATGTACGGGTGGTCGCCCTCGGTGACCAGGATCCGGCTGAACCCCTGCTCGGGGCCGGGCCGGGTGGCGTCGTAGAACTCCAGTTCGTTGAGCCGCTCCAGGTCGAAGACCAGCGAGCCGAGGGACCCGTTGATCTCGACCCGCAGGGCGTTCTTGCGCCCGGTGGCGAACCGGCTCGCCTCGTACGTCGCCAGGGCGCCGCCGTCGAGCCGGGCCACGAAGACCGCCGCGTCGTCCACCGTCACCTGCCCGGTGGCGTGCGGCCCGTCGGCGGTGCCGTCGACGGTGGCGGCCAGGCCGGCGGAGTCGGCCGGCAGCGGGCGTTCCTTGACGAAGGTCTCGGTCACCGCGCTGACCCCGGTGATCCGCTGCCCGGAGACGAACTGGGTGAGGTCGATGATGTGCGCACCGATGTCACCGAGCGCTCCGGAACCCGCCCTGTCCTTCTGCAACCGCCAGACCAGCGGGAACTGCGGGTCCACGATCCAGTCCTGGAGGTAGACCGCCCGGACGTGCCGGATCACCCCGAGCCGGCCGGCGGCGACCAGGTCGCGCATCATGGTGACGGCCGGTACCCGGCGGTAGTTGAACCCGCACATGGACCGTACCCCCGTCGCCTGGGCGCGGGCCGCTGCGGCGACCATCTCCCGGGCCTCGCCGACGTTGTTCGCCAGGGGCTTCTCGCACAGCACGTGCTTGCCGGCGGCGAGCGCCGCGATGGCGATCTCGGCGTGGCTGTCGCCCGGTGTGCAGATGTCGACCACGTCGATGTCGTCCGCGTTGACCAGTTCCCGCCAGTCGGTGGTGTACGAGTCCCAGCCGAGCCGGTCGGCGGCCTCGGCCACCTTCCCGGCGTCCCGGCCGCAGATCCGTGCCATCCGGGCCCGTACCGGTAGGTCGTAGACACGGTTCACGGTCCGCCACGCCTGTGAGTGCGCGGCGCCCATGAACGCGTAGCCGACCATCCCGATCCGCAGCTCGCTATCTACAGTGGACAAGGTGGGTCTCCCCCCGTGTATCAGAACCCGAGCTTGAGGTAGTTGCTCGCGTTCTCCTTGGTGATGGTCTCCGAGGCCAGGACGATCTCCTTCGGTACCTGGAGCTCCACCAGATCGGACATGCCCCGGCCCTGCCCGATCAGCCGGGCCAGCGAGATCGCCGACGAGGCCATCGACGGGCTGTAGGTCACGGTGGCCTTGAGCACCGTGTTGTCCGCCTGGATGTCCTCCATCGCCTTCTTGGAGCCAGCCCCGCCGACCATGAAGAACTCCTTGCGGTTGGCCTGGTTGACCGCCGCGAGGACGCCGATGCCCTGGTCGTCGTCGTGGTTCCAGATCGCGTCGATCTTCGGCAGCGCCTGGAGGAGCTGCGCGGCGGCCTGCTGGCCGGAGTCGGCGGTGAACTCGGCGGGACGCCGGTTGGCGACCTTGAACCCGGCGGCGGCGAGCGTGTCGGCGAAGCCCTTGGAGCGTTCCTGGGTCAGCTCCAGCGAGTCGATACCGGGGATCTCCCCGATGATCGGGCTGCTCACGCCCTTGGCCTTGAACTGCTCGATCATGTACGTCGCCGCGGAGACGCCCATGCCGTAGTTGTCGCCCTTGATCTGGAGCCGGTACGCCCGCGCGTCCGGGAACGCCCGGTCCAGGTTGACCACCGGGATGCCGGCCTGCATGGCCTCCAGGCCGAAGGCGTTCAGCTCCTTGCCGTCGTGCGGCAGCAGCACGATGACGTCGGGCTTCTGGGAGATCAGCGTGGACAGCGCCGCGCGCTGGGCCGCCGCGTCGGCGCCGGCCTCGACCGACTTGAACTCCACGTCGGAGTACGCCCCGGCCTGCGCCTTGGCGTTGTTGGTGATCGCGGCGATCCAGCCGTGGTCGGCGGCGGGGGCGGAGAAACCGATGGTGACCCGCTTGCCGGGGGTGGCGGCACTGCCGGCGGGGTCGGCGGCCTTGGTCTGCGCCTGGGTGGGATTGGCCTCGTTGCTGGTGCAGGCGGTGAGCAGAGCACCGGCGCCGAGCGCGGCGGTGCCGAACAGCAACCGACGGCGCGACAGGTCGCGACTGTGCTGGGTCATGACGACCTCCTGGTATCGGGGGTGGTGAGGGGTGGAGGAGGGTGCACGGGGCCGGGCGGACGTCGCAGGAGCCGACGTCGCCTGGGGAGTTGCGGTGCTCAGGCCTTGGCGGTGGGCCGGTTACGGCCGAGGAACCGGGTGAGGGTGCCGAACTGGAACTGCTGGATCAGGACGGCGGCCACGATGATCCCGCCCTTGACCATGTTCTGCGCCTCGGTGGAGAGGCCGTTGATGGCGAAGAGGTTGGTGATGGTGGAGAAGATGATCACGCCGAGCAGCGAGCCGATGATGGTGCCCCGGCCGCCGCTGAGCAGCGTGCCGCCGATGATCGCGGCGGCGATCGCGTCGAGTTCGTAGAGGTTGGCCATCGCCGCCTGGGCCGAGGTGGCCTGGGCGGTGAGCATGATCGCGGCGATGCCGCAGCAGAGCCCGGAGAGGGCGTAGAGCAGGACGGTGTGCCGTTTGACGTTGATCCCGGCGAGCCGGGCCGCCTCGGGGTTGCCGCCGACCGCGACGGTACGCCGGCCGAAGGTGGTCCGGTTGAGCAGTACCCAGCCGGCGGCGACCACGATGGCGAGGATGTAGACCAGCAGCGGGATGCCGAGCAGCTTGGCGGCGGCGATGTCGTTGATGGTGGTGCTGTTGGAGACCTGGGTCTGCTTGTCGGAGATCTCCGCGGCCAGGCCCCGGGCCGCGACCATCATCGCCAGGGTGGCGATGAAGGGCACCAGCCGGCCGTACGAGATGAGCACCCCGTTGACCAGGCCGACCCCGATCCCGACCGCCAGGGCGGTGAAGATCATGCCGCCGGCACCGAAGCTCTGGGTGGCCAGGGTGGTGCACCAGACCCCGGCCAGGGCGACGATCGCGCCGACCGAGAGGTCGATGCCACCGCCGATGATCACGAAGGTCATCCCGACGGTGACCACGCCGACCACGGAGGCCAGCTTGAGGATGGTCAGGACGTTCTCCCAGACCCAGCGGGAGTCTCCGTAGAGGTCGGGGCGGGTGGCCATGCCGATCAGGATCAGCACCACCAGCACGCCGATCAGCCCGAGGTTGCGCCGGGCCCCCTCCCCGGCGTCCCCCCGCCACCAGGAGAGGCGGCCGGGCCGGGTGGGGCCGTGGGCAGCCGCCCCGTGCCCGGTCGGTTCGGCCGGCGGTGCCGGGGTCGGCAGGTCCGTTGTCGGGCGCGGCGCGTCCGCAGTGGGGGTCGCACTCATGCGTACCGTCCTTCACAAGTGTCTGGGGGCCACGCGGGTGCGTCGGTCGCGCTCATCAGATACCTTCCGTGGATACCCCCGCCTTCAGGCGGGGAGGAAACGGATCGCCTGCGGAGCAGGACAGGGAAAGCCAGTTCGCCGCCAAGGCGAACAGGCGTCAGGTGCCTGCGGCGCGCGACTGAACAGGTGTGCTAATCTCCGTGTGCCTGGCCGGTGACAACCAAGCCGGTCGGGCCTACCGCCGGGCTGGCGGAAAGTGACGTCTGTGGAGACTGTGTAAGACCGATGGGCGGTACACCGTCCCTCGCCGGTATTCCGGATCGGCTGCGGTCGGTGAAGCAGAAAGCTCAACCCGCGAGGGTTGAATCCCCCTGCTTCAGCTCGGGAAGATGTCAAGCGGGCGCTCCTTCCATGAGGGACCCCGCCATGACGAGGTCGAGCACGGTGTCTTCGTCAAGCTCGCCGGCCGGCGCCGCGCGGACCACGTGGCCCTCCCGCATCACCAGGACCCGGTCGGCCAGGCCGAGCACCTCGGGGACCTCGCTGGAGACCAGCAGCACCCCGACACCCCGGGCGGCCAGCGCCCGGATCACCTGGTACAGCTCTGCCCGGGCGCCCACGTCGACACCCCGGGTCGGTTCGTCGAGCAGCAGCAGCCGGGTGTCGCCGAGCAACCAGCGACCGACCACCACCTTCTGCTGGTTGCCGCCGGAGAGGGTGCGCACCGGCCGGCGGACGTCCCGGGGGCGCAGTTCCAGGGTCTCGGCGATCCGGTCCGCCTCGGCCAGTTCCCGGCCGGTGCGGGTGAAGCCGAACCGGGCGTACCGGCTGAAGGTGGCGAGCGTGACGTTGCGGTAGATCGGTTCGCCGAGCAGCAGGGCCTGGCTCTTGCGTTCCTCCGGGGCCATGCCCAGGCCGGCCCGGACGGCGGCGCCGACGCTGCCGGGGCGCAGGGTGCGCCCGGGGAGCCGGACCGTGCCCCGGTGTGCCCGCCGGGCACCGAAGATCGTCTCCAGCAGTTCGGACCGGCCGGAGCCGACCAGCCCGGCGATGCCGACGATCTCCCCGGCCCGGACGGTGAGCGAGACGTCGGCGAACTCGCCGTCCCGGCTCAGCCCGTCCACCCGGAGCAGTTCGGTCGACTCGGCCGGGGCGGCGGGGCGGTCCGGGAAGACGTACTCGATGGACCGGCCGGTCATCCGGCTGACCAGGTCCCGGGTGGGGGTGGTGCGGGCCGGCAGGTTGGCGGCGGTGGTCCGGCCGTCCTTGAGGACGGTGACCCGGTCACCGATCTCGCGGATCTCCTCCATCCGGTGCGAGATGTAGATGACCGCGATGCCCTGCGCGGTCAACTCCCGGATGATCCGGAACAGGTTGCCGACCTCGTCGTGGGCCAGCACCGCGCTCGGCTCGTCCATGATGATCAGGCGGGCGTCGTGGGAGAGTGCGCGCGCCATGCTGACGATCTGCTTGCCGGCGGCGGGCAGCGCCCGCACCATGCGGCCCGGCGGGATCTCCGGGTGACCGAGCCGGCCCAGGATGTCCCGGGCACGCCGGGCGATCTGGCCACGCCGGACGAAGCCGAGCCGGCGGGGTTCGTGCCCGAGGAAGGCGTTCTCCGCCACCGACAGGTCCTCGACCAGGTCGAGTTCCTGGTAGATGGTGGCGATGCCGGCGCGCATCGCGGCCTGCGGGTTGGCGAAGGCGACCGGCGAGCCGAGCCATTCGACCTGCCCCGAGTCCGGGCGGTGGGCGCCGGAGAGCACCTTGATCAGGGTGGACTTGCCGGCGCCGTTCTGGCCGAGCAGGCAGTGCACCTCGCCGGCCCGGACCTCCAGTTGCACACCGTCCAGGGCCCGTACCCCGGGGAAGGTCTTCACCACGTCGGTCAGCCGGAGCACGACCTCGCCGGTACCGGATCCGGTCGTTGCATCGGTGGTCATGACGCCTCCCCGAAGGCCACGTCGCTGGCGAGTACGGCGGCACCGGCGACGCCGGCCCGCGGTCCCAGCTCGGAGAGGACCACCGGAAGGTTGCCGGTGGCCAGCGGCAGGGAGCGGCGGTAGACGACGCTGCGGATCTCGGCGAGCAGGACGTGGCCGAGCTGGGCCAGCCCGCCGCCGATCACGATCATCGACGGGTTGACGAAGCTGACCAGCCCGGCGAGGACCTCACCGACCCGACGGCCGCCGTCGCGGATCAACCGGATGCAGGTGATGTCCCCCTCGACGGCACCCTCGGCGACGTCGCGGGCGGAGAGGTCGCCCCGGGCCGCGAGCCGCTCGGCCAGCGCCGGCGAGGCGCCGCTGCGGGCGGCGGCCAGGGCGTCCCGGGCCAGGGCGGCACCGCTGAACCGGGCCTCCAGGCAGCCGACGTTGCCGCACGAGCAGACCGGCCCGTGCCCGTCCACCTGGATGTGGCCGATGTCCCCGGCGCAGCCGTCGGTACCCCGGTAGACCTCACCGGCGAGGTGGATGCCGCAGCCGATCCCGGTGCCGATCTTGACGAAGAGGAAGTCGTCCACCGAGTGGGACACCCCGCCGTGCCGCTCACCGATCGCCATGATGTTGACGTCGTTGTCGACCACCGCGGGGCAGCCGTGCTCGCGGGTGAGCAGCTCGCGTACCGGGAAGCGATCCCACCCGGGCATGATCGGCGGGGAGACCGGCACCCCGTCCCGGAAGCTGACCGGCCCCGGCACGCCGATCCCGACCGCGGCCAGCCGCTCGTACGCGCCGTCGGCCCGGGCCTTGTGCAGCAGCTCGTTGACCCGGTGCAGGATCACCTTGGGGCCGGACCGGATGTCGGCGGCCTCGGCGTAGGCGGCTACCGGTTCGAGGCGGCCGTTGACCACCTCGACGTCGATCGAGCTGGCGCCCAGGTCGACCGCGGCGAACCGCAGCTCGGGGTTCAGCTCGACGAGCGTGGAGCGGCGGCCGCCCCGGGAGGCGGCCAGCCCGGCCTCGGCCACGTAGCCGAGGCCGACCAGGCGGTCCAGCTCGGCCAGCAGACGCGGCCGGGGGATCTCCAGCCGGTCGGCGAGCTCGGCTCGGGACACCGCACCGTGGTCGCGCAGCAGACGCAGCAACCGCAGGTGCAGTGGTTCGGCCGTACGCACCGGAACCTCACCTCCGCTTCGGACTCCTGACACACCGGCGAAACATCGGTGTGTTGTGTCCGACACAGTAGGAGGCTTACGTACCACGTGTCTAGAGCTTCGGCCGATTCAGCGCCAACTTTTGTCAGAACTAGCAAAAGATGTGTTTGAGCCGAAGGATCGGCTGACTACCTCGCGTCGCGACCGTGCTGTTTGCGTAGTTTGCGGTCGTCACGCAACGGGACGTAGGGCTCCTCGTCGGCGGGGTGCCCGGCGGAGATGGCCCGGCCCCGCTCCAGCTCGGCGTCCAGCTCGGCACCGAGCAGGATCGCGATGTTGCTCAACCAGAGCCAGACCAGAAAGATGATCACGCCGGCCAGCGCGCCGTACGTCTTGTTGTACGAGCCGAAGAAGCTGACGTAGAGGGCGAACAGCCCGGAGACCACCAGCCAGATCAGTACCGCGACCACGCCACCGGGGCTGACCCAGCGGAATCCGCCGTGCCGGGCGTTCGGCGAGGCCCAGTAGAGGATGGCGAACATCAGGCTGACCAGCAGCAGCAGGACCGGCCACTTGACGTACTCCCAGACCGTCACCGCCGTGGAGCCGATGCCGATGGCGCCACCGACCTCCTCGGCGAGTCGACCGGTGAAGACCACGATCACCGCACTGGCCAGCAGCAGCACGCCGATCACGGCGGTCACCCCGATCCGGATCGGCAGGGTCTTCCAGATCGGCCGTCCCTCCGGCACGTCGTAGATGCTGTTCGAGGCGCGCATGAACGCGGCGATGTACCCGGACGACGACCAGAAAGCCGCGAGCAGACCGAGGATCGCGACCAGCCCGGCGGTGCCGCCGCTCTGCTGCGCCTGGGCGATCGCCCCCTCGATGATCTGCCGGATGTTCTCCTGCGGTACGACATCGTTGATGGTCCCCTTCACCCCCTCGGTGGCCTGCGGGCCGAGCAGGCCGAGCAGGGAGACCAGCACCAGCAGACCGGGGAAGATGGAGAGCACCCCGTAGTAGGTGAGCGCGGCGGCCCAATCGGTCAGGCTGTCCTCCCGGAACTCCCGGACCGTCCGCCGCAACGCCGCCTGCCAGGACGCCCCGGACAGGTCGGTCGGGCTGACCGGACCCGCGTCCGGACCCGGCGGACGTTCCCCCCGGTCGGGGTCACGGTCGAAGCCCCGGTCGTCGTTCCTCCGGTGGTCGGCGGGCTGTTCGGTGGCCATCGGCGGCGCTCCTCGCAGATCGGGTACCCGTCCCCTATGCCCCGGGCTGGCGCACCGGTAACCAGCCCGGGGTCAGCGGCACAGCAGCCGCCCCATCCGCCGACCGGCGACGACCAGCCCGAACGCCGTCACGGCGAGCAGGTAGAGCACGTCGAGCAGCAGCGACCAGTCACCGGTGCCGGTGGTGATCCCCCTGGTCAGGTCCACCGCCCGGTACAGCGGGGTCACCTCGACCAGCCAGCGCAGTACCGCCGGGTACGCCTCGGCCGGCACGAAGGTGCCGGAGAAGAGGAAGAGGGTGAACTGGGCGAAGCCCACCAGGTCGAAATCCTGCCAGCTACGCATGTAGGTGGCTGCCGCCATGCCCAGGGCGCCGAAGGCGAACCCGATCAGCACGGCCGCCGGGAAGGCGGCGAGCGCCCGCGCGGGCGTGGTCAGGGCCATCGCCACCATCACCCCGAGGAAGGCGGCCGAGTAGAGCACCCCCCGGGCCATCGCCCAGCCCAGCTCACCGAGGGCGATCTCGAACGGCTGCACCGGGGTGGCCAGCACCCCGTCGTACAGCTTCATGAACTTCATCTTGGAGAAGAAGTTGAAGGTCGTCTCCGCCAGCGCACCGGACATCGCCGACGCCGCCAGCATCGCCGGGGCCACGAAAGCGGCGTACGACACCGTCCCGCCGCCGGGCAGCGTCAGGTCACCGATCAGCGCGCCGACCCCGACGCCGATGGAGAGCAGATAGAGCACCGGCTCCAGGAAGCCGGAGATCAGCACCACCCAGTACGACGACCGCAGCGTGGCGATGTTGCGTTCGGTCACCGAGGCCGAACGGCGGGCCACGGCGGTCAGGCCGACCAGCCGGGGCAGGACTGCGCCAACCACGGTCCCTCCTAGAAGACGAGCCGACGGCGGAACCGGGCGTGGGCCAGCCAGCAGCCGACCAGCGCCCAGGCGGTGAGATAGAGCAGGTGGCCGGGGAGGGACCAGGCCGGGGCGGCACCGAGCGCGGCGGCCCGGGACAGGTCGACCGCATGCCACAGCGGCGAGAGGTACGCCAGCAGGCGCAGCGCCATCGGCAGCGACTCCACCGGGAAGAACACCCCGGCGAAGAGGGTCATCGGTATCACCCCGAGGCGCATCAGCAGCGCCAGGTAGTTGTCACTGGAGATCGACGCGGCGAAGGCGAAGACCGGTGCCGCGACCGCCAGCCCGAGCAGCAGCATCAGCGGCAGCGTGGCCAGCGCCCAGAGCGAGTGCAGGATACCGCCGACCGCCGCGACGGCAAGGAAGACCACGCTGCTGATCAGCACCCGGACCAGCACGTACGCCAGGTGACCGCCGAGGATGTCGGCCACCCGCAGCGGCGCGGCGGCCTGCCCGCCGTAGATCCGGACCCACTCGAAGTTGCCCAGCACCGGCCAGGTCGACTCGGCCACCGCCACCTGGAGGGCGGTGGAGGCGATCAGGCCCGGTACCAGGTAGTCGAGGTAGGGCACCCCGTCCACGCCACCGTCGACGTACGCGCCGACACCCAACCCGAAGCCGACCACGGTAAGCAGCGGCAGCAGGAACGACGACAGCACGCTGCCCCGCCAGACCCGGCGGTACCCGATCAGGTGGTACTCCAGTACCGCCAACGCCGGCGCCAGACCGGCCGGACGCCGCCGCGCCCCGTCCACGACGTCCATCAGTCCACCAGGGTCCGGCCGGTGAGGTGCAGGAACACGTCCTCCAGGCCGCTGCGCCGGACCAGCACGCTGGCCGGGGCGAGAGCCCGGCTGTGCACCTGGGCCACCGCCGCGTCCCCGTCGGCGACGTAGAGCAGGATCCGGTCCGGCAGCACCTCGACCCGTTCACCGATCCCGTCGAGCTTGCCGGCGACGTCCTGCTGCGAGTCGACGACGAAGCGCAGCTCGACCACCTCGCGGGTGGAGTACCGGTCGATCAGCTCCCGGGGCGACCCCTCGGCGACGATCCGGCCGCCGTCCATCACCACGAGGCGGTCGCAGAGCTGCTCCGCCTCGTCCATGTAGTGCGTGGTGAGCACCAGGGTCACGCCCTGCCGCTTGAGCCGGAACAGCCGTTCCCAGACCAGGTGGCGGGCCTGCGGGTCCAGTCCGGTGGTCGGCTCGTCGAGCAGCACGATGTCCGGGGAGTTGACCAGGGCGCGGGCGATGGTCAATCGGCGCTTCATCCCGCCGGAGAGCGGCTCGACCTTACTGCCGGCCCGCTCGGTGAGCTGGACGAAGTCGAGCAGCTCGGCGGCCCGCTGGGCGGCGACCCGGCGCGGGATGCCGAAGTAGCGCGCATAGGTGGTCAAATTCTCCCGCACGGTCAGTTCGGGATCGAGGTTGTCGAGCTGGGGGCAGACCCCGAGGCGGGCCCGGATCGCTGGCCCGTCCCGGCGCGGGTCCATCCCGAGGATGCGGAGCTCCCCGGCGGTCGGTGGGGAGACACACCCGATCATCCGCATGGTGGAGGACTTGCCGGCACCGTTGGGCCCGAGGAACCCGAACGCCTCCCCCGGGTGCACCTCGACATCGATGCCGTCGACCGCGGTGAAGTCGCCGAACCGCTTGACCAATCCCCGGGCGCGGATGAGTGGCTGCGCAGTGGTCACCCGCCGACCCTAGACGGCCCGGCCCGGCAGCGGGAACGGCAGGCCGCCACCAGCGGGTACCCTTTGCTCTGCTTCAATCCCGGAAACAGTCACTCACCGCTACCAGACTGCCAGCCACCGTCAACCGAGCCGGTACGCGTAACCGCAGTTCAGGAGGGTGTTTCCGATACTGAAGCAGAGCAAAGCGCGGCCAGTGGGGCCGGCACGGCAGGCGCCTGCGGCAACGGTGCGTAATGACCGGGCCTGCCCGCCCCAAGCGCCGTCACGCCGGCCCCCTACCCATTGAGGGTCATCCCGGTGCCGCCCGCTACTACCGGGGCGGCTGACCGGGCGAGGGTCAGAGGGTGTCCGCTGCCGGCGCGGTGGCGGCGCGGGCGGCGGACACCAGGGCCTCGGTGGCGGCCACCACCGCAGGCTCGTCGGTGGCGGTGCCCGGGTCGTACCGGACCGTCCAGGTCAACCCGTCGACGCCGGCCACCCGCCGGGCGACCACCCGCACTCCCCCACCGGGCACCGCGTGGTGCTCGGTGTACGCCACCGACCGGGTCAACCGGGTACGCACCTGGTGCGGCACCTGACCCGGATCGAGCAGCAGGTAGGTCTCCACCGGACAGTCGGCCGCCACCAGGTAACCGTCCCGCTCGGCGACCCGCTCGGCCGGGGTGATCGAGAGTTCCCGCCCCGACCAGACCGCCTTGTGCAGGTCGTGCCAGCCCAGCCGGTGATCTCGCCCCGGCAGCCACAGTCCGGCGTTGGTGACCACGACGACACCGTCACCGTCGGCGACCCGGGCCCAGGCGAGCACCCGCTCGTCGCGGTCCAGCGGCGGCCGGTTCGCCGCCGGGAGCTTCCGCCGGTTGAACAGTCCCATGGTCACAGCCCTCCCGCAGCCTGCTCGCGCAGCGCCCGGGCATGCTGTTCCAGGGAGAGCAGTTCCCCGAAGAGCGCGAAGTACTCGTCCTTGTTGGCCACCGGGTTGACCCGCTGGATCCGGGACTTGAGGTCCTGGATCCGGCCGGTGACCGAGCCCCACTGCAGCCGGGCCAGCGTGATGGAGACGTACCGTGGATCGGGCTCGCCGTCCAGCCGCAGCGGCTCGACGGCCAGTTCACCGACGAGCGCCCGGGCGGCGAGGTCGGCGCAGGCGTCCCGGACCGACTCGATCCAGACCGCGCCGCCGGTCGCCGCCGCCGCCCCACCGGCCTCCGCCACCGCGTCCCGGACCGCGATGTGCACCGGATGCCGGTACTCCTCGGCGGAGATCGCGTCGAACATCGGACCGGCCAGCACCGGCACCTGGAGGGCGAGCTTCAGCGCCTCCCGCTCCACCATGGACTGCGGGTTGTCCACCGCGGATGCGGCCCGGGTCGGCCGGGCCGGGGCCGCCGCCTGGCCCGAGGGGTTGCCGGCGGCGAGCACCGCCCGCTGCACCGGCTCGATCTCCATGCCCAGGTCACCGGCGAGCTTGCGGACGTACTCGGGACGCTTCTCCCGGTCCTTGATCCTGGCGACCAACGGGGCGGCCCGGCGCATGGCCTCCACCCGGCCGTCGACCGTGTCCAGGTCGAACCGGCTGATCACCTGCCGCAGCGCGAAGTCGACCAGCGGCTCCCGGCGGGCGACCAGGTCGCGGACCGCCAGGTCGCCCTTGGCCAACCGCAGCTCGCACGGATCCATGTTGTCCGGGCTGACCGCGATGAAGGTACGCCCGACGAAGCGCTGGTCCTCCTCGAAGGCCCGCAGCGCCGCCTTCTGCCCGGCCGCGTCCCCGTCGAAGGTGAAGATGATCTCGCCAGCCACCTGGTCGGTGTCCAGCAGCAGCCGGCGCAGTACGCCGATGTGGTCGGCGCCGAACGCGGTGCCACAGGTCGCCACGGCGGTCGGCACGCCGGCCAGGTGGCAGGCCATCACGTCGGTGTACCCCTCGACGATGACCGCCCGGCCCTGCTTGGCGATCTCCCGCTTGGCCTGGTCGAGGCCGTAGAGGACGTGCGACTTCTTGTAGATCGGGGTCTCGGGGGTGTTCAGGTACTTCGGACCGTCGTCGTCGTCGAAGAGCTTGCGGGCCCCGAAGCCGATCACGTCGCCGGTGAGGTCCCGGATCGGCCAGAGCAGCCGGCGCCGGAACCGGTCGATCAGGGTGCCGTTGCGCGACTCCCGGGCCAGCCCGGCGGTGACCAGTTCCTGGCCGGTGAACCCGCGCTGCCGCAGGTGCTTGGTGAGCAGGTCCCAGGCGTCCGGGGCGAACCCGCAGCCGTAGCGTTCGGCGGCGGCCCGGTCGAAGCCCCGCTGGGCGAGGAACTCCCGGGCCGGGCGGGCGCCGGGGGCGGCGAGCTGGCCGGTGTAGAACTCCACGGCGGCGGCGTGCGCGGCCACCAGCCGCTGCTTCTGGCCCTGCTGCGGCCGGGTCCGGGGGGCAGCGGAATCGGTCTCGATGTAGCGCAACTGGATGCCGGCCCGGTCGGCGAGCCGCTCCACCGATTCGACGAAGGTCAGGTGCTCGGCGTCCATCAGGAACTTGATCGCGTCCCCACCCTGCCCACACCCGTGGCAAAAGTAGACATTTCGGGCGGGCGCCACGGTGAACGAGGGGGTCTTCTCGTCGTGGAACGGGCAGAGCCCCTTGAGGTTGCCGCCACCGGCCGACTTCAGGGTCACCGTCTCGGAGATGATCTCCGCGATCGAGGTGCGCTCCCGGACCAGTGTGATGTCCTCGTCCCGGATCCGCCCAGCCATTGCGCCACCCCCTCCGGCGTACATCCTGCCCTGCCCACCCGAGCAGTAAGGAAGGGCCCCCTATTAACGTTTTCGGTAGAGGAAGGCCCCCCTGTTAACACCTGCGGATCGTGGACGGGCGCCCGGTTGCGGATCTTGGCTAGGCTCGTGGGCCGGTGCAGACCGGGGACCTCGTCGGTCGCCGCAGACCGGGGAGGGACGACCGTGGCCGATGAACCGGATGTTGCGCTCACCGTCGCACTGGCGGAGTACGAACACGTCCGCGAGGCGAGCCGGACGATCCATGACCAGTCGGTGGCACGGTTCAACTTCTTCCTCGCCGTGGCGTCGGCCGTGACCGCCGTGTCGGCCGCGCTGATCACCGCCAGCGGCCCGGGCGAGCGGGTACGCCTGGCCACGGTGGTAGGGCTGGGCGTGCTGGTACTGCTGCTCGGGGTGGCCGTGTTCGCCCGGCTCGTGGAGCTGAACGACCGGGGCCGGCGGTATGCGGTGGCCGCCACCGCGTTGCGGACCTACCTGACCCGCCGCGCCCCGGATCTGGCACCGTTCATGCTGATGCCGACGCTGGACGATCCGGGGCCGTTCGCCCCGGAACCGTTCCGCCGGCACTGGTTCCGGGACGCGGTGGGCCTGCCCGGCACCGTCGGCCTGATCAACAGCGCCGTGGTGGCGAGCGCCGCCGCGTTGGCCGTGGCGGCGTCCCGGCCGGGCTGGGTCGGCGCGCTGGTGGGCGCCGGGTTGCTCGCCGTGTCCGTGGCGGCGCACCTGACGGTGGTACGGCGGCGGGTGGCCCGCTCGGCCCGTCAGGTGGGAGTGGTGCTGGGCCGGCGCGCCCCGTTGCAGCCGGTCGGGGACATCCTCCCGCCGGGCCGCACCGCCCCAGCACCTGATGCTCCGCTGGCCGGCCGGCCAGCGAACCAGCCAACTGATGGAACCGGCCGGCCAGCGAATTAGCCGACCGACGGAACCGGCCGGCCAGCGAATTAGCCGACCGACGGAACCGGCCGGCCAGCGGCTCGGTCAGTCCCAGCGGTCCTGGTTGAGGAACCTCGCGAAGCCGCGCCAGGAGTTGGGACCCATCACGCCGTCGATCGGGCCGGTGTAGCCCCACTGCGCGGCCAGCCGCTGCACCGCCATCCAGGTGTACCTACCGGGTACGCCGTCGATCGGGCCGGTGTAGCCGTACTCGCGCATCTCCCGCTGGAGGGCGGCGTACGTGTTGACGCCCGGGTAGCCGTCGATCGGGCCGCTGTAGCCCTGCTCGATGCGCAGCCAGTTCTGCGCCCGCATCCACATGATCGGGCCGGGTACCCCGTCGGACTCGGTGGTGGTCTTGGGCAGTCCGCTGCCGAGTCCGGCGAGGTAGACCAGCGGATCGATCCGGACGCCGGACGGGTTGATCATGTGCCAGTGCACGTGCGGGCCGGTGGACGAGCCGGAGCCGTCCGACCCGGCAGCGCCTCCGGAGTAGCCGACGACGGTGCTGGAGGCGACCGAGGTGCCGTTGGCGAACCGGAACGAGGACAGGTGCATGTACTGGGTCCGGTAGCCGTTCGGGTGGTAGATGGTGACGGTGTGCCCGCCGGTGCCGTTGTACGGGATGTTCTGGATGGTCCCGCTGCCGCAGGCCGGCAGGCCGGTGCTGACCGACATCGGGTAGTCGATGCCGCCGAGCGAGCCCCGGTTGAGGTGGTCCTGCCAGCCGGAGGAGATCGCGTAGGCGCGGAACGGGTTGTAGAAGCCGGAGGCGTGTGCGGGGGCGGCCGAGACCAGCCCGCCGCCGACCGTCACCGCGCCTGCGGCGGCGCCCCGGAACAGTGTCCGCCGACCGATGCCCGGGCTGTTCTCGACCATCCAGACCCCCTTGTCCACGGCCCCTCCGCGCGGAATGGCCGGATTAACTGTCGACAATGCGATAACGGCGTTACTTTATCGACAGCTATCTAAGGGTTCAAGGGAGCTGGCAGCTTCAGGCCTTGACGGTGGCCGCTTCCTCCTCCGCCTCCACCTGACGGTTCCACTCGGCCTTGACCGAGCGCCAACCCTCGTCGTCCACGCCGTACCGCCAGTAACCGGAGATGGAGAGCCGCTCGCGCGGTACTCCCCGCTCGATTCGCAGCAGGTGCCGCAGTTCCTTGACGAAGCCGGCCTCGCCGTGGACGAAGGCGTGCACGTCACCGGCCGGGAAGTCCAGTGCGCGGACGGCGGCGACGAGCGCGGCGCCGACCGGGCGCTCCCCCCGGTGCAGCCAGACGATCTCCGCCGCCGCCTCGGTGGCGAGTTCCTGCTCCTCGGCCGGGCCGGAGACCTCGACGAATACCCGGGCCGGCACGCCGGCCGGTACCCGGGCCAGCGACGCGCCGATGGCCGGCAGCGCGCTCTCGTCGCCGACCAGCAGGTGCCAGTCGGCCTCCGGGCTCGGCGCGTACGCCCCACCCGGGCCGGTAAAGAGCACCGGGTCACCCGGACGCAGGGCCGCGGCCCACGGGCCGGCGAGCCCCTCGTCGCCGTGGTGCACCACGTCCACGGTCAACTCGCCCGCGTCGGCGTCCCAGGCCCGCACGGTGTACGCCCGCAGCCGGGGCCACTGCTCACGCGGAAACTCGCGCCGGATGGTGCCGAGGTCGACCGGATCGGGGTACTCGACCCCGGCCGGGGGGAAGACGAACTTGATGTAGTGGTCGGTGTACGCCCCGGCCGGGAAGCCGGCCAGGCCATCGCCGCCCAGCACCAGGCGCACCAGGTGCGGGGTGGGCCGTCCGGTGCGCAGGACCCGCGCCCGGGTCACTCTCTTCTCGCTCGCCACCTGGTTAGGATAGCCTAAGTTCTGCGCCGGGTGGCCGGCCGGTCAGTCGGGTGTACCACGCGACGGCCGCCGGGTCGGTCAGGGAGGCCACCTGGTCGATCACCACCCGCAGCCGGGCGGGGTCGTCCGGGGCGGCCCGCCACAGCGGCGCGAAGACCGGATCGAGCACCTCCGGCGCCCCCGCCACCAGGGCGTGCACCAGCCCGGTGAGGATCTCGTGCTGCCGGGCGTACCGCTCGGCGGACCCGGGCCGGCGCATGACGTACCGCAACGCGATGCCCTTGAGCAGGGCGCACTGCGCCCGCACCGGCCGGGGTACCAGCAGGTCGGCGGCGTATCGCCGCAACGGGCCGGGACCGTACCGGGCCCGGGTGGCGGTGACCGCCGACCCGACGAACCGTCCGGTGAGGACACTGCTGCTCGACTTGAGTGCCGCCTGGGCGCGGTGACTGCCGTCATATCCGGCCAGTGGCGCCAGCACCGGGTCGGCGAGCAGGTCGAGCAGGAGGACGCCGAGGTCGTCGGCGGATTCGGTGGAGTACACGGCCGCCACGTCGGCGCAGAGCGCCGCCCGCTCGTCCGGATCGTCGCGCAGCGGCCGGAGGCTGAGGTACCCGCCGTGGATACCGTCCTCCACGTCGTGCACCGAGTACGCCACGTCGTCGGCCCAGTCCATGACCTGCGCCTCCAGGCAGCGCCGGTCCGCCGGTGCGGTCCGGCGCACCCAGTCGAAGACCGGCCGGTCGTCCAGGTACGTGCCGAACTTGCGCTGCCCGGGCCGGCGCGGCCAGGGGTACTTGGCGGTGGCGTCGAGCGCGGCCCGGGTGAGGTTCAACCCGGCGGACGCGCCGTCCGGCCCGAGCACCTTGGCCTCCAGTCGGGTCAGTACGCGCAGCGTCTGCGCGTTGCCCTCGAACCCGCCGCACGGCTGGGCCAGCCCGTCGAGGGTCGCCTCACCGTTGTGCCCGAAGGGCGGGTGTCCGAGGTCGTGCGCCAGCCCGGCGGTGTCCACCAGGTCGGGGTCGCAGCCGAGCCGGGCGCCCATCTCCCGGGCGATCTGGGCCACCTCCAGGGAGTGGGTGAGCCGGGTACGCAGGAAGTCGTCGGTGCCGGCGGTGTGCACCTGGGTCTTGGCGGCAAGCCGGCGGAAGGCGGCCGAGTGCAGCACCCGGGCCCGGTCCCGCTGGTACGGGGTACGGCCGGAGCCGGTGTCCTTCGGCGGCTCCGGCACCCGGCGCTGCGCGTCATGGCTGTCATCCCCGTCGTACCCGCCGACCGGGTCGTCGTCCTCGCTGCTCAACCGGCCACCCGACTCAGCCGCGCTGCCGCAGGACGCAGAACTCGTTGCCCTCCGGGTCGGCGAGCACCGTCCACTCGACCTCGCCCTGACCGACGTCGACGTGCCGGGCGCCCATGTTCACCAGGCGTTCCACCTCCGCCTCCTGGTCGATTGGGCGGAGGTCGATGTGGAGCCGGTTCTTGGTCTGCTTGGCCTCCCGGTCGGGTACGAAGACCAGGCCGGGCAGCCGGTCGCCGGACTGCCGGATCTCCACCTCGTCCGGACGCTCGTTGACGATCTGGTAGTCGAGGGCCTCGGCCCACCACCGGGCCAGCCGCGCGGGATCCCGGGAGTCGATGGTCAGGTTCTCCCAGACGCTGCTCATCAGCGGACCCTCCAGTGCGTCGAGACATCGGTGTTCGGCGAAGCTCAGGTTACGCCCGGGTGATCGGAGCCGCCGGGCCGGCGATCCCGGGAAACTGGCTGCGACCGAGCGCTCCCGCTATGCAACATGACACGCAACCACCGATCAGTCGAGAGTTGCTGACCGATCGCCGATGGCCACGGGCTCGCGCCACCCGATGGCCCGGGGTAGCGTGCCGGAAGCGGAACGTGACATGCCGGCACCGGGCTGACTCCACCGCCGGCAAAGCCCCTGCGCGGCACGGCTAAGGAGAGCCCTCGTGGATGCGGACGCGGTCATCACCCTCGAACTGCACCGGTTGCGTCAGCGCCGCCCAGAGCTGACCGGCGTCCTGCTGGCCAGCCGGGACGGGCTGCTGGTCGCCAGTGACCTGCCGACCACCGAGGCAGCGCACGTGGCCGCCCTCGCGGCGGCCAGCGCCGGCCTCGGGCACCGGTTCGCGGAGACGCTGCGGCAGGGACCCATGCGGGAGTACGTGGTGCGGGCCGCCGCCGGTTGCGTGGTCACCTATCCGGCCGGCCGGTACGCGCTGCTGACGTTGCTGACTCCAGCGACGACGAACCTCGACGCACTCCGCACCGAGGCGTACGCGGTGGCCGAGCGGACCGGTGCGGTGTTCGACGCACGCTGGTCCGACGACCACCACGACCGGCCGCTGCGCCGGGCCGATCCGGCGGCTCCGCTGGCCACCCGGACCCCGATGGCCACCCTGCCCGTCCAGTCCCGCCGCCCGGCGGCGACGACCTGGCGCCGACCGCCCATCTGACCCGGCGGTACCGGCCCGGACAGCCGAGCCGGTACCAGGCACCGGAACACCGGTCAGCGGCTGTCCGAGCCGGTCGTCTCCACCGCCGCCCGGCCGGCCTCCAGCCGCGCCACCGGCACCCGGAACGGGGAGCAGGAGACGTAGTCCAGGCCGACGGCGTGGAAGAAGTGCACCGACTCGGGGTCGCCACCGTGCTCACCGCACACCCCGAGCTTCAGCTCCGGCCGCGCCGCCCGGCCCTCCTCGGCGGCGATCCGGACCAGCCGGCCCACCCCCTCCCGGTCGATCGACTCGAACGGCGAGATACCGAAGATGCCCAGCTCGAGGTACCGCCAGAAGAAGGAGCCCTCCACGTCGTCCCGGGAGAATCCCCAGCCCATCTGGGTGAGGTCGTTGGTGCCGAACGAGAAGAACTGGGCGGCCTCGGCGATCTGGCCGGCGGTCAGCGCCGCCCGGGGTACCTCGATCATGGTGCCGATCAGCACCTCGACCCCGCTGTCGCCGACCACCTCAGCAATGATCTTCTCGGCTTCGGCGCGTACCGTCTCCAGCTCCTGGACCGCGCCGACCAGCGGAACCATGATCTCCGGCTTGGCCACCACGCCGCGTCGGGCGCAGTCGACCGCCGCCTCCACGATGGCCCGGACCTGCATCGCGAACAGGCCGGGGATGACCAGGCCGAGGCGTACCCCGCGCAGCCCGAGCATCGGATTCTGCTCGTGCATCCGGCGTACCGCGTCGAGCAGCGCCTCCTCCTGGGCCACGTCCTCGCCCCGCTCCTGGGCGACCGCGACGTTGACCGCCAACTGCTCCAGCGGCGGCAGGAACTCGTGCAGCGGCGGGTCGATCAGCCGGACGGTGACCGGCAGCCCGTCCATCTCCTGGAAGATCTCGATGAAGTCGGCCCGCTGCAACGGCAGCAGGGCGGCCAGTGCCGACTCCCGTTCGTCGTCGGTGCGGGCCAGGATCAGCCGCTCCACCAGCTCCCGCCGGTCACCGAGGAACATGTGCTCGGTGCGGCAGAGGCCGATGCCCTCGGCCCCGAACCGCCGGGCCCGGGCCGCGTCCGCGCCGGTGTCGGCGTTCGTCCGGACCAGCAGCCGCCGCCGGGTGTCGGCGTGCGTCATGATCCGGTGTACCGCCCGGACCAGCGCGTCGTCGGTCTGCTCCGGATCCAGGCTGCCCTCGAAGTACTGCACCACCTCGGACGGCGAGACCGGCACCTCACCCAGGTAGACCTTCCCGGTGGTGCCGTCGATGGAGACCATGTCCCCCTCGTTGACCGTGTGCCCGCCGACGGTGAACCGCTTCTGCGGGACGTTCACGTCGATCTCGTCGGCGCCCGACACGCAGGTCTTGCCCATGCCCCGGGCCACCACCGCGGCGTGGCTGGTCTTGCCGCCCCGCGAGGTCAGGATGCCGCGCGCCGCGATCATGCCGTTGAGGTCGTCCGGGTTGGTCTCCCGGCGGACCAGGATCACCGGCTCGCCCGCTGCGGCCAGCTCGACGGCCCGGGCGGAGGTGAAGACCACCTTGCCGGATGCGGCACCGGGCGAGGCCCCGATGCCCTTCGCCACCGGCTCGAAGTCGTGGTCGAGCTGGAACCGGGGGAACATCAGCTGGGCGAGTTGCGCGCCACTGACCCGGTGCAGCGCCTCGTCCAGGTCGATCAGGCCCTCGTCGACGAGCTGACCGGCGATGACGAAGGCGGCTGCCGCCGTCCGCTTGCCGACCCGGGTCTGGAGCATCCAGAGCTTGCCGCGCTCGATGGTGAACTCGATGTCGCACAGGTCGCGGTAGTGCTCCTCCAACCGCGCCATGATGCCGAGCAGTTCGTCGTACGACCGCTTGTCCAGTCGCTCCAGTTCCTGGAGCGGCACGGTGTTGCGGATGCCGGCGACCACGTCCTCGCCCTGGGCGTTGGCCAGGTAGTCGCCGTAGATGCCCTGCGCGCCGCTGGCCGGGTCCCGGGTGAAGGCCACTCCGGTACCGGAGTCCGCACCGAGGTTGCCGAAGACCATGGCGACCACGTTGACCGCGGTACCCAGGTCGGCCGGGATGCGCTCCTGCCGGCGGTAGAGCACCGCGCGCTCGGCGTTCCACGACTCGAAGACCGCCCGGATCGCCAGGTCGAGCTGCTCCCGGGGCTCCTGCGGGAACTCCCGGCCGGTGTGCTTGCTGAAGATCTTCTTGTACGCGTCGACCAGTCCCCGCAGGTCGTCGGCGTCCAGGTCCAGGTCGTTGGTCGTACCCTTGGCCCGTTTGGCCTCGTCGAGCGCGTGCTCGAACTCCTCGCCCGGTACCTCGCAGACCGTCTTGCCGAACATCTGGATCAGCCGGCGGTAGGAGTCCCAGGCGAACCGGTCTGCGCCGGCGGAGCCGGCCCGGTCGGCCGAGCCGCCCGCCTGTCGGGCGAGTCCGATCACGCTGCGGTCGTTGAGCCCGACGTTCAGGACGGTCTCCATCATGCCGGGCATGGAGAACTTGGCCCCCGACCGGACCGAGACCAGCAGCGGGTCGTCCGGGTCGCCGAGCCGGCGGCCCATCTCCGCTTCCAGCGCCGCGAGGTGGTCGGCGATCTGCTCGGCCAGGCCGGGCGGTTCGGCGCCGGTGGCGAGGTACGCCTTGCACGCTTCGGTGGTGATGGTGAAGCCCGGTGGTACGGGCAGACCGAGGTTGGTCATTTCGGCCAGGTTCCCACCCTTGCCCCCGAGCAGGTCCTTCAGGTCCTTGTTGCCCTCGGAGAAGTCATAGACGTACTTGTGTCCCGCCGCCTCTTGCGATGCCACCAGAGCCTCCCAGCCGCGCCGTTGCCGCACTTAACGAAGGTTTAGTTGCTGTCTTACCCAGGGCGCAACTCTCCGTACCCGGGTCCCAATGGCCATTGGTGGGCGAAGGTTAAGCGAACAACAGCCGGCCTGGGACCGTTCGGTGACAATCGGCACAACTATCACCACTCGCAGCGTTCGTACCGGTATTTGGAAACGCTTCCACGCGCACGTTTACGCAGCTCAGCCAGGTTGACCCGTACCCTTGACGGACCTTCCCACCCCGGGTGCTTAGCCAGAAGCACCGGAAATACACCCTCGGAGAAGACGTGTCATCCACCCCGCCCGCCGCTGCGGACGCCCGGCCGGAACCGACCCCCGGCACCACCCGGTCCGGCGGCCCCACCGTCATCCCGGCCCGGCTCGACGACGTCGTACCGGCCCCGGTACACGTCGACAGCGACCCCACCGGGACGTCCTTCACCCTGACCGCCGGCGCCACCATCCGGGCCACCGACGACCCGGCCGCGCTGGCCGTCGCCGAGCAGCTCGCCGCCCTGCTCCGGCCGGCCACCGGCTTCCCGCTGCCGGTCACCGCACTTTCGCAGCCGGGCACCGCCTCCTCGCTGCCGGGCACCGGGACCACCGGTGCGGAGCCGACCGGCGGCATCGCCCTGGTGCTCGACCCGGACGGGACGGAACACGGTCCCGAGGGGTACCAGCTGACGGTCACCGCCGACGGGGTACGGATCAGCGCCGCCACCCCGGCCGGCCTCTTCTACGGGGTGCAGACCCTGCGCCAACTCCTCCCGGCCGACATCGAACAGCCGGAGACCGGAGACGGACCCTGGACACTCCCCGGCGGGACGATCGTCGACCGGCCGCGCTTCCCCTACCGGGGCGCGATGCTCGACGTCTGCCGGCACTTCTTCACCGTCGACGAGGTGCTCCGGGTGGTCGACCATCTCGCCCGGTACAAGCTCAACCACCTGCACCTGCACCTCACCGACGACCAGGGCTGGCGGATCGCGGTCGACTCGTGGCCCCGGCTCGGCCCGGTCGGCGGCGCCACCCAGGTCGGCGGCGGCCCCGGCGGCCACTACACCCGCGCCCAATACCAGCGGATCGTCGCGTACGCCGCCGCCCGGTACGTCACCGTGGTGCCGGAGATCGACCTGCCCGGGCACACCCACGCCGCCCTGGTCGCGTACCCCGAGCTGGGCCGCACCGCGACCGCCGTGGAGCCGTACACCGGCACCGACGTCGGGTTCAGTGCCGTGGACACCGCCAGCGAACTGACCTACGCCTTCATCACCGACGTGCTCCGCGAGATCACCGAACTGACCCCCGGGCCGTACCTGCACATCGGCGGGGACGAGGCGTTCACCGTGCCGCCCGCCGACTACGCCGCCTTCCTGGACCGGGTGCAGCCGATGGTCACCGCCACGGGCCGGACGGTGGTGGGCTGGCACCAGGTGGCCCCGGCCGCCCACGAGCCGGGCCGGGTACTCCAGTGGTGGGGCACCGACCCGGTCGACCCGATCGTCGCCGACGCGGTCCGCCGGGGCGCCCGGCTGATCCTCTCCCCCGGCAACCACACCTACCTGGACATGAAGTACGCCGCCGACACCCCGATCGGGCACGACTGGGCCGGACTCGTCGAGGTGCACCAGGCGTACGACTGGGATCCGGGTACGCACCTGGCCGACGTACCCGCCGAGGCGGTGCTCGGCGTGGAGGCCCCGCTCTGGACGGAGTCGGTGACCACCCTCGCCGAGGTCGAGTTCATGCTCTTCCCGCGCCTGCCCGCCATCGCCGAGGTGGGCTGGTCACCCCGGTCGCGGCAGGACTGGTCCGGGTTCCGGGGGCGGCTGGCCGGTCACGGCCCGCGCTGGGCCGCCGCTGGGATCACCTTCCACCCGTCGCCCGAGGTGCCCTGGCCGACCCCGACCGGCGCCAGCATCCCCGCACCCCGCCCGGCTACCTGACCCCCGCGCCCTCCCCGTCGATCATGGAGTTGTGGTGCCCGGATGATGCGGTATTGCCCCACCTTGTCACCCACCACAACTCCATGATCGACACGGGTCGGCGGATCAGCCGCCCGAGTCGGCGAGTTCCGCGCCCTCCGGTACCGAGTCGTCGTCCCGAGTCGCCAGCCAGCCGTCCGGCAGGAACACCTTGCCCGGCGAGTTGGTCCGGCCCCGGGGTTGGCCGAGCGCGCTGACCGGGAAGGGCTCTGCCGGATCCAGCTTGCCGAGCAGGTCGTCCAGTTCGGCCAGGCTCTCCACCATGGCCAGCGCCCGACGCAGCTCACCGCCCACCGGGAAGCCCTTCAGGTACCAGGCGACGTGCTTGCGGAAGTCGGTGCAGCCGTCCCGCTCACCCCGGGCCGGGTTGCGCGCCCCGGCGACGAACTGCGCCACCAGCAACTCGGCGTGCCGGCGCATGGTTGCCGAGACCTCGCCGAGCGTGGGCATCCGCCGCTCGGGCCGCCCGTTGAAGGCCGCCTCCAGGTCGGCGAAGAGCCACGGCCGCCCCAGGCAGCCCCGCCCCACCACCACGCCGTCCACCCCGGTGTGCGCCACCATCCGCAGCGCGTCGTCGGCCTCCCAGATGTCGCCGTTGCCCAGCACCGGAACGTCCAGTTCCTGCTTCAGGGTGGCAATCGCGTCCCAGTCGGCGGTACCCGAGTAGCGCTGCGCGGCGGTCCGCCCGTGCAGGGCGACCGCCGCCACGCCGGCGTCCTGGGCGGCGAGCCCCGCCTCGACGTACGTCAGGTGCTCGTCGTCGATGCCCTTGCGCATCTTGACGGTGACCGGGACCCCGGCGGGTGCCGCCGCGGCCACCGCCGCCCGGACGATCCGGGCGAACAGCCGGCGCCGCCAGGGCAGGGCCGACCCTCCGCCCTTGCGGGTGACCTTCGGTACCGGGCAGCCGAAGTTGAGGTCGATATGGTCGGCCAGATCCCGTTCCACCACGATCCGTACCGCCGCCGCAGTGATCTCCGGATCCACCCCGTAGAGCTGGAGGCTGCGGGGCCGCTCGTCCGGCCCGAAGGCGATCATGCGGAGCGTCTTCGGATTCCGCTCGACCAGTGCGGTCGTCGTGATCATCTCGCAGACGTAGATCCCACCGCCCTGCTCCCGGCAGAGCTGGCGGAACCCGACGTTGGTGATTCCGGCCATCGGGGCCAGCACCACCGGCGGCCACACCTCGTGCCGCCCGATCACCAACGGACGGGCAGCAGGGACCGACAGCTCACTGGACATCCCTGAAGTGTAAGGAAGGGCCCCCTATTAACGGATTCTGCATAGGAAGGGCCCCCGGTTAACACCCCGGCCGGAGCGGCGCATATCACATCGACAGCCGCCCCGGGTGGTCGTCCACACCGCCACCGGTTATCCACAGCCGGCCGGATCGAGGCGGACAACGGCCGCCCGGACCGGTCACGCTGCGGCGGTGAACAGCAACCTCGCCGCCGACCAGGCGCCGCCGTTCGATCTCGGCGCGATCGCCGACCGGCAACAGCAGATCGTCACCCGCAGCCAGTTGCTCGCCGCCGGCTTCGACGACATGTACCTGTACCGGCAGACCCGGCGCGGTCGCTGGCTGCGGGTGCTGCCAGCGACGTACTCGCTGGTCACCGGGGTCCTGACCGACGAACAGCGACGGATCTCCGCGGCGCTCTACACGGGCGCCGGCGCGCAACTGACCGGGCTCGCGGCGCTCGCCTGGTACGGCTTCCGGTACAGCCCACGCTCCGAGCAGGTCCAGCTGATCGTGCCCCACCAGGCACGACGCGCATCCGCCGGCTTCGTCGTGGTGTCGCGGGCGCTCAGCCTCGATCCGTACGCCCGGGACGCCGGCCTCTACCGGGTCTGCTCGCCGGCCCGGGCGGTGGTCGACGCCACCCGGGGCCTGCGCGACCTGCGGACGGTCCGCGCGATCCTGGCCGAGTCGGTGCAGCGCGAGTACGCCGACCTGACCCGGCTCGACGACGAGATCGTCCGCGCCCGGCGCAGTCGTACCGCGCTGGTCCGGCAGGCGTTCCGTGAGGTGGTCGCCGGTACCCGGTCCGCGCCGGAGGCGGAGTTCCGGGAGTGCCTGGGCGGCAGCAGGATCCTGCCGGAGATCCGCTGGAATCCGCCCCTGTGGCTGCCCGACGGGACCCGCCTGCCCACGCCGGACGGCTACCTGGAGGAGGAGGCGATCGCGTTGGAGGTCGAGTCGCAGGAGTACCACTTCGCCCCGGCAGACTGGGCGCGGACCATGGACCGGCACAACGAGTTGAGCCGGCGGGGCGTCCTCATCCTGCACTTCACCCCGGCGCAGATCCGCCGTGAACCGGCCCGGGTCCGCCGGATGGTGGAGGACGCCTACCGGTCCCGGCAGGGCTTCGGCGCCCGGTGCCAGGTGTTAACAAGGGCCCCTTCCTATACCGAAAGCGATAAGAAGGGGCCCTTCCTTACACCTCAGCAGCCGGGAAGCCGCTCGATCAGGTAACGCTCGACCTGGTCCAGGGACACCCGCTCCTGGGTCATGGTGTCCCGGTCCCGGACGGTGACCGCGTTGTCGTCGAGGGTGTCGAAGTCGACCGTGACGCAGAACGGGGTACCGATCTCGTCCTGACGCCGGTAGCGGCGGCCGATCGCCTGCGAGTCGTCGAACTCGACCACCCAGCGCTTGCGCAGGTCAGCGGCGAGCCCCTTGGCCTTCGGGGAGAGCGCCTCGTTACGGGACAGCGGCAGGACGGCCACCTTCACCGGAGCCAGCCGCGGGTCGAAGCGCATCACGGTGCGCTCCTCCATCTTGCCCTTGGTGGTTGGCGCCTGGTCCACGTCGTACGCCTCCAGCATGAACGCCAGCACCGCGCGGGTCAGACCGGCGGCCGGCTCGATGACGTACGGCACCCACCGCTCACCCTTGGTCTGGTCGAAGTAGGAGAGGTCGACGCCGGAGTGCTTGGCGTGGGTGCTCAGGTCGAAGTCGGTCCGGTTGGCGATACCCTCCAGCTCGGAGAACTCGGTGCCACCGAACATGAACTTGTACTCGATGTCGACGGTGCGCTTCGAGTAGTGCGAGAGCTTCTCCTGCGGGTGCTCGTAGAGGCGCAGGTTGCCCTCGGACAGGCCGAGGTCGATGTACCAGTTCCACCGCTCGTTGAGCCAGTACTCGTGCCACTGCTCGTCGGAGCCGGGCTCGACGAAGAACTCCATCTCCATCTGCTCGAACTCTCGGGTGCGGAAGATGAAGTTACCGGGGGTGATCTCGTTGCGGAACGACTTACCGACCTGGGCAATACCGAACGGCGGCTTCTTGCGGGCCGCGTTGGCCACGTTGTTGTAGTTGACGAAGATGCCCTGGGCGGTCTCGGGGCGCAGGTAGTGCATCCCCTCCTCGCTCTCCACCGGGCCGAGGTAGGTCTTCATCAGACCGTTGAACATCTTCGGCGCGGTGAAGGTGCCCTTGTTACCGCAGTTCGGGCAGTTCAGCTCGGCCAGCGACGCCAGCGGCTTGCCGTGCTTCGCCTCGTACGCCTCTTCCAGGTGGTCGGCGCGGAACCGCTTGTGGCAGGACTGGCACTCGGTCAGCGGGTCGACGAACGCCTCCAGGTGGCCGGAGGCGGCCCACACGTCGCGGGCGAGGATGACCGCGGAGTCCAGGCCGACCACGTCGTCGCGCTGCTGCACCATGGTCTTCCACCACTGACGGCGGACGTTCTCCTTCAGCTCCACGCCGAGCGGACCGTAGTCCCAGGCCGACCGGGTGCCTCCGTAGATCTCGCTGGAGGGGAAGACGAAGCCGCGCCGTTTGGCGAGGCTGACGATGGCGTCGATGCGGTCGGCTGGCATGGTTTCCTCCTACGCCGGCTGGCGGCCGGCGGGGACGTGTCGGCACGCGAGGCGTCGCGTGAAGACCGGATGTGAACAGCAGGAGATTACTCCCCGCCACCACCCGGCCGCCCAGCTGACCCCGCTACCGTTCTCATCCGTCACGCTGACCTCAGCTGACCTCAGCTGACCTCAGCTGACCTCAGCTGACCCCGCAGACCTCCAGGCTGCCGGTCTGCCGGTCCTGGGTCAGCTCGACCCGCTGGTCGTCGGTCCCGCCGCCGGCGAAGGTGACCTGCACCGGCACGGTCACCTCGTTGGTCAGCTCTGGCTCGCCCACCCGGTAGGAGGCGATCTGCGGTTCAGCGGCGACCCGACGTTCGAACTGGCCGCGCGACTCCCGGCTGCGCACGTCGTCGCAGAGCAGCGCGTACGCCTTGTCGTACTGCTCGGCGGAGAGCGCCTGGTAGTAGTCGCCGGTCACCGCGCGGGCCTGCTCGCCCACCGCCTCCGTTCCGGTGACCACCAGACCGACCACGGCGGCGGTCCCGCCGCCGCAGCAGAGCAGGGCCGCCAGCGCCCCGACGCCGAGCCCGACCCAGAGCCGGGTGCTGCGGCCCTCGGTGGGCGGCGCGGCGAACGGTGGTGCGACGCCCGGGCCCGGCGGCGGGCCCGGCACCGGAGGATGCGGACCAGGCGGCACCGGCGCCGCGGGCGGATGCGACGGTACGGAGTGCTCCGCCGCCGGCTGATGCGACGGTACGGAGTGCTCCGCCGCCGGCTGATGCGACGGCACGGAGTGCTCCCCTGCCGGCTGATGCGACGGCACGGGGTGGTCCGCTCCGGGCGAGCCGGGCGACACGGGATACGGCGGTGGGGCGGCCGGTCCGGCAGCGGTCATGAGGGAAAGGGTAGTGCCAGCCGGCTCACCGGCACGCCTGCGCGGCCCGGATCAACCGTTCCCGGGTCGGCGTCACCGGCACACGAGTGGGGCCCCCGGTACCGGGTCGGCGTCACCGGTACGGGTGGACGGCCCGGTCGCTGGCCACCACCTCGACCTCGCCGCCCGGCGCGGCGCCGGCCAGCGACTCGTACGCCGACGGCTCGTCGATCGACTCGGCGAGCAGCGGGACGGAGTGCACCTTCACGTCGAACGCGCCGAGCGCCCGCCGGTAGGTGCCGACCGACTCCCATTCGGTGAGCAGGCACCAGTGCGTCGGGTCATCCAGGGCGCGGAGCAACTCCCCCCTCCGGTAGCCGGGGCGGGCGGCCAGGGCGGCGAGAGCGGCGTGCGCCCGCTCGGTGAAGGTCGCCGCGTTCTCCTCGTCGACCACGAACCGGTTGGTGACGAACACCACTGTCCTCCTCGTAGAGTCTGTGGGATGCAGCCTACGCAGAGTTCCCTGCTGGCCCGGCTGGCCCGGGTCAACCCGACCGCCGCCTTCCTCGCCGCCCTCGTGGTGGTGCTGGCCGCCCTCTTCGCGCCGGGAATCATCGGTGGGGCGCTGCTGCTGGCGCTGGCCGCCGGCCTGGTGGCGCTGCTGGTCACCACCTGGCCGGTACAGGCCCCGCAGACCCGGGTGGTGCGGCTGCTGATGCTGACCCTGGTGGTCGCCGCCGCACTTGTGAAGATTCTCTGAGGTGTTAGGAAGGGGCCCTTCCTATACAGAAAGCGATAAGAAGGGGCCCTTCCTTACGCCCCGGAGGGGCGTGACATGCAAGCATGCGTTTTTGACAATCATTCTCATTGTCGCGGAGAGTTGACCACATGAACCTCCGCTCCGCTCGCCGTACGCTCGCCGTGACCGGCCCGGCCGCCACGGCACGCCGCGCCCTGGCCACCGGCCCGGCCGCCACGGCACGCCGCGCCCTCGCCGTGACCGCCACGGCGCTGATCGCCATGACCGCCGCCTCGGCCTGCTCCACCGACGGTGCCACCAGCGCCGACCCGGAACGGGTGGACGTGGTCGCCGCCTTCTACCCGCTCCAGTTCGTGGCCGAGCGGGTCGGTGGCGACGCGGTACGGGTGACCAACCTGGCCAAGCCCGGTGCCGAGCCGCACGACCTGGAACTCAACCCCGCCCAGGTCGGGCAGGTCAGCGAGGCGGAGCTGATTGTCTACCTGGCCGGGTTCCAGCCTGCGGTGGACGAGGCGGTCAAGCAGAACGGCGGCGACCGCGCGTTCGACGTGGCCACCGTGCAGCCGCTGCTCGACGCGGCAGCCGACGGGCACGACCACGAGGATGAGGCGGCCGGGGCGGCCGAGCACGCCGAGGAGGAGGGGAACGGCAAGGACCCGCACGTCTGGCTCGACCCGACCCGGCTGGCCACCATCGGTGACAAACTGGCCGAACGGCTGGGCCGGGCCGACCCGGACCGGGCGGCCGACTACACCGCCCGCGCCCGGACGCTCCGCGCCGAGCTGACGAAGCTCGACGCCGAGTACACCGCAGGACTGAAGACCTGCCAGCGCCGGGAGATCGTGGTCAGCCACACCGCGTTCGGCTACCTGACCGAGCGCTACCAGCTGGAGCAGATCGGCCTGTCCGGGCTCACCCCGGAGGACGAGCCGGCCCCGCAGCGTCTGGCCGAGGTCGCCGAGGAGGCACGCGAGCACCAGGCGACCACGATCTTCTTCGAGACGCTGGTCAGCCCGAAGGTCGCCGAGACCATCGCCAAGGAGGTCGGGGCGAAGACCGCGGTACTCGATCCGATCGAGGGGCTGCCGGCCGACGGCAGGGGCGACTACCTTTCGGTGATGCGCGACAACCTGACAGCCCTACGAACGGCGCTGAGCTGCTCGTGACCGGACCGGTAATCACCGTCACGCACGGGGTGGTCGGCTACGACGGCCGCCCCGTGCTCCGTGACGTCTCGCTCACCGTCGACGCCGGCGAGGTGGTCGCCGTCCTCGGCGCCAACGGATCCGGCAAGTCCACCCTGATCCGGGCCGTGCTGGGGCTGGTGCCGCTCAGCTCCGGGGAGGTCACCCTCTTCGGCACCGCACAGCGCCGCTTCCGGCAGTGGCACCGGATCGGGTACGTCCCCCAGCGCCTCGGCGCCGGCAGCGGCGTACCGGCCACCGTGCGCGAGGTGGTGGCGTCGGGCCGGCTGGCCCGCCGGGGCGTCCTGCGCCCGGCCGGGGCGGCGGACCGGACGGCGGTCGCCGAGGCACTGGCCGCGGTGGGGCTGACCGATCGGGCCGGTGACCCGGTGGCCACCCTCTCCGGTGGCCAGCAGCAGCGCACCCTGATCGCCCGGGCACTGGCCGGCCGGCCGGAACTGCTGGTGCTCGACGAGCCGACCGCCGGGGTGGACATGGCCAGCCAGGAGGCGTTCGCCGAAGCGCTGGCGGGATTCGTCGACGGCGGCGGGACGGTGCTGCTGGTCGCCCACGAGCTGGGACCGCTGCGTCCACTGATCAGCCGGGCGGTGGTCGTACACCAGGGTGGGATCGCCCACGACGGTGCCGTGCCCGAGCCGGCCGGCCACCACGCCGAGCCGGACCACGACCACGTCCACCCGCACGGTCCCGACGAGCCCGTCGGATTGTGGAGCAGCTGAGCGATGAACCTCTTCCAGTACGACTTCATGCTGCGCGCCCTGGTCGGTGCGCTGATCATCGGGCTGGCCGCGCCCGCGCTCGGCATCTATCTGGTGCAGCGACGGCTGGCCCTGATCGGCGACGGCATCGGGCACGTCGCGCTGACCGGCGTCGGTGCCGGCCTGCTGCTCAACCGGTCCCCGGTGCTGGTCGCGGTGGTGGTCGCCACCATCGGCGCGGTCACCATCGAGCTGATCCGGGCCCGTGGCCGGACCTCCGGTGACCTGGCGCTCGCGCTGCTGTTCTACGGGGGCATCGCCGGGGGTGTGCTGCTGGTGGGCCTGTCGGACAGCACCAGTGGGAACCTCAACGCGTACCTGTTCGGGGCGCTGACCACCACCTCCAGCACGGATCTGGTCACCATCGCGGTGCTCGGTGCGGTGGTACTGGTGGCCATGGTCGGGCTGCGCCCGGCGCTCTTCGCCATCTGCCACGACGAGGAGTACGCCCGGGTGTCCGGGCTGCCGGTGCGGGCGCTCAACCTGCTGCTCGCGGTGACCACTGCGGTGACCGTCACCATCGCGATGCGTGCCGTCGGTGTGCTGCTGATCAGCGCGCTGATGGTGGTCCCGGTCGCCGCCGCCCAGCAGGTGACCCGGGGGTTCCACAGCACCATGGTGATGGCGATGGTGCTCGGCATCTTCGCCGCCGGTACCGGGGTCTGGGTGGCCGCCACCGCGAACACCGCTCCCGGTGCCTCGATCGTGGTGCTGGCGATCGCGCTCTTCCTGGTCGTCGCGCTGGTCGCGGCGCTGTTGCGGGTACTGCGCCGGCGGGGCGCCGACGGCTTGCCGGGCCCGGCGGCGGAGCCGCACGAGGTCGTTCTGCACCGGTGATGATCCTGACCCCCGCAATCGAGCCGGTATTGGTTACCGTTGCAGGGTGACGAGCGCGAACGGTTATGACGCCTTCGAGGGCGCGGGGGACCTCCTCCGCGCCCTGTCGGCGCCCATCCGGCTGGCCATCGTCACCGAGCTCGCCGAGGGTGAGCGCTGTGTGCACGAGCTGGTGGAGAAGCTCGGCGCGGCGCAGCCGCTGGTCTCCCAGCACCTGCGGGTGCTGCGCGGAGCCGGCGTGGTACGTGGCTCACGGCGTGGCCGGGAGATCGTGTACGCCCTGGTGGACGAGCACGTGGCGCATATCGTGGCCGATGCGGTCAGCCACGCCGGGGAGGGACGTTGACAGAGAGCGGTACCGCCGTCCGGAACACCCGGCAGCGCAGCGCGGTGAGCGCGCTGCTCGCCGAGGTGGACGGCTTCCACAGCGCACAGGATCTGCACGCGATGCTGCGGGACCGGGGAGAACGGGTCGGGTTGACCACGGTCTACCGGACCCTGCAGGGGCTCGCCGACGCGGGCGAGATCGACGTGATGCGCCCGCCGGGCGGCGAGCACCTCTACCGGCGGTGCAGCGAGGGCCACCACCACCATCTGGTCTGCCGGGCCTGCGGCCGGACGGTCGAGGTCGCCGGGCCGACGGTGGAGAGCTGGGCCGAGCGGGTGGCCCGGCAGCACGGGTACGTCGAGGTGAGCCACACCCTGGAGATTTTCGGTACCTGCCCGTCCTGCGCCGGCTGAGCAGGCTCGCCCGGTGAGCGGGCAGCCTGGCTGACCAGCCGGCCGGGACGCGCCGGGGTGCCAGGGGCGGCCGGCCGTGGCACGCTGTCCGGCGTGAAAATCTACGCCGACCGTTTTCCCACCGCCGCCCGCCAACTCCTCACCGACCTGCTCGTCGTGGCCTGGGTGTACCTGTGGGTCCGCGCCGCAATGTGGCTGCACGACCTGGTGCAGAAGCTCGCCGTACCCGGACAGAAGCTGGAGGGGGCGGGCACCGGACTCGCCGACAACCTGGCCGAGGCGGGCGGGAAGGTACGCCGGGTGCCGGTGGTCGGGGACGATCTGACCGGCCCGTTCGACCGTGCCGCGACGGCGGCCCGGGCGGTTGCCGACGCCGGCCGGGACCAGCAGGAGCTGGTGGGGCAGTTGGCCCTGGCGCTGGCCGTGGCGGTGCTGGTGTTCCCGCTCGGGCTGGTGCTGTTCGGCTGGTTGCCGCTGCGGCTGCGCTGGATCCGCCGTGCCTCGGCCGCCCGGGCGCTGCGGGCCGCCCCGGCCGGGCGAGACCTGCTGGCCCTGCGCGCGCTGGCCACCCGGCCGCTGACCGAGCTGGCCCGGATCGATCCGGACGCGGCACAGGCGTGGCGCCGGGGCGACCCGGCCACCGTCGACGCGCTCGCCGCACTGGAGCTGCGTCGGCTGGGGCTGCGGGTGGCTCGCTAAGGTCTACCGGTGCCCTACGTACTCGCCGTCCTCGGTCTGCTGCTGCTCGGTTACGCCGGCTGGCTCTTCGTCAACGTCCGGCGCGGCCGGCCCATCCCCGGTTCGGCGTACCTGGTGCTGGCGCTGCTCAACGGTCTACTGGTGGCCGCGCTGCTGGTCTGGATGATCGCGGCCCGCTGAGCGGGGTGTTAAGAAGGGCCCCTTCCTATACCGAAAGCGATAAGAAGGGGCCCTTCCTTACACGTTGTCGTCCTCGTCGTCGATGTCCTCGCCCCAGTTGCGCCGGGCGAACGGCAGGATCACCCAGAAGACCAGGAACCAGCTGCCGGTGATCACGCTGAGCAGGAACGCGACGGGCCGGTCCAGGATGAAGTCGGTGATCAGCAGTACCGCGCTGACCATGGCGATGAGCATGAAGCCGAGCCCAGCGCTGGCCATCGCGTGGGCGAAGCGGACCAGTTCCGGCTTGCGGCCCTGGCGGAAGAGTGCCCGGTGGAAGGCGACCGGCGAGATGATCATGGCGGTGGCAGCGGCAGCGGCCAGCAGCGCGACGACGTACACGTCCTTCTGGAAGGCGGTGGCCTTCGGGAACCCGTTGCTGAACGGCAGGGTGAGCAGGAAGGCGAAGAGGATCTGCACGCCGGTCTGCGCGACCCGGAGTTCCTGTAGCAGGTCGGCGAAGTTGCGCTGCCAACGCTGCTTCTCGGTTTCCCTCGACACCAGCCCACCTCCGGGTACCCGTCACCGTCGGCGGAACCAGCGCCGCCGACAGCAAGGCGTCTTGCCCAGTGCGCCGCTCCGTGAAACAATCCACGGTCGGGCGGGTGGTGCGAGCTGTCAGGCACCCCGCCGGATCCGGCCGGCGTACCGGGCCTCCAGGGTGTGGTTGTGGGCGTCCCCGGCGGGGATGTTCGCCGACAGGTAGACCGGCGGCGTCTCGCCCGCCGCGACCAACCGGGCCACCACCTCCAACACCATCTGCTGGGCGAGCAGGGCGGCGGTGATCGAGGAGACCGCACCCACCGCACCACCGCCGGGCAGTGGCAGGGTGGCGTCGCCGTACGGGGCACCGTTGTCCAGCACCACGTCGGCGAAGTCGGCGAGTTTACGACCGGACGGATGGCGGGACTCGACCTGTGCCGAGTGCTCCCGGGAGGTGATGGCGACCAGTCCGTGCCCGCGTTCCTTGACCAGCGAGGCGAACTCGACGATCGCCCCGTTCACCCCGGAGTTGGAGGCCACCACGAAGACGTCCGGCTCCCGGACCGGGGCGAGCGCGTAGAGCCGGTGCGCCACCGTCGGGTCCCGTTCCAGGGTCGGGCCGAGGATGTCCGCCGGCTCGCCGCCGTAGAGCACCAGGTCACGCAGGGCGATCCGGTTGGTCGGGACCAGTCCGCCGGCCCGGCCGGCGATCTCCATGGAGAGCGCCTCGGAGTGACCGGTACCGAAGGCGTGCACCACCCCGTCGGCACGCAGCGCGGCGGTGATGAGGTCCGCGGCGCGGTGTACCTCCTCGCGCTGGCCGGTGGCCACCCGTTCGATCGTGCCGGTCACCGTCGCGAGGTAGCCCTCTGCGCTGAGTGTCATCGCTCCTCCATCCCCGTCCCGGTCCCACCCGGACCGGTACCGTTCTCCGCCGGACCGTCCCTGGTCTCCGCCGGTCCACCGCCTTCATCCGTGGTGGCGGTCCGGGCCAGGATCGCCTCGGCGAGCTGCCCGGGCGCCTCGTCGGGGATCCAGTGCGTCACCCCGGACAGGGTGACGAACCGGTACTCCCCGGTCACCTGGGCCGCGCACGCCTCGGCGGCGGTCTGGCCGATCGCCACGTCCCGGTCACTCCACACGAACGTGGTGGGCACCGTCACCGGACCGGTACCGGCCATGTCCCGCCGGGACATCGCCCGGTACCAGTTGAGCGCGCCGGTCAGCGCCCCGGGCTGGCGCATCGGCTCCGCGTAGCGGGCCACCCGCTCGGCGCCCCCGACCCCGCGCAGCAGCCGGCGCAGCGCGGCGGCATCCAGCGCGAGCAGGGCCTTCTCCGCCGTCCCCGGCTGCTGGAACAGCTTGATGTACGCGGAACGGAGCTTTTGCCTGGGATCGTGGGTCAGGGCGTACGCCATGGCGGCGGGGTGCGGCACGGAGACCGCGGTCAGGGTGCGGACCCGTTCCGGGTGCCGGGCCGCCAGGTGCCAGGCCACCAGCGCGCCCCAGTCGTGACCGACCAGATGGGCGGTGTCGACCTCCACCGCGTCGAGCAGGGCGATCGCGTCCGCCACGCACTCCGCCATCCGGTACGCCGCGACGTCGTCCGGGCGGGCCCCCGGCGAATAGCCCCGCTGGTCCGGCGCGTACGTCCGCAGACCGGCCCGGTGCAGGGCGGGCACCACGTCGTCCCACTCCCCGCCGTGCTGCGGGAAGCCGTGCAGCAGCAGCACGGGCCGACCGTCCACCGGTCCACCGGTGCGTACCTCGAAGGTCAGCCCCCGCGCGTCGATCTGCATGCCGGCAGCCTACCCACCGGCGTGAACGGTCACTCGTACTGCTGCTTCGGGACGGGCACCTCACGCCACGACTCGACAATCACGTACGGGATGTCGGCCTCGTTGACCGGGTCCTTGGCCACCCGGTCGCTGTACCGGCCGGTGACCTCGATCCAGGTGTCCTCGGCCAGCCCGGCCGGCGCGTTACCGGCCATCCCGAGCTTGATCGGCCGGCCGTCCGCCGCGCAGCAGGAGAGGATCATCCGGGCCAGGATGGGCTCCCCACCCGGACCACCGCCGGCCACGAAGCCGGTCAGGGTCACCCGGCGGTCCCCGATCGACTGCCCCTTGTCGAACAGTGCCCGGGAGGCGTAGTCGAGCATGGTGATCCGGACCGGGTCGCCCTCGGGCAACGGTGGGTAGTCGGAGACCTGCTGGCTGGCCAGGGCGGTGCCGGCCTGGCCGGCCGCGTACGACCCGAGGGCCGGCGGGGCGATCAGGAGCAGGCCGAGCACCGGCAGGATGAGCAGCCAGCCGACCCGAGGTTCGTGGTGACCACCGCCCGTGCCGTGGTCGTGGCCATGGTCGGGTCCGTGGTCGTGGCCATGGTCGGGTCCGTGGTCGTGGCCATGGTCGGGTTCCCCGTCCGGCTCGTTCGCGGCGGCCGGCCGGAGGTCGTACCAGAGGGTCATGACCGCCGCGACGATCAGCACCAGGGCGGCGGCGATCAGGAAGGGGCGCAGCCCTTCCTTCACGTACCGCAGGTAGAGATCGGTGAAGCTGGCCTTCAACACGGCGCCACCGAGCAGGAGCAGGACGACGGCCTGGGCCTGCCTGTTCATGCGACCACCACCTTCACCGCAGGGCGACCCTTCGGGCCACCGATCACCGCAGGGCCACTGTTCACCACAGGACCGCCGATCACCGCAGGACCGCCGATCACTACAGGACCACCGATCACCGCAGGGCCACTGTTCACCACAGGATCGTTCCGACCGCCACCGCGACCACGGTGGCCACCACGAAGGTGGTCGGGGCGAACCGGAACGCGAACCGGCGGCCGAAGACACCCGCCTGCATGGAGATCAGTTTCAGGTCGACCATCGGGCCGACGACCAGGAAGACCAGCCGCGAGGTCAGCGAGAACTGGGACAGCGACGCGGCGACGAAGGCGTCCGCCTCCGAGCAGATGGAGAGCAGTACGGCCAGTACCGCCAGGGCGAGCACCGACAGCACCGGGTTGTCCGCGAGGGTCTGCAACCAGCGTTCGGGTACCAGCACGTTGATGCTCGCGGCGGCCATCGCGCCGAGGACCAGGAAGCCACCGGCGTGGGTGACGTCGTGCCGGACCGCAGCCCAGAACGCCCGACCCCGGGAGACCCCGTCCAGGTCCGGGCGGTGCGGCAGCCGGATCCAGTCGGCGCGGCCCAGCCGCAGCCAGAGCCAGCCCATGACCATGGCGACGACGAGGCTGGCCACCGCCCGGCCGAGGACCATCTCCGGGTTGGCCGGGAAGGCGACCGCGGTGGCGGTGAGCACGATCGGGTTGATCGCCGGGGCGGCCAGCAGGAAGGCGAGCGCGGCGGCCGGGGTGACGCCCCGACGGATCAGCGAGCCCGCGATCGGTACCGAGCCACACTCGCAGCCGGGCAGCACCACCCCGGCGGCGCTGGCCACCGGTACCGCGAGCGCCGGATGCCGGGGCAGGGCCCGGGCCCAGAACGACCGGGGTACGAAGACCGCGATCACGGCGGAGAGCAGCACCCCGAACACCAGGAACGGCACCGCCTGCACCATCACCGAGACGAAGACCGTGGTCCAGGTCTGCAGTTGGGCGGCGGAGAGCGCGCCGGCCAGCGGCTCCCGGAAGATCACCAGGAGTACCAGCAGCGCGGCGAGGATCTCCACCGAGCCGATCCGGCCGCGTAGCGACCAGCCGGCGCCCCCGGATCCCTCCGGCTGGTTACTTTCGGGCACGTCCGGCATTCCTCCGGCAGGCGTGTCCGTCACCGTACCGGCGGGTGCGCCCGACTCCCCGACTTCCCCGTCCGGCCGGACGCTACGCGGCGTCGCGCGGTCGGCTGCGGTCACGGCAGGCGTCCCTTCGCTCGGTGCTTGCCCGGTGTGGGCCAGCCCACCCTAACCTGCCCGGGACGGTGGCGTACCGGACCCGACGACAGGCCATCTATCGATTGAGATAACTTAATCGGTGGCCGGCTCCACGTACAGGTCCCGGTGGCCGACTGCCCGTCCGACCTGCCCGGTGCTAGCGTCTGCGGGACAACTTCACATCCGACAGGGGAGCGCACAGCGCTGAGAGTGCGGGTCACACCCGCAGACCCTCGAACCTGATCTGGGTAATGCCAGCGCAGGGAGTTCGGTCGACCTCCAGCCGCGCCGCCGTCCGGGCGACCGGGCGCGGCGTGCGTCTTCTCCTGGTTCATCGAAGGACTGGGAGCACATGGACAACACCACCCGTTGGCGCACCATCGACATCGTCGTCGCCTCGGTGATCGCCGTCGCGTTCAGCGTGGTCTTCTGGGCGTGGAACATCGTCTGGCGGGCCACCGATCCGGCCTTCGCCTTCTTCCCGCCGGCCCAGACCCTCATCTACGGGGTCTGGCTGATGCCGGCGGTGATCGGTGGACTGGTGATCCGCAAGCCCGGCGCCGCGATCTACTGCGAGACCGTCGCGGCGGTGATCTCGGCACTGCTGGGTAGCCAGTGGGGCGGCATGGTGATCCCGCAGGGCATCGTGCAGGGTCTCGGCGCCGAATTGGCCTTCGCCGCGTTGCGGTACCGCTCGTTCCGGCTGCCGACCGCACTGCTGGCCGGGGCACTGACCGGCCTCAGCGCGGCGCTGTTCGACTTCTTCGTCTGGAACGTCGGCACCGACCTGGCGTCCTACCGGATCCCGTACGCGCTGCTGACGGTGGTCAGCGCCACGGTGATCGCGGGTGCCGGCGGGTGGGCCCTGACCCGGGCACTGGCCGGTACCGGGGTGCTGGACCGCTTCCCCGTCGGCCGGGAACGTACCGCCGTCTGACCCCGCCCCTCTCGCGTTGATCATGAAGTTGTTGTCACCACCGTCGGCGTGTCGCGACAACAACTTCATGATCAACCAAAACAGGTGTCGGCGGGGCTATGGAGAGAGGGACATGAGCACGGTCGAACTGCGCGACTTCGGGTGGCGGCACGCCGGGCGGCACGCCGGGCGGCACGCCTGGGCGGTCCGCGGCGTCGACCTGCGCATCGAGGCCGGCGAGCGGGTACTGCTACTCGGGCCCTCCGGCGCCGGCAAGAGCACCCTGCTGGCCGCGGTCGCCGGCCTGCTGCCCGAGGACTCCGGCGAGCGGGAGGGCAGCGTCGAGATCGACGGCCTGGAGCCCCGCAAGGCCCGGGACCGGGTCGGCATCGTCTTCCAGGACCCGGAGAGCCAACTGGTGATGGCCCGCTGCGGCGACGACGTCGCCTTCGGGTTGGAGAACCGGGGCGTACCAGCCGACGAGATCTGGCCCCGGGTGGACGAGGCACTGGCCCGGGTGGGCTTTCCCTACCCCCGGGACCGGCCCACCGCCGCTCTCTCCGGCGGGGAGCAGCAGCGGCTCGCCCTAGCCGGGGTACTCGCGCTGCGCCCCGGGCTGCTGCTGCTCGACGAGCCCACCGCGAACCTCGACCCGGCCGGCGCGGAACTCGTCCGGCAGGCGGTCACCGCCGCACTGACCCCGGACACCACCCTCATCCTGGTCGAGCACCGGGTGGCCGAGGCACTTCCCCTGGTCGACCGGGTGGTCGTGCTCCAACCCGGTGGCGGCGTCCGGGCCGACGGGCCGCCCGGGCAGGTCTTCGCCGCGCACGGTGACACCCTCGCCGCCGAGGGGGTCTGGGTGCCGGGTCGGACCGTCCCACCCCGCCGTGCGACCCGGCCGGCCGGCGAGGTGCTGATCACCGCCGACCGGCTCGGCCTGCCACCCCGGCTGGCCACCGTCGATCTGACGGTACGCGCCGGCGAGGCGCTCGCCGTTCTCGGTCCGAACGGTACCGGCAAGTCGACCCTGGCCCTGCTCCTCGGTGGACTGCTCCGGCCGGGGGCCGGTCGGGTGGTGGCCACCCCGGCGCTGGCCGGCACCGACGCCCGTACGCCCCCGCACCGCTGGCGGGCGCCCGCCCTGGCCCGCCGGATCGGTTCGGTCTTCCAGGACCCGGAGCACCAGTTCGTGGCCCGGACCGTCTTCGACGAACTGGCCCTCGGACCACGCCGGACCGGGCAGCCCGAGAGCAGCATCCGGGCCGTGGTGGACGATCTGCTGACCCGGCTGCGGCTGGACCGGTTGGCGGGCGCGAACCCGTACACCCTCTCCGGCGGGGAGGCCCGGCGGTTGAGTGTGGCGACCGCCCTGGCCACCGCCCCACGGCTGCTCATCTGCGACGAACCGACCTTCGGCCAGGACCGGCGGACCTGGCGGGAACTGGTCGACCTCTTCGCGGGCCTGCGCGACGACGGGCACGCCGTCCTCGCCGTGACGCACGACGCGGATTTCGTGGCCGCACTCGCCGACCGGCAGGTGACGTTGTCCCGACCGGGCCAGCCGGATCAACCGGGCGGGCGGGCTCAACCGGGCCGACCGGACCGGTCGGATCAACCGGGCGGGTCCGGGGTGGAGCAGTCATGATCAGTGTGGAACCGCTGGCCCGGGCGGACGCCCCGCTGGCCCGGCGCAACCCGGTGGCGAAGCTGGCCGCCTCGCTGGTCTTCTCGTTCGCGCTGGTCGCCACCATCGATCCGGTGGCCCCGGCGATCGCGATCGCGGTCGAACTGGCCGTGCTGCCACTGTTCGGGCTCCGGTACGCCACCCTGGCCCGGCGGGCGTGGCCGCTGCTGCTCGGCGCCGTCGGGATCGTGGTCGCCCTGGTGCTCTTCGCGGCCGAACGGGAGGGTCGGACGCTGATCGAGGCCGGACCGGTGGTGGTGACCTCCGGCGTGCTGCTGACCGCGACCGGTCTGGTGCTGCGGATGCTCGCGGTGGCCCTGCCGGGGGTGATCGTCTTCGCCACCACGGACGCCACCGACCTCGCCGACGCCCTGATCCAGAACGCGAAGGCGCCGCCCCGGTTCGCCATCGGCGCGCTGGCCGCGTTCCGGCTGGTACCCCTGCTGGCCCAGGAGTGGCAGATCATCAGCATGGCCCGGCGGGCCCGGGGCCTGGACGCCGGACGCAACCCGGTGGCCCGGCTACGCCTGTTCGCCTCGACGGCGTTCACCCTGCTGGTCGGCGCGATCCGGCAGGGCACCCGGCTGGCGGTGGCGATGGACTCGCGCGGCTTCGACGCCGGTACACCCCGTACGGTGGCCCGCCGGCAGTCGTTCACCTGGGCGGACGGTGCACTCGTCCTCGGCGCCGCGCTGCTGGCCGGCGCCGCGTTGACGGTCAGCGTCCTCCTCGGCACCTTCCGCCCCCTCTGGAGCTAGGCGTCAGGTGTTTGGAAGGGCCCCCTGTTATCGCATTCCGTTGTACAGGGGCCCCTTCCAAACACCGGTCAGCTCCGGCGGAACGCGTACCGCCGGGCCTGTGGCGTACGCTGCCCGCGCCCCGTCCCGCCGGACCGGCCGTTGTCCACCAGCGGTCCGGCCTTCGGTGGCACCGGCCGGGTGTCCTGGTCCAGCACCGGATCGGCGGGTACGGCCAGCAGTGGATCGGCGGGTACCGCCAACGACGGGAGTGCCACAGACGGCTGGTCGAGGGAAAGCTCGGTCCGGCTGCGGGAGGCGGCACCGTCCGGGCCGATGAGGGCCGGTCCGGACGGGCCGGTGAAGGCCACCCCGATCGGGCCGGTGGGTTCCGCACCCGGCACCGGGGAGGTCGAGACCGGTCCGGTACGGCCGGTACGGGTCTGGCGGGACTTTCTGGGATTGCGGCTGGCAGGCATCCGGTACCTCCTTGACCAGCAGTCCACCCCTGCATCGGACGATGGCACGGCGGACCGCCACGACGGCGACAGGCACGTCGCGTGGCGCCCGGCGGACAGTGGCGTGTCCGGCTCAGGCGGGAAAGTGAGGTGCTCCGGGTGGCGTCCCACCGACCGGCTACCGGCGTCGGACAGGACATGCGGACGCCCGGAGCACTGGACCTGACACAGGCCCCTGGCCCGCGCTACGGCAGCGGGCCGGCTCGTCAGAAGTGGGCGTCAGTTACGCATGCGGTCACTCTAACCGGCCACCGGTACGCCGCAACGGAATTACCGCAGTCGCCCGACCCGCAACGCGAACTGAGCCAACCTGCGACGCGAACTGAGCCGATCCGCGACGCGAACTGAGCCCGGACGCGAGACGGAAGAGGCCCGGCGCGAGACGGAAGAGGCCGGGGTGTCCGGCCACCCGGACTCCCCGGCCTCTCTCGCGGCACTGCCGTCGTACCGGCTCCGGGCAGTGCCCTGCGGAGCCGGTCATCGACGACTACCAGAACCGGCGGCGACGGCGCTTGGCCCGCTGCGGGCGGATCAGGTCCGCGCCCCGGCTGAGCAGCCGGCTCACCCCGGACGGCCCGCGCCGTGCCTCCAACGTGTGGCTCAGCCGGCGGGCACCGGCCGCAGCGAGCGGCACCGCCACCGCCATGATGGCCCATCGTCCAATCTGCTTCTGGATCATGTGTCCCACCTCCCGGATCGCTTCCTGGGTAAGCAGGTACCCAGTGGGGCCGGGCGGTAAGCCGGAACGGGCGGTTCAGCTACCCGGGGTCACACCCGACCAGGCGCGACCGGGTTGGGCAGCGCACCACCGAAGCGCCGGTCCCGCTGGGCGTACAGCTCGCAGGCGTACCAGAGGTGCCGGCGGTCGAAGTCGGGCCAGAGGGTGTCCAGCACCACCAGTTCCGCGTACGCGGACTGCCAGAGCAGGAAGTTGGAGATCCGCTGCTCGCCGGAGGGGCGCAGGAAGAGGTCCACGTCCGGCACCTCGGGGTGGTAGAGGTACCGGCCGATCATCTTCTCGTTGACCTTGGCCGGGTCGACCCGGCCGGCGGCGACGTCCCGGGCGATCGCGGCGGCGGCGTCGGCGATCTCCGCCTGGCCGCCGTAGTTGACGCAGAACTGGAGGGTCAACGTGCTGTTGTCCCTGGACATCTCCTCGGCGGTCTGCAACTCGGAGATGACGCTCTTCCAGAGCCGGCCGGCCCGACCGGACCAGACCACCCGTACCCCGAGGTCGACGAGTTGGTCCCGGCGACGACGGATCACGTCCCGGTTGAAGCCCATCAGGAAGCGGACCTCGTCCGGCGAGCGCCGCCAGTTCTCGGTGGAGAACGCGTACGCCGACAGGTAGGGGATGCCCAGCTCGATGGCACCCTCGATGGTGTCGAAGAGGGAGAACTCCCCGGCCTCGTGCCCCTTGGTCCGGGGCAGGCCGCGATCCTTGGCCCACCGGCCGTTGCCGTCCATCACCACCGCGATGTGCTTGGGCAGCGCCTCAGCCGGCAAGGCGGGCGGCCGTGCCCCGGAGGGGTGCGGGGTCGGTGGGGTCGGCGTACGTCGCCGGTCCCGGCTCATCGATCGGATCACTGTGCCATCCCTCTAGCTCACGCGCGTTCCCGCTCCGCCGGTGCCGGACCGCCCCGGTCCACCAGCGGCAGCGAGCGTAACCCGCGCTCCAGATGCCACTGCAGGTGCGCCGCGACCAGCCCGCTGCACTCCCGGCGTACCCCCGACTCGGTGGCGTCCGCGACCCGCCAGTCACCGGAGGTCAGCGCGGACATCAGGTCGATGGTGGCCGGCGCCGGGTGGGCCGCGCCGGGCGGCCGGCAGTCCGGGCAGACACAGCCCCCGGCGGGTACCGAGAACGCCCGGTACTCCCCCGGCGTGCCGCAGACGGCGCAGGCGGTCAGCGCCGGGGCCCATCCGGCGAGGGCCATCCCGCGCAGCAGGTACGCGTCGAGCACCAGGGTGGGGGCGTGCGTACCGTCGGCCAGGGCGCGCAGGGCACCGAGGGTGAGCTGGAAGAGGCGTAGGGAGGGCTCCCGCTCGACCGGGGTGAGCCGTTCGGCGGTCTCCGCGATGGCGCTCGCGGCCGTGTAGCGGGGGTAGTCCCCGAGGAACCGCTTACCGTAGAGGTCGATCCCCTCGACCTGGCTGACCGAGTGCAGGGCGCTGCCCACGTTGCCCTGCGGGTCACCGGCGAGTTGCAGGTCGACATGCCCGAAGGGCTCCAGCCGGGCACCGAACCGTGAGGTGGTGCGCCGCACCCCCCGGGCCACCGCCCGCAGCCGGCCGTGCCGGCGGGTCAGCAGGGTGATGATCCGGTCGGACTCGCCGAGTTTCTGTACGCGGAGCACCACCGCGTCGTCGCGGTAGAGCTGGCGGCGGTACCCGGGCATCCGCCCATTCTCCCCGGGGTGTCCCCTCAGGGTTGCACTCGGGGTGGATCGGTGTGTTCCCCGGATGTGCCGGCGGCCGGCCGGGCCGTAACGTCCCGGCCATGCTTGTGCACACCCCCCGGCTCCTGACCGGTGCCACCGCCGCGCTGTTGCTCGGCGCCCTGGTCGGTTGCGGCGAACTCGCCCACCGCCGACTCGACTTCTCCGACACGGAGGCGGTCAAGGTCACCAAGATCACCATCCTCCCCGGTTCCGGGGACGTGACCGTCCGCACCGCCGCCGTCCCGGACACCATGATCAAGCGGGTGGTGCGCTACCAGGGCGGCGAGCAGCCGACGGCGGCGTACCGGCTGGAGGGGACCGCACTCTTCCTGGACACCGACTGTGGGCGGCACTGTTCGGTGTCGTTCGAGGTACTCGCCCCGGAAGGGGTCACCGTGTCGGGCGAGAACGGCTCCGGCGACGTCGAACTCACCCGGGTCGGCGCGGTGGAGTTGCTGGTCGGTTCGGGTGACATCCGGGTACGGGGTACGAGCGCGACGGTGCGGGCGGAGACCGGCTCGGGTGAGATCGAGGTGACCGACGCGACCGGGGCGGTACGCCTGCGGACCGGTTCGGGGAGCGTCTCCGGGCGGGGGCTGAGCGGGGGCGAGATCGACGCGGAGACCGGTTCCGGGGACGTCACGCTGACCCTGGACGCACCGGGCTCGGTACGCGCGCACGCCGGCAGCGGGTCGGTCGAGGTGACCGTGCCGGCGGGCGCGTACCAGGTACGGACCCGGACCGGTTCGGGCGACGCCACGGTCAGCATTCCGGACGACCCGACGGCGAAGCTGGTGCTCGACGTGAGCGCGGACAGCGGCGACGTGACGGTACGGCCCCGCTGACGCGCGTCAGCCGGTGTTGACCCGTTGGGCCATGGTGGTGGTGACCGCCAGTCCGGCAACGGGGGTACCCGTGGTGACCTCCACCGGTACCGGACCGGCGGCCGGCGGGCGGGGACGGGGTACGGCCGGAGGCACGGGGGCTCCGGCCGTACGCCGTCCGCCGGGGAGCAGTGCGGGGCGGCGGCGGGCGGCCACGTCCTCCACCCAGCCGACGAGCAGCACCACCACCCCGACCAGGGCGAAGACCGCCACCACCCGGACCCCGAGGCTCACCGGATCGGTCGGCGACCAGCCGAGGCGGATGGAGAGCGGGGTCAGCGCCACCACGAACGGCATGTGCCAGAGGTAGATGGTCAACGCGCGGCGGTTGCCGATCGTCACCAACCGGCTGAACAGCGCGTTCCGCTCGACCCAGGCGGCCTGGGCGGGCACGATGCCGAGCACCAGCAGGATGAACGCCGCCGACCAGAGGGCGTTGCCGAGCCGGATGTCGTTCAGGTCGTAGCCCCGGGCCCCGGGGTGGGTGAGGATCCACCAGCCGCCTGCTCCGGCCAGCACGCCGGTGACCGGGACCAGTACCCGCCAGGAGAGTCGGCGAAGCATGCCGTCGTGGTGGGCGAAGCCGAGCAGCCAGGCCCCGAAGTAGAGGCCGAAGTCCCGCAGTACCGCCGGGGCGGTGGCCGCGAAGCGCAGCTCCACCACGACCAGCAGCAGGTACGGTGCGAGCAGGGTGGCCAGCGGGGCGCGGCGGAACAGCCAGAGGGCGACCGGCGAGGCGAGCACGAACCAGAGGTAGTCCCGCAGGTACCAGATCACGCTCAACGCGATGGCACCCCAGCCGTTGGCCGGCGGGTCACTGATCGGGAACGCCCAGAGCAGCAGTTTCCAGTCGACCACGAGGCCGGTGAGCACCATGGCCGGTACGAAGACCGCCGCCAGTACCCAGAGCGAGGGCAGCAGGCGGCGCAGTCGGCGGATGGCAGCCGACGGACCGGAGCGGTCCAGCGACGCCGCCATCAGGGAGCCGGCCAGGGCGAACATCACCGACATCGCCGGGAAGACGAGGGTCAACACGGCGGCGCCGGTCACGTGGTAGACGACGACTCGGATGATCGCAAGGAAGCGGAGAAGGTCCAGGTAGCGGTTTCGCATAAGCCTGTATCTATGTCCGGGGGCAGGGCCTTTGCAGTTCCCTACCCTCCGCGACCCACCTTGAAGCTTCCTGGCAGCCCGGTACGAAAGTGAAAAATCACATATCGATCTGATGTAACACTTTCGTCGATTAGAAACCGAGCTTGCGTAGCTGCTTCGGATCCCGCTGCCAGTCCTTGGCCACCCGCACGTGAAGGTCCAGGTAGACGCGGGTGCCGAGCAGCTCCTCGATCTGCCGGCGGGCCCGGGTGCCGACATCCTTGAGCCGGCTGGCCCGCGCCCCGATCACGATCGCCTTCTGGCTCGACCGCTCGACATAGACGTCGGCATAAATCTTGGTGAGGTTGCCCTCGGCTATCATCTCCTCGACCACCACCGCGATCGAATGCGGCAGCTCGTCGCGGACCCCCTCCAGGGCGGCCTCCCGGATCAACTCGGCGACCAGCACCTGCTCCGGGTCGTCGGTGAGCATGTCGTCCGGATAGAGCTGCGGCGACGGGGGCAGATAGCCGGTCATCACGTCGACCAGGGTGTCCACCTGATGGCCGGAGACCGCGCTGACCGGTACGACCTCGGCGAAGTCGCCCAGCTCGCTGACCGCGAGCAACTGCTCGGCGAGCCGCTTGCGGTCCACCAGGTCCGTCTTGGTCACCACGGCCAGCACCGTGGCCTTCAACTCGGCCAGTTCCCCGGTGATGAACCGGTCGCCCCGCCCGATCGGCTCGTCCGCCGGGATGCAGAGACCGATCACGTCCACCTCGCTCCAGGTGGTCCGGACCAGGTCGTTGAGGCGCTCGCCGAGCAGCGTACGCGGGCGGTGCAGACCCGGGGTGTCCACCAGGACGAGCTGGGAGTCGGGCCGGTGCAGCACCGCCCGGATGATGTGCCGGGTGGTCTGCGGCTTGCTGGAGGTGATGGCGATCTTCTGGCCGACGATCGCGTTGGTCAACGTCGACTTACCGGCGTTCGGCCGGCCGACGAAGCACGCGAAACCCGCCCGGTAGGGGCGAGCCGAAAGATCACTCACTGGGTGACCGTGCCGAGGACGGTGCCGTCCGGCGCGGCGACGTGGATCGGCGCGTCGGCGGTGAGGTCGCGGACCGCCGCGTGTCCCGCCCCGTCCAGGGTCGACGCCTCGGTCACCACCACGGCCGCCTCCAGACGGGTTGCCCCGGCCGCGACGGCCGAGGCCACCGCGAGCTGGAGCGCGGTGATGGTCAGCGACGGCAGCGAGACGCTGGCCGCCGCGTACGTCCGACCATCCTGGTCCCGGACCGCGGCACCCTCGACCGCACCCACCCGGCCACGGGCACCCCGGGCCAGAATGACCAGCTTGTTGTCCTCCACGCTCAGTTCGGCGGGTACGGGCTGGATCGCGTCGACGGGGGCGGTTGACTCAGGCATCTGCGGGTTGCCTCTCCTCGGTCCGGTTCTGGTTGCTGCGGGAGTCGCCCGGGTCACCCCGACCCGACGTGTCCCGGTCGTGCTCCGGCTCGACCCGGCGTACCAGCACCGTGTCGATCCGGTTCCGTCGGCCGGTGGTGCCCTCGGCCATCAGCCGCAGCCCACCCACCTCGGCCTCGGCACCGGGGATCGGCACCCGACCGAGCGCCTGGGCGAGCAGGCCGCCGACGGTCTCCACCTCGTCGGCGGGGAGTTCGACGTCGAACAGCTCGCCGAGGTTCTCCACCGGTAGCCGGGCGGTCACCCGGACCGCCCCGTCGTCGAGGCGCTCCACGGGCGGCCGTTCGACGTCGTACTCGTCGGTGATCTCACCGACGATCTCCTCCAGGATGTCCTCGATGGTGACCAGGCCACCGGTCCCGCCGTACTCGTCGACGACGATCACCAGGTGGGTTCGGGCCGCCTGCATCTCCGAGAGCAGGTCGTCGACGGGCTTGGACTCCGGCACGAACGTCGCCTCGCGCATCAGCTCGGCCACCGGCAGGGCGTCGGTACGCGCGTCGCCGCCCTGGGCGCGCCGGATCACGTCCTTGAGGTAGACCACCCCGAGCACGTCGTCCACGCTCTCCCCGACCACCGGGATGCGGGAGAACCCGGAGCGCAGGAAGAGTGCCCGGGCCTGGGCCAGCGTCTTGTGCGCCTCGATCCACACCATCTCGGTACGCGGCACCATCACCTCGCGGGCGATGGTGTCACCGAGCGCGAAGACCGAGTGGATCATCTGACGTTCGCCGTGCTCCACCACACCCCGCTGCTCGGCCAGGTCGACCAGCTCGCGCAGCTCCACCTGGGTGGCGAACGGCCCCTCCCGGAAGCCCCGACCGGGGGTGACCGCGTTACCGATCAGGATCAGCAGCGAGGCGAGCGGGTTGAGCACCCGCCCCAACCAGCGGACCAGCGGGGCCACCGCCCGACCGACCGCGTAGGCGTGCTGGCGGCCGAGGGTACGCGGGGCCACCCCGACCACCACGAAGCTGACCACGGTCATCGCTCCGGCGGTGACCAGCGCCGCCCTCCAGCCAGCGCCGAACGAGTCGACCGCGACCAGCGCCACCAGGGTGGTCGCGGTCAGCTCGGCGAGCAGCCGGAGCAGCAGGAGCAGGTTGAGGTGCCGGACCACGTCGGCCGCGACGATCTGGAGGGTACGGGCCCCCCGGACCCCCTCCCGGGCCAGTTCGGCGGCCCGGGCCGGCGAGACGGCGGCCAGCGCCGCCTCGGTCATCGCGATCACCCCGGCGAGCACCACCAGCCCGGCGGCGAAGAACAGCAGTTGCAGGTCCGGCAGGTTGGCCGGGGCCGTGGCGGCCCACGGGGCCGGCACGGCGCCCGCCCCGCCCACCAGGTGGGCCGGTGTCATCACCGGTTCCGCGCCGCCCGCCAGCTGGCCAGCAGCCGGTCCTGGAGCGAGAACATCTCCCGCTCCTCCTCCGGCTCGGCGTGGTCGTACCCGAGCAGGTGGAGCACGCCGTGCACGGTGAGCAGGTGCAGCTCGTCGGCGGGGGCGTGCCCCGCGGTGACCGCCTGCTTGGCCGCCACCTCGGGGCAGAGCACGATGTCGCCGAGCAGCGCCGGCTCACCCCCGGACGGGGACTCCCCCGGGCCGTGGTCGACGCTGCCCTCGTCCATCGGGAAGGCGAGCACGTCGGTCGGCCCGTCGCCGCCCATCCAGCGATGGTTGAGCTCGGTCATGTAGTCGATGTCGACCAGCAGCACGGACAGCTCGGCGAGCGGGTTGACCCCCATCTCGTCGAGGGCGTGCCGGGCGACGGCGAGTACGGCGTCGGTATCGACCTCGACGCCGGACTCGTTGGCGATCTCGATGGACAACTGCTTCCCCTGACGGATCTAGCGGCGTCGACCGGCCCGCCCGCCCTGGGCGGTACGCCCCGGCACGGCGTGCACACTCTGCGCCTGCTGGCTCTCCCGCTCGGCGTCCCAGCGGGCGTACGCGTCGACGATCTCCCCCACCAGCCGGTGACGGACCACGTCGGAGCTGGAGAGCTGGGCGAAGTGCACGTCCTCCACGTTGTGCAGGATGTCCCGTACGACCCGGAGGCCGCTGGTCGTCCCGCCGGGCAGGTCGACCTGGGTGATGTCACCGGTCACCACGATCTTGGAGCCGAAGCCCAACCGGGTGAGGAACATCTTCATCTGCTCGGGCGTGGTGTTCTGCGCCTCGTCCAGGATGATGAACGCGTCGTTCAGGGTACGGCCCCGCATGTACGCCAGCGGAGCCACCTCGATGGTCCCGGCCGCCATGAGCTTCGGGATCGAGTCGGGGTCGAGCATGTCGTGCAACGCGTCGTAGAGCGGGCGCAGGTAGGGGTCGATCTTCTCGTTGAGCGTGCCGGGGAGGAAACCGAGCCGCTCGCCCGCCTCGACCGCCGGCCGGGTCAGGATGATCCGGTTGACCTGCTTGGCCTGGAGTGCCTGGACGGCCTTCGCCATGGCGAGGTAGGTCTTGCCGGTACCGGCGGGGCCGATGCCGAAGACGATGGTGTGGGCGTCGATCGCGTCGACGTAGCGCTTCTGCCCGAGCGTCTTGGGACGGATGGTGCGTCCGCGCCGGGAGAGGATGTTGAGCGTCAGGACCTCGGCGGGCCGCTCGGTGCCGCCCTGCTCCAGCATGCCGACGGTCCGCCGGACGGCATCGGTGGTCAGGGTCTCGCCCTTCTCGATCAGCTCCAGCAGCTCGGTGAAGAGCCGCTCGGCGAGGGCGTTGTCCGCCGGGGCGCCGGAGATGGTGATCTCGTTACCCCGCACGTGCACGTCGCTGGTGACCGAGCGCTCGATGAGCCGCAGGATCTCGTCGCCCGCGCCGAGCAGGTTAACCATGATCTTCGAGTCAGGAACCGTGATCCTGGTCTGCACCCGGGTCTGGCCGGGAGGTGGGGTGCCGGTCATAGATCGGGCCCGTGGGCCCTGCGCCACCTGCTCTCGATCTCGGTGCCGCGCCACCACGATCACCGGTCGGGTGACCGGCCAGGCTGGCGCGACGTGTGGATGTTCCCCCTATCGTATCGGTTCCGCGGCGGGGACACCCGGCCCATTTCGCCACCGCGCGCCCCGGCGCCGTCCGCTGCCGCCGGCTCCGCCGCAGGCCGCAGCGCCGGCTCGTCCAGCAGGGCCACCAGGTGCCGGACCAGGCCGGTCGGGCTGCGCCGGGGATAGGCCAGGGCGATGTCGACGGTCGGGATGGGCACGGTGAACCGGCGCAGCCGTACCCCGGGCAGGCGCAGGGCACGGGCCCGGCCGGCGGGTACCGCGGCGACCACCCCGCCCTCGGCGACGGCCCGCAGCAACTGCTCGTCGTCGGGCTCGTGCCGGACCAGGTTGAACCCGCCGTCCGGCCAGACCTGGCCGACGGTCCGGTCGTACATCCCGGGGCCGTTCTCCCTCGGCCACATCACCGCCGGCAGGCCCACGACCAGCTCCCGGGGGATCCGGCGCCGGGCCGCCAGCGGATGCTCGGCGGGTACGACGAGCAGCAGTTCCTCGGTGTCGACGAAGCGGCAGACCAGCTCCGGCTCGGGCAGCGGCGGGCGGACGAACGCGGCGTCCAGCCGGCCGGCCAGCAACCCGGCCACGTTGAACGCGGTCCAGCCGGTCTCGGCGACCACCTCGACCTGCGGGTGCCGCTCGCGGAAGCGGGCGATCAGGGTGTCCACCCGACCGCCCCGGGCCGAGCGGGTGTACGCCAGGCGCAGCCGCCCGCCCTGCCCGCCGACCACCGCCCGGATGCGTTCCTCGGCGGCGGCGGCCTGACCGAGCAGGGCGGCGGCCTCCTCCGCCACCACCCGGCCGACCGGGGTGAGCGTGCAGCCCCGGGCGCCCCGCGCCACCAGCTCGGCGCCGATCTCCCGTTCCAGGGCCCGGATCTGCTGGCTGAGCGCCGGCTGGGCGATCCGCAGCCGGGTCGCGGCCCGGGTGAAGTGCAGCTCCTCGGCGAGAACCAGGAAGTAGCGGAGCCGGCGCAGGTCCATGCCGCCGAGCATAAGTTCCGCTTATCGTTCGCGACCACGCTGGTCTTGGACGCCGCCACGTCGGCTGCGCTTCGCTGGACCGGCACGAGACGAGCGGAGGTACGCAGATGTATGACGTGGTGGTGGTCGGGGCGGGCGTGGTCGGCCTGACCAGTGCGGTGCGGCTGCAACAGGCCGGCGCGCGGGTGGCGGTGGTGACCGCCGACGAGCCGGAGCGGACGGTGTCCCGGGTCGCGGCGGCGGTCTGGTACCCCACCCACACCGCCGGTGACCCCCGGGTGCTCGGCTGGGCCGACCGGACGTACGCCGAACTGGCCCGGCAGGCCACCGACGGGGTGCCGGGCGTGGTGTTGCGGCCGACCCGGGCGCTGCTGCGCAGCCTGCCGGACAGCAGACCGTGGTGGGCGTCGGCGGTGCCGGATTTCACCCAGCGCGCCGGATCCGCGCCGTACGCGGCCGAGCAGCGGTACACCGCACCCTCGGTGGAGATGCCGCGGTACCTGCCCTGGCTGGTGAAGCAGCTCACCGCCGCCGGTGGGATGCTCGAACGGCGCCGGCTGGACCGGCTGGCCGAGGTGTCCGACCTGGCGCCGGTGGTGGTCAACGCGACCGGGCTGGCCGCCCGTACGCTCGCCGACGATCCCGCCGTACACCCGGCACGCGGGCAGATCGTGCTGGTCAGCAACCCGGGTCTGTTCACCTCGGTACGCGATGAGGAGGACCCGGCCGGGCTGACCTACGTGCACCCGCGCAGCCGGGACGTGGTGCTCGGTGGCACGTTCGAGGAAGGGGCCACCGGGCTGGCCCCGGACGAGGCGACCGGCGCGGCGATCCTGCGGCGGTGCACCGCGCTGGTGCCGGAACTGGCCGGGGCCCGGCAGCTCGGGCAGCTCGTCGGGCTGCGTCCGGCGCGGCACGGCGGGGCCCGGGTCGAGGTGGATCCGGTCGGGTTGCCCGGCGGGACACGCCTGGTGCACAACTACGGGCACGGGGGCGCCGGGGTGACCCTCGGCTGGGGCTGCGCCGACGAGGTGGTCGATCTGCTGTTCGGTCGGGCCGGTTGATCACGTTCCGACATATCAGATCAACCACCAGAAATACATCTGCCATTGATGTATGCGAATACATAGACTCTTGCCATCCGCCGTCCCCCGGATTGGAGAGTCAGCCATGTCCGCACGTAGGCTCCACCGCCTGCTGGCCACGCTGGTAGCCGGTGCCGTCGCTGTGATCGGTGCACCGTTCGTCAGCGCCTCCCCGGCGCTCGCCGCCCGCACCATCTGCTACGACACCAGCCAGGCGGGTTCCTTCGCCAGCACCGCGCACAGCGCGGCCTCCATCTGGAACAACTACACCGACAACATCACCATGTCGAACTGCGGTACGCACCTGCGGATCTACCAGATCTGGGGCGGCGGCTCGTACGCCGTGCGCACCAGCCTGGGCTACGGCCGGGTCTACATCGACACCTACCAGGCCCAGCAGTACAGCCCGCTGCGGATCATGACCCACGAGATCGGACACATCCTCGGGCTGCCGGACAACTACAACGGCCAGTGCTCGCTGCTGATGTCCGGCGGCAGCGCCGGCACGAGCTGCACCAACCCGTACCCGGCAGCGTCCGAGGCCGACCGGGTCGACCAGTTGTTCGCCGGCACCGCCCGGACGACCGACGCCAACACCAGCACGGTCTTCCAGGGCAGCTGGCCCGCCCCGGCCCCGGCTGCGGTACCGGTCGGCTGACCACCGCACTCCACCCCCACGACCGGGGGCCGGCGACCCGCCGGCCCCGGTCCACGTCAACCCGGGTCCGGATCCGGTCAGGCCGGGTCGGGGCGGCGGAAGTCGTACCCCTCGAAGGTCTGCTGCTCGCGGGTGAACCGGTAGGTGGCCCAGTGCATCCGGACCACGGTCCCCCGCTCGTCCCGGGTGAGCCGGAGCAGCTCGCCGACCTCCCGGCCGGAGACCGTACGCAGCACGTCCGGCCGGTCCGACAGCGGCGCGAAGACCGCCGGCGGCTTGCCGGCCGGGTCCTGGGCACCCCGGGCCCGCAGCGCCCCGTCCCGCCAGCAGAAGACGTACTCGAAACCCTCGCCCCACCAGCGGCCCAGCAGACCCCGGTACGGCTCCGGAGCGGGCTCTCCCGGCGTCCAGGGCACGACGTCGGCCGGATCGTGCTCGGCGGCCTCGGCGAGCAACCGGTGCGACAGGTCGAAGACCTCGGCAGCCGTACCGGACGAGCCGAGTACCGCGCACCCCATCGCCGCCGGCGTGCCGGACCCGCCGCGCCGGCCGTACACGCTGGCCAGGAAACCGGGCATCGCCCCGTCGTGCCCGACGTGCACCACCCGCTCCCCCTGCGGAACGAGGATCAGTCCGAGCCCGGAACCGGCGCCCCAGACCGTCTCGTCGGTGACCGTCAGCGGCCAGCGCATCTCGTCCAGGGTGGTCGGGGCGAGCACCCGGCCCTCGGGATCGAGGGCGGCGGGGTCGGCCAGGAACGCCGCCCACCGGGCCATGTCCGGTGCGCTGCTCCACAGCTGCGCGGCCGGCGCCACCGCGCCGAAGTCGGTGGGTGCCTCGGCCCGGACCTGGTCGGAGTACGCGTCCACCAGGAAACCGGTCGCGGCCGTCGGGCCCGGGTGCCCGGTGGTGGCGGACAGGCCGAGCGGTACCAGCACCTTCTCGGTCAGCACCTCGGCCCAGGTACCGCCGCGCAGCCGGCCGACCAGGTGACCGAGCAGAGCCAGGCCCAGATTCGAGTAGTGGAACCGGCGGGCCGGGGGCAGTACCCGCTCCACCCGCCGCAGGTCGGCGACCAGCTCGTCGGTGTCCGGCGCGCGCAGGGTGTCCCAGACGTCGCCGTGCGGCTCGCGTTGCAGGCCGGCGGTGTGCGACAGCAGCCGCCGGACGGTCAGCTCACCGTGCGCCGGCAGGTCCAGGTGCCGCCCCACCGGGTCGTCCAGGTCGAGCAGTCCGTCGTCGCGGCACTGGAGCACCAGTACCGCGGTGAACGTCTTGGTGACCGAACCGATCCGGAACGGCGTGTCGACGGTCAGTGACTGGTCGTTGCCGGTGGTGCCGACCACCTGGCTGAAGAGTGGACGGTCGGCGCGGTGCAGCGCCACGGAGAGGGCGGGGATGCGCCCCTCGGCCTGTACCTGCCGGGTCAGGCGGTCCAGCCGCCGGTTCACCTCGATCATGGGCTAACTGTAGGGATGTTAGGAAGGGCCCCTTCCGCTACCGAAAGCGATAAGAAGGGGCCCTTCCTAACCTGCGTCAGGTGGCGAGCATCGGGCCGAGCGGCGCGCCGCCGAGCAGGTGGACGTGCGCGTGGAAGACCTCCTGGCCGGCGTACCGGCCGGTGTTGAAGATCATCCGGAACCCGTCGGCGCCCAGCCCCTCGGCCTCGGCCACCACTGCGGCGGTAGCCAGCACCTCACCGGCCAGGCCCGGGTCGGCCCCGGCCAGCGCCGTCACGTCCGCGTAGTGCTCCTTCGGGATCACCAGGACGTGTACCGGCGCCTTCGGGCCGATGTCCCGGAACGCCAGGGTCCGGTCGGTCTCCCGGACGATGGTGGCCGGGATCTCCCCGGCAACGATGCGACAGAACAGGCAGTCAGTCTCCACCCCGGAATGCTAAGCGGCCCGCCTTCCCCCGGCCGGAACCGACCACCGGCAGGGCATGATGGCGACGTGACGGGACGAGCGGTACTGGTGACGGGCGCCTCACGTGGGATCGGGCGGGCGGTGGTGGCGGCGTTCGCCGCGAGCGGGGACCGGGTGGCCATCCACCACCGCGACTCCGCGCCCCTGGCCGAGCAGCTCCGCGACTCGCTGCCGGGCGAGGGCCACCTCGTGGTACGCGCCGACCTGACCGACCCGGACGCGGTACGCGCCATGGTCGACGGGGCGGCCGACCGGCTCGGTGGACTGGACGTGCTGGTCAACAACGCCGGGGTGTACGGATCGGCGAACCGGCCGCACCCGGTCTTCGACATCCCGTACGAGCAGTGGCAGCAGCAGTGGCGGCACGTCGTGGACACCAACCTGATCGGCGCGGCGAACGCCTGCTGGTGCGCCGCCCAGCACATGCGCCAGCGGGGCGGGCGGATCGTGAACGTCTCCTCCCGGGGCGCGTTCCGGGGCGAGCCGGACCAGCCGGCGTACGGGGCCAGCAAGGCGGGGCTGAACGCGATGGGTCAGTCGCTCGCGGTGGCGCTGGCGCCGTACGGCATCGCGGTGGCCACGGTCGCCCCCGGTTTCGTGGAGACCGACATGACCAACGAACACCTCAAGTCGCCACGGGGCGCGGAGATCCGCGCGCAGAGCCCGTTCAACCGGGTGGCCCGGCCGGCGGAGATCGCCGCTGCGGTGCACTGGCTGGCCTCGCCGGAGGCGGAGTGGGCGTCCGGCACCATCGTCGACCTCAACGGCGCCTCGTACCTGCGTAGCTGAACGGCTGCCTGACAGGTCACCAGCGGCCAAGGCGGGCGGAGAGCACGGCCAGCGCGGCCACCCCGGCGGTGGAGGTACGCAGCACCGACGGACCGAGGCGGACCGGCCGCCCACCGGCCACCCCGAAGGTGGTCAGCTCGTCCGGGGTGATGCCCCCCTCCGGGCCGACGACCAGCACGATCTCCCCGGTCTCCGGCAGGTCGACGGTGGCCAGCCGGTCGGTGGCCTCCTCGTGCAGGACGAAGGTGGCGGCGGCCCCGGCGATCCGGCGGGCCACCGCCGACGTGGACTCGTCCGGCGACCCGGCCACCACCGGCAGCCACGGCCGGCGGGCCTGCTTCGCCGCCTCCCGGGCGGTGGCCACCCACTTCTCCCGGGCGCGGGCACCCCGCTCACCCCGCCACTGCACCACGGAACGGGCCGCCGACCAGGGGACCAGCTCGTCCACCCCGACCTCGGTCATCGCCTGCACGGCCAATTCGCCCCGGTCGCCCTTGGCGAACCCCTGGACCACCACCAGTCGCGGTACGGGCGCGTCGGCGTACCCCCGGGAGGTGACGGTCAACTCCAGGCTGCCCCGGCCGACGGCGGTGACCACGGCGGTCGCCGTGCCACCCCGGCCGTCGGCGAGCAGCAGCTCCTCGCCGACCCGGAGCCGCTGCACGGTGGCGGCGTGGTGGCCCTCCGGCCCGTCGAGGGTCAGGGTGTCGGCGGTCGGCAGCGGGTCGACCAGGAACAGCGGTGCGGACATCAGGTCAGGCTAACCGGCGCCCCACGGGCCGCCCCGGGGACCGGGCAGCGGACCGCCCCGAGGCCGGGACAAGCTGCGGACCACCGGGGACCGGGCAGCGGACCACCGGGGCCGGGGCGCCCCGGCCCCGGACGGAAGCCGGGGCCGGGGCGGCCGGTTCAGCCGTGACCGTTGAACGCGTCCCGCATCCGGGAGAAGAAGCCGCCCTGCTTGGTCAGCTCGGCGACCTCCTCGCCCCGGGTCTTGGCGAACTCGCGCAGCATCCGCTCCTGCTCGGCGTCGAGCTTGGTCGGGGTACGCACGTCCAGGTGGACGTAGAGGTCCCCGCGCCCGGTGCCGCGCAGGTGCGGCACCCCCCGGGCCCGCAGCCGCAGGGTGGATCCGGGCTGGGTACCCGGCTTGACGTCGACCGGCTCCTCGCTGTCCAACGTCTTGATGGTCAGCCGGGTACCGAGCGCGGCGGCAGTCATCGGGACGGTGACCCGGCAGTGCAGGTCGTCACCCTTGCGGGAGTAGACGTCGTGCGGCCGCTCGTGGATCTCGACGTACAGGTCACCGGCGGTGCCACCGCCCGGGCCGACCTCACCCTGCTGGGCGAGCCGGATCCGCATCCCGTCCTCCACGCCGGCCGGGATCTTGACGGTCAGCGAACGGCGGGTCCGGACCCGGCCGTCCCCGGCGCAGGTCGGGCAGGGGTGCGGGATCGTGGTGCCGTACCCCTGGCAGACGGTGCAGGGGCGGGCGGAGACAACCTGGCCGAGGAAGGTGCGCTGCACCGACTGCACCTCGCCCCGACCACCGCACGCCTCGCAGGTGGCCAGGTGGGTGCCGGCAGCGGTACCGGCGCCGGTGCAGGTGGTGCAGAGCACCGCGGTGTCGACGGTGATCGGCGCCTCCACCCCGAAGGCGGTCTCGTGCAGGTCCAGTTCGAGGCGGAGGATCGCGTCCGCGCCGGGCCGGGTACGTGGACGCGGCCCACGCGAACCGGCCGCCCCGCCGAAGAAGGCGTCCATGATGTCCTGGAACCCGACGAACGGGCCGGCGCCACCCGGCCCGCCCGGACCGGCACCGCCGCCACCCGGCGCAAGCGGGTCACCACCCAGGTCGACCATCTGCCGCTTCTGGTCGTCCGAGAGAACCTCGTACGCGGCGTTGATGTCCTTGAACTTCTCCTGGGCCTCCGGGTCCGGATTGACGTCCGGGTGGTACTGGCGCGCCAGCTTGCGGTAGGCGCGCTTGATCTCGTCATCGGAGGCGTCCCGGCTGACGCCGAGGATGCCGTAGTAGTCCCTGGCCACTGCGTTCCGTGTCCCCATGTCTGTCTCGCGTTACGCCCCGCGGTCGTCGGGTGCGGCTCTGGTCAGTACTGCGCCTGGTCGGGTGGTGCGCCTGGTCAGTGGTGTGTCCATCCTGCGCGCCCGGTCAGTTCTGCGCCAGCAGCTCGCCTACGTAGCGTGCCACGGCGCGTACGGTGGCGATCGTCCCGGGGTAGTCCATCCGGGTGGGCCCGAGGACACCCAGACCGCCGACGATGGTGCGCCCCGGCCCGTAGCCGGTACTCACCACCGAGGTGCCCCGGAGGTTGTCGATCTCGTTCTCGTCGCCGATGCGGACCCGGGTCGTGCTCGGCTCCACCTCCCCGATCAGCTTGAGCAGGACGACCTCCTCCTCCAGCGCCTCCAGGATCGGACGGAGCGATCCCTGGAAGTCGAGCAGGCCACCCCGGGCCAGGTTGGCGGTGCCGGCGAGGGCGATCCGCTCCTCGTGCCGTTCGACCAGGGTCTCCAGCAGCACGGTGGCGAGGGTGGTCATCGCCGGCCGAAGCTGCGGGTTGACCTCCTCGACCAGGGCCTGCACCAACGGCGGGGTGTCGGCGAGCTTGGTGCCGCCGAGCTTCTCGTTGACCATGCGCCGCAGGTCGATCACGTCGTCGGCCGGGATCGGCGCGGGCAACTCGACCAGCCGCTGCTCGACCCGGCCGGTGTCGGCGATCATGACCAGCATCAGCCGGGTGGTGGAGATCGGGACCAGTTCCAGGTGCCGCACCGAGGAGCGGGCGAGGCTGGGGTACTGCACCACCGCGACCTGCCGGGTGAGCTGCGCCAGCAGCCGGACCGTGCGGTGTACGACGTCGTCCAGGTCGACCGCGCCGACCAGGAAGCGCTCGATGGCCCGGCGCTCCGCCGGGGTGAGTGGTTTGACCCGGGAGAGCCGGTCCACGAAGAGACGGTAGCCACGGTCGGTGGGCACCCGGCCGGCGCTGGTGTGCGGCTGCCGGATGTAGCCCTCCTCCTCCAGCACGGCCATGTCGTTGCGGACCGTCGCCGGGGAGACCCCGAGCTGGTGCCGCTCGACCAGGGCCTTGCTGCCGACCGGCTCCTGGGTGGCAACGTAGTCCTCGACGATGGCGCGCAGGACGTCGAGTTTGCGGTCGTCGAGACCCATCCGCTCCACCTCCCCGCCCTGCGATGCGACCCGCCGGGACGCTCTGGCACTCGACTGTAGCGAGTGCCAGTCTACGTCGGCGTGGCCGGAACGCGCGATCATCGAATCCGTCAGACCCACGTCACCGGCTGTCGGCGTGACGTGCGGTCATGCCCCGTCCGCTGCCCGATCACCCGGGCGTACTGTCCGGTACGCGCTGGCGTGGGTGGACCCGGGAACCTACCGTGACCCCATGACTGAACCACCTCGCCCTCCCTCCTGGGGCGATCCCGGCTCGACGCCCCCGGAGCCCCCGTACGGCGGGTCCGGGTACGAACCTCCGACCGCCCCGCTCCACGGGCACGAGCCGCCGACCGCTCCGGTCTCCGGCGGTGACCCGTCCCCCGGCGGGTACCCCCCACCCACCTCCGGGGCGGGTGGCTATCCCCCACCCGGCGGGTACCCACCCCCCGCCCCCGGCGCGGAGAGCTACCCGCCCCAGGGTGGCCAACCGCCGCAGGGCGGCTACGGCGCACCCGGTGGCTACGGCACACCGGGTGCCGGCTACCCGCCAGCCGGTGGCTACCCCGGTGGCCCGGCGCCCGCCGGGTTCGCCAACAACGACGAGAAGACCTGGGCGCTGGTCGCGCACTTCGGTGGCGCCGCCGGCATGTTCCTCGGTGCCGGGACGGCCGGCTGGATCGCCCCGCTGGTGGCCCTGCTCGCCAAGGGCAGCCAGTCGCCGACCGTACGTGCCCACGCGGTGGCCGCGCTGAACTTCCAGCTCGTCTGGTCGATCGTCGCGGTGATCGGCTGGGTGCTGGCCTGCATCCTGATCGGTTTCCTGTTCGCCATCGGCGCGATGGTGCTCGGCATCATCTTCGGCGTCGTCGCCGGGCTGAAGGCCAACGAGGGGCAGTTCTACCGCTATCCGATGTCGGCCAACCTGGTCAAGTAGACCGGTCCGCGCCGGCCGGCCCGGTCGTTCGTGACAGGCCGGACCGGCCGGCGCCACCGGGTCGGCTCAGGGCAGCAGGTCGCGGACGACCGCGTCGGCGAGCAGCCGCCCGCGCAGGGTGAGCACCGCCCGGCCGGCGGCGTACTCCGCCGCGTCCAGCAGGCCGGCCGCCAGGGCGTCCGCCGCACCGGCCCGCCCCGCCCCGTCGAGCGTGTCCAACGGCAGCCCGGAGGCCAGCCGCAGCCGCAGCATCACGTCCTCCATGTGCGCCTCGGCCGGCGAGAGCAGCTCCCGGGCCTGCCCCGGGGACTCCCCCACGGACAGCCGCTTCGCGTACGCCGACGGGTGCTTCACGTTCCACCAGCGCACCCCGCCGACGTGGCTGTGCGCCCCCGGGCCGAGGCCCCACCAGTCGCCGCCGGTCCAGTAGAGCAGGTTGTGCCGGCACCGCCCGGCCGCCGTGCGGGCCCAGTTGGAGACCTCGTACCAGGCGAAACCGGCCGCACCGAGGGCGGCCTCCGCAGCCAGGTAGCGGTCGGCGGCCACGTCGTCACTCGGGTACGGCAGCTCGCCACGCCGCATCCGGGCGGCCAACCGGGTGCCGTCCTCCACGATCAGGGCGTACGCGCTGACGTGGTCGACACCGGCGGCGACGACCTCGGCGAGCGAGCCGGCGAAGTCCTCCGTGCTCTCCCCCGGCGTGCCGTAGATCAGGTCCAGGTTGACGTGCGCGAAGCCGGCTTCCCGGGCCTCCCGGGCGGCCTCGGTGGCCCGGCCGGCGCGGTGCTGCCGGTCGAGGATCGCGAGTACACCCGGCGCGGCCGACTGCATACCGAGCGAGATGCGGGTGTAGCCGGCGGCCCGCAGCGCCCGCAGCGAGGCGGGGGTGACCGACTCCGGGTTGGCCTCGGTGGTCACCTCGGCGTCGGCGGCCAGCCCCCAGGTGCGGTCGATGCCGTCCAGGATCCGGCCCAGGTCGTCCGGGCTGAGCAGGGTGGGGGTACCGCCGCCGACGAAGACCGTGTCGACCCGGGGCGGCGGATTGTCCCCGAGTACCCGCCGGGCGAGCGCCAACTCGGCCAGGACGGTGTCGACGTACTCCTCCCGGCTGGCCCCACCGCCGAGTTCCGCCGAGGTGTAGGTGTTGAAGTCGCAGTAGCCGCACCGGCTGGCACAGAACGGCACGTGCACGTACACCCCGAAACCCCGCTGCCCGACCGAGGTCAGCGCGGTCGGGGGCAGCGCACCGTCGGTAGGTACGGGTTCACCATCTGGAAGCACGCCGGGCATGGCCACTAGTGTGCCCGGCATGACCTCTCCGGACGCGCTCGTACGGGTCGCCACCGCCAACGGGGTGACCACGCTCACCCTCGACAGCCCGCACAACCGCAACGCCCTCTCCACGCCGCTGATGACCCAGCTGCTCGACGCGCTGGCCACGGCGGTCGCCGACGACGCGGTGCGGGTCGTCGTGCTGGACCACACCGGCCCGGTGTTCTGCTCCGGCGCCGATCTCAAGGAGACCGCTGCGGCGTACGCCAGCGGGACCGTGCCGGCCGGGATGCTGGCCGACGTGCTGGCCGCCATCTGGGAGTGCCCGAAGCCGGTGGTCGCCCGGGTCGCCGGGCCGGCCCGGGCCGGCGGGCTGGGCCTGATCGCCGCGGCCGACCTGGCGATCTGCGCCGAGGAGGCGACGTTCGCCTTCACCGAGGTACGGATCGGGGTCATCCCGGCGGTCATCTCGGCCACCGTGCTGCCCCGGCTGCATCCGCGCGCGGCGGCCGAGTTCTACCTGACCGGGGAGACCTTCGACGGTTCGCAGGCCGCTGACATCGGGCTGGCGACCCGGGCCGTGCCGGAGGAGGAACTGGACGAGGTGGTGGCCGGGTACTGCGCCGCACTGGTCCGGGGTGCCCCCGGCGCGCTGGCGGGTACCAAGGAGTTGCTGCGCCGGCCCGCCTCGACCGATCTGCGGGCCGAACTGGCCGACCTCTCCGCCATCTCCACCCGCTACTTTCTCTCCGAGGAGGGCCGGGAGGGGGTACTGGCGTTCCGGGAGAAGCGACCGGCCCGCTGGGTGCCGACGGCGGACCGACCGGCCGGCGCCGGAGTATCGACGGCGGACTGACGCCCCGGCGCGCCGGGGCCACTTCTTCCTCGGGCCCGTTCTGGCGGTGGGGACGTACGCTGGTCGAACTGTCGAACAGGGGGTGCGGGTGCGGACTCGGGCAATCGTGGCGGCGGGGGTCGTGGTCGTCGTTCTCGTCGGGCTCGGTGTGTTTGTCCTCGCCCGGCAGTTCGGTCACCGGTTGCCGCTGCCGCTGGCCAGCCGCACCTGCACGGTCGAGGCGGACGGCCGGGTCGACCTGAACCCGGAGCAGATGGCGAACGCGGCGACCATCGCCGCGATCGGGGTCAAGCGCGGGATGCCGGAGCGGGCCGTGGTGGTGGCCCTGGCCACCGCGTTCCAGGAGTCCGGTCTGGAGAACCTCTCCGGCGGGGACCGGGACTCCATCGGGCTGTTCCAGCAGCGGCCCAGCCAGGGTTGGGGCACGCCGGAGCAGATCCAGGACCCGAGGTACGCCACCAACAGGTTCTACGCGGCGCTGAAGAAGGTGCGCGGCTGGGAGGACATGCGGGTCACCGACGCCGCGCAGAAGGTGCAGCGGTCGGCGTTCCCCGAGGCGTACCAGAAGTGGGCGGACGAGTCCGAGGTGCTGGCCCGGGCGCTGCTCGGGGACGCCACCGGGGCGGTCGCCTGCACGGTGACCAGGACACCGGCGATGCGGGGGGACACGGCGGCGGCGGCACTGACCCGGGGGCTGACCCTGGACTGGGGCCTGAAGGCCACCGCGATTAACCTGGCCGGGCTGAGCGTGCCGGTGAGCGACAACCGGGCCGGTTGGCGGTACGCGCACTGGCTGGTGTCGCACGCGGACGACCACGGGGTGAAGCGGGTCCGCTTCGGCGACTTGGAGTGGACGGCAGCGGACGGTGACTGGACGCGGGTCTCCGGATCCGGTTCGGTGGCCTCGGTGGTCGCCGAGGTCTTCGCCGACACCTGAGGTAAGGGCTGGATCTCCCTACCAGCAGTCACTGAACAATTCGGCAAACCAGGACAATCTGCACGGACGGCGGCGCCCATCTCACCAAGGGTGATCAATTCGTTCCCTGGCGTCTGATCCGACGCGCCACACGCTCGGCGCGGCCGAGCCGGCTGCCGAGCGTCACGTTACGATCGGCAGCCTGTGCCCGAGAGGCTTACACGTCATGGGGAGGGATGGACGCGGTGTTCGATTACGGCGGCCGGACCGGTTACGAACCGATCAGCGACACTGACCGCAAGGAGTTTCACGAGCAGGGCTTCCTGCTGCTCCGCAACGTCCTGACCGAGGACCACCGGGCGGCCCTGGAAGCCGCCGTGGACCGGGTGTACGCGGAGGAGCAGGCGGCCGGCCGGACCACCAAGGACGGCACCCTGCACCTGCTGGGCTTCCTGGAGCGCGATGAGCTCTTCGGTGACCTGCTCACCCACCCCATCGCCTTCCCGTACATGTGGGGGCTGGCCGGGTGGAACATCTACACCCACCACAACCACCTGGACGTCACCCCGCCGGCCGCCGAGCCGGAGAAGCCGTACTGGGGCTGGCACCAGGACGGGTACCGGCAGAACTCCGACCCGGAGACGATGGACCCGAACCTGCCCCGGCCGATGTTCTCGCTGAAGGTGGCGTACGTCCTCTCCGACCTGTCGGAGAACGGCCGGGGTGCCACCAAGGTCATCCCGGGCAGCCACCTGTGGAACTCGCTGCCCCGCCCGGCGGACACCACGGTGCACAACCCCGACCCCGAGGGCACCGTCGAGATCACCGCCAACCCGGGTGACGCGTTCATCTTCGACCGCCGGCAGTGGCACAGCCGCTCGACGAACCTGTCGACCATCACCCGCAAGATGCTCTTCATCGGCTACACCTACCGGTGGATCCGCCCGCTGGACGAGCTGCACATCGACTCCGACGGCGAGTGGTGGGCCAACCGCACCCCCGTCCAGCGCCAGCTCTGCGGTGAGGGTACCCACACCGCCAACTACTGGGGCATCAACTGGAACGGGTACGTCGACGACGAGATCCCGCTGCGCAAGGAACTCAAGACGCGCGGCCTGCTGGACCGCAACATCCCCTGGCTCCGCTGAGCAGGTAAGGAAGGGCCCCTTCTTAACGCTTTCGGTAGAGGAAGGGGCCCTTCTTAACACCCGCCGTCCGGTCGACGTGATGCGCCGGCCGGTCGGCGTCGTGCTGCCGGGACCATCGGCGCCACGGGCGGCGTACCCGATGACTGGCGGACGCTGCCCGGCGACCCGCCGAAGTCCTGTTTGAAGGCCTGTTTGAAGGCCGGGAGAACCCGGGTCGCGGCAACAGCCGGTGCCGGACTGACCGGCCCATCGGACTGACCGGCCCACCGGGACTGACCGCCGGATACGCCGGCTACTTCGCGCCGAGCCGCCGGCGGGCCTTGTCCCGGATCTCCTCGGGCAGTTCCGGGGCGAGCAGTAGCCGGGGCAGCAACGCGGGCTCGCTGGTCAGGGCACGGAACGTCGCGCCGAGGGTCAACCCGTGCTCCGGCCGGTACGTCACCTCGACCGGGTCCCCCGCACCGACGTCCCCGTCCTGCACCACCCGCAGGTACGCCCCGGGGACGCCCCGCGCGGTGAACCGCTTGATCAGGTCGGGTACCCCCCAGTAGCCGGCGAACGTGCGGCACGGCAGGCGTGGCTGGGCGACCTCCAGCACGGCTGAGCCGATGGTCCAGCGTTCCCCGATCACCGCGCCGGTCACGTCGATGGCCTCGGTGGTGATGTTCTCGCCGAGGCCGCCGGGCGGGATGTCCCGCCCCAGATCCCGCTCCCACCAGGCGGTGTCCTCTTTGGCGTAGGCGTAGACCGCCTTGTCCACCCCGCCGTGCACGGCCCGTTCGCCGACGAAGTCCCCCTCGACTCCGTCGGCCCGCAGCACCACCCGGCCGTCGGTCGGTCGCTTGTCGATGCCACTGAGCCCGCTGGGATCACCGGCCCAGTCGGCCCGGGTCACCACCGCGAGGTTCACCGAGAGCAGTCTGCCCGTCATGCCGGACACCGTACCTTTGGCGGAACTGTTAGGAAGGGGCCCTTCCTCTACCGAAAGCGATAAGCGGGGGCCCTTCCTTACACCTCAGCCCTTGACGGCGCCGGAGACCAGTCCGGAGACCATCCGACGCTGGACCAGCACGAAGAAGATGATGACCGGGACGGTGAGCAGGGTGGAGGCCGCCATGACCGATCCCCAGGCGGTGTCGTCGCGGCCAAAGAAGAACGTCATCGCGACCGGCAGCGTGTAGCGGTCCTGGTCGTTGATGAAGGTCAGCGCGAAGATCAGCTCGTTCCACGCGGTGATGAAGGAGAAGATGCTGGTGGCCACGAGGCCGGGTGCCACGAGCGGGAAGAGGATCCGGCGGAAGGTCTGCGCCCGGCTGGCCCCGTCGATCGCGGCGGCCTCCTCCAGTTCCTTCGGTACGGCGGCGACGAAGCCGCGCAGCATCCAGACCGCGAAGGGCAGCGAGAATCCCAGGTAGGTCAGGATCAGGCTGGGCAGCGTGTTGTAGAGGCCGAGCCGCTGGATCATCAGGAACAGCGGGATGACCAGTGCCTCCAGCGGGATCATCTGCACCACCAGCAGCATGATCAGGAACGAGGTCCGCAGCCGGAACCGGAACCGGGCCACCGCGGTCGCGGCGAGCAGGGCGACCAGGCCGCTGAGCAGTACGGTGGCCGCCGCGACCAGGGCACTGTTGAGGAAGAAGTCGACGAAGGTCACGCCGGGGATCAGGTCCCCGGTGAGGATCTCCCGGTAGTGCTCCAGGGTCGGGTTGGCCGGTACCGGCCGGGGGGTGGTGGAGAAGATCTCCCGGTTCGGCTTCAGCGAGGTGGAGATCATCCAGTAGACCGGGAACGCCGCGAAGAGCGCGACCAGCAGGCCGGCGCCGTTGAGGGCGACCCGCTTGACGGCTGCGGCGCGCTTCACGATTCCTCCTGTCGGAGCACCATGCGGACGTAGAACCCGGTCACCACGAGCAGGATCAGGGTGAGGATCACCGCGATGGCGGCGCCCAGGCCGTACTTGGGCGGCGGCGAGAACGCCGACGCGTACGAGTAGATGGAGAGCATGTACGTGGTCCGGTCCTGGGTGCCGCCGGCCAGCGCGAACTGCTGGGTGAAGACCTTGAAGTCCCAGATCGTGGAGAGCACGATCAGGATGCCGAAGACCGGGCGGAGCAGCGGGAAGGTCACCTTCCAGAACACCTTCCACGGGCCGGCACCGTCGACCCGGGCCGCCTCGTGCAACTCGCTCGGTACGCTCTTGAGCCCGGCGAGCACGCTCACCGCGATGAACGGGAACGAGTGCCAGACCACCACCAGGGTGAGGATCGCGAAGAAGAGCAGCGGTGAGTTGAACCAGCCGTAGCCGGTCCAGTCGGCCCGGCCGAACAGCGCCGTGGAGAGCCCGTCGGGCAGCGCGTTGAACAGCCAGGTGACCAGGCCGCTGGTGTCGTCGAAGATCCACTTCCAGACGATGGCGCCGGTCAGGGCCGGGGTGGCCCAGGCCAGCATCACGCAGGTGCCGACGAAGGTGGCCATCCGGGTGCCGAGCCGGTTGAGCAGCAGTCCGACCAGGGTGCCGAGGACCATGGTGAGCAGTACGTTGGCCACCGCGAAGAGCACCGTGTTGCGCAGCACCGTGTGGAAGAACGGGTCGCCGAGGATCTCGGTGTAGTTGGCCAGTCCGACCCACGGCCACTCGCGGTCACCGCGAAGCTGGCGGACGTTGTTCAGCTTGAAGAAGGACATCGCCACCACCTGACCGAGCGGCCAGAGCAGGAGCGCGGCGATGATGACGAGACAGGGCAGGAGCAGCAGGTACGGTAGGCGGTCCACCGGGCGGCGCCGCCGCGCGGGGGTCTCCCGCGCGGCGGACGCCTCCGGCGCCTCGGTCAGCGTGGTCACTTGGCGTTGAGGATGCTTTCCATCTCACCGGCCGCGTCGGCGGTGGCCTTCTCGACCGTCTTCTGACCCTTCATGACCGAGCTGTTCATCGCCTGGGTCACCGTCTTGGTCCGGCTGACCTCGACCCACTTCGGGGTGAGCGGCGTGAGCTTGGTGTTCTGCATCGTGGTGGCGAACGCCGCCATGATCTTGTCATTGGCGTAGCTGCCGCCCTGGACCAGGTCCTGGTAGACCGGGAAGAAGCCGAGGCTGCTGGCGAACTTCGCCGAGTTCTGCTTGTTGTTCAGCACGGTCAGGTAGTCCCAGGCGAGGTCCTGGCGCTTGCTGTCCTTCCAGACGGCCAGGTCGGAGCCACCGGCGAAGGCGGGGGCCGGCTTACCGTCCGGTCCGGGGATCGGGAAGGTACCCCACACCTTCTCGATGTCGGGGTTGTCCTTCTTGATGGCACCCTGCTGCCAGCTACCACCGAACGCCATCGCCGCCTTACCGGTGGCGAACTGGGTACGCGCGTCGATCTCGTTCCAACCGGCGGCGGCCGGCGGGGCGACCTTGTGCACGGTCACCAGGTCGGTCCAGAACTTGACCGCCTGCTGCGCCTCGGGGGTGGTGTAGCCGGACTTCCAGGCGTCACCGTTCTTCGTGGCGATCTCGCCACCGGCGGCCCAGAGGAAGGAGTAGAACGGCAGCTCGGAGTTGCCCGGCAGGGCGATGCCGTAGGTGCCGGGCTTCTTGGCCTGCACCGCCTTGGCGGCGGAGACCAGCTCGTCCCAGTTCTTCGGCGGCTGCACGCCGGCCTCGGCGAACCAGTCGGTGCGGTAGTACATGGCCCGGACACCGGCGTACCACGGCACGCCGTACTGCTTGCCGTCGAGCTGGGCGTTCTTCGCCAGGTCAGGCAGGATGTCCTTGCCCTCGGCCCAGCCGGCCATCCGCTCGGTGAGGTCGGCCAGCGCCTCCTGGGCGGCCCAACCCTGGGTCTCGGTGTTGCCCAGCTCGGTGACGTCCGGTCCCTCGCCACCGGCGAGCGCGGCCTGGAACTTCTTCGGCGCCTCCAGCCAGGGGACGTACTGCACGACGACGTCCGTCTCCGGGTGCTTCTTCTTGAACTCGGCCTCGACGCCGTCGAGGAACGCGGTCTGCGCCTCGCTGCCCTCGCCCATCATCCAGACGGTCAGCTTGCTGTTGTCCGCTGCCTGTTCGTCGTCGCCCGAGCCGCCACAACCGGCGAGCAGCATCGCGGCCGAGGCCACGACGGCGGTGACCGGAGCCAGTCGCTTCCACCTGTTCACGCCAGTTCTCCCTTGAACCTCTGGCACTTACCTTCCCCGCCGCACCTTAGTACGAAAAAATTCTTTACGACAGGGGGGCCGGGGCCGCGACGTGGCCGGTGGCCAGCACGAAGGCGCCCGGCCAACCGGCCGGACGCCTTCGAGAAGTTAACACTGTGGATGCTTACCGGTGGTGGGTGATACTCCGACGGCTACCCACACCCGCCACGATCGCGACCGCAATCGCCGCCACGACCACCTGGACCAGCAACTCAGCCCAGTCGACACCCGACGTCTGCGTCGCGATACCCGCAGCCCGCGCAATCACCGTACCGAGCAGAGCCGCACCCACACCGATCAGCATGTGCAGCCAGATCGGCATGTTCTGACGACCCGGGACAGCCAGGCGGCCCAGCGCGCCGACGATGAGACCAACAATGAGCGCAGTGATGATTCCCATGACGGTCACGGTCGCTCCTCCTCAATGACTATCTGTCAGACGATGTCTTCCTGTGATGACCACTAGGTGCCCGTCCGTCCGGAAATTCAAACCCGGATACCGGACCTCCCTCGCCACCTCGCCAGGGACCGGACCGCCGCTCGGCACGTGACGGACCTTCGGGAAGCCACCCGGGTCGCCGACCCACCCCGTCGACACCCGCACCACCCCCGTCGGCGCTGCGCCGTACCCGGTGTGGGACGGCGCACGGATCGGTGGCCAGCACGAAGGCGCCCGGCCAACCGGCCGGACGCCCTCGAGAAGTCAACACTGTGGATGCTTACCGGTGGTGGGTGATACTCCGACGACTACCCACACCCGCCACGATCGCGACCGCAATCGCCGCCACGACCACCTGGACCAGCAACTCAGCCCAGTCGACACCCGACGTCTGCGTCGCGATACCCGCAGCCCGCGCAATCACCGTACCGAGCAGAGCCGCACCCACACCGATCAGCATGTGCAGCCAGATCGGCATGTTCTGACGACCCGGGACAGCCAGGCGGCCCAGCGCGCCGACGATGAGACCAACAATGAGCGCAGTGATGATTCCCATGACGGTCACGGTCGCTCCTCCTCAATGACTATCTGTCAGACGATGTCTTCCTGTGATGACCGCTAAGTGCCCGAGCCGTTGAAGACTCAAACCGACAGACCGTGGTTCCGCGTTCCGACCTCCGCGCGGCACCGGCCAGCGCCGCCGGACACACCGCATCACCGCAGCTCAGTGCGGTCCGAGCCGGCGCCGCACGGGTCCGCCGGCCGTGGAGAAAAGTTTGCCGTACGACAACAGCCGCCCCGGGTCACCCCGGGACGGCTGGTGGATGCGGCTACGCCGCGTTACTTCTTGGGCGCCTTGGCCTCCGGCCCGTCCGAGGTGGACAGGGCGGCGATGAACGCCTCCTGCGGCACCTCCACCCGGCCGACCATCTTCATGCGCTTCTTGCCTTCCTTCTGCTTCTCCAGCAGCTTACGCTTACGGCTGATGTCGCCGCCGTAGCACTTGGCGAGCACGTCCTTGCGGATCGCCCGGATCGTCTCCCGGGCGATCACCCGGTTGCCGATCGCCGCCTGGATCGGCACCTCGAACTGCTGGCGCGGAATGAGGGTACGCAGCTTCGCGGCGATGGTGACCCCGTAGTTGTACGCCTTGTCCTTGTGCACGATCGCGCTGAACGCGTCCACCGGCTCGCCGTGCAGGAGGATGTCCACCTTGACCAGTTCGGACGACTGCTCGCCCGAGGGCTCGTAGTCGAGCGAGGCGTACCCCTTGGTCCGGCTCTTCAACTGGTCGAAGAAGTCGAAGATGATCTCGGCCAGCGGCAGCGTGTACCGCAGCTCGACCCGGTCGGCGGAGAGGTAGTCCATCCCCATCAGGCTGCCCCGCCGGCCCTGGCAGAGTTCCATCACCGCACCGACGTAGTCGTTCGGGGTAAGCACCGTGGCCCGCACCACCGGCTCGTACACCTCGGCGATCTTGCCGGTCGGGTACTCGCTCGGGTTGGTGACGACGAGTTCCTTGCCGTCCTCCATCACCGCCCGGTAGACCACGTTCGGCGCGGTGGAGATCAGATCGAGGTTGTACTCCCGCTCCAGCCGCTCCCGGATGATCTCCAGGTGCAGCAGGCCGAGGAAGCCGCAACGGAAGCCGAACCCGAGCGCACCCGAGGTCTCCGGCTCGTAGTCCAGCGCGGCGTCGTTGAGCTTGAGCTTGTCCAGCGCCTCGCGCAGGTTCGGGTAGTCCGAGCCGTCGATCGGGTAGAGACCCGAGTAGACCATCGGCTTCGGGTCCTTGTACCCACCGAGCGCCTGGCTGGCCGGCCGGGAGTTGATGGTGACCGTGTCACCGACCCGGGACTGCCGGACGTCCTTCACGCCGGTGATGAGGTAGCCCACCTCACCCACGCCGAGGGCGTCGGCCTTCTGCATCTCCGGGGAGATGACGCCGATCTCCAGCAGCTCGTGCACCGCGCCGGTGGACATCATCTTGATCCGGTCCCGGGCGCTGATCCGGCCGTCGATGACCCGGACGTAGGTGACCACGCCCCGGTACACGTCGTACACCGAGTCGAAGATCATGGCGCGGGCCGGTGCGTCGGCGACGCCGACCGGCGGTTTGAACTGCCGGACGATCTCGTCGAGCAGGTACGGCACGCCCTCGCCGGTCTTGCCGGAGACCCGGATGCAGTCGCTCGGATCGCAGCCGATCAGGTGGGCCAGTTCCTCGGCGTACTTCTCCGGCTGGGCGGCCGGCAGGTCGATCTTGTTGAGCACCGGGATGACGTGCAGGTCGTTCTCAAGGGCGAGGTAGAGGTTGGCCAGGGTCTGGGCCTCGATCCCCTGCGCGGCGTCGACCAGGAGCACCGCGCCCTCGCAGGCGGCCAGCGAACGGGACACCTCGTAGGTGAAGTCCACGTGGCCGGGCGTGTCGATCATGTTGAGCACGGCCCGTTCGCCCCGCTGGTCGCCCTCACGGACGGTCCACGGCATCCGGACCGCCTGGCTCTTGATGGTGATGCCGCGCTCGCGCTCGATGTCCATCCGGTCCAGGTACTGGGCGCGCATCTGCCGGGGGTCGACGACTTCGGTGAGCTGCAGCATCCGGTCGGCCAGGGTCGACTTCCCGTGGTCGATGTGGGCGATGATGCAGAAGTTCCGGATGCGGCCGGGTTCGGTGGCACCGGGCGCGTTCGCGCCGGGATCGAGCGTCGGTGGCACAGCGGTCCGTTCTGGTCGGCTGACGGAGGTGGCGACGGCCGGCAGGTGCACCGGCCCTCTCTATGCTCCCACGTCGCCCGGGGCGGACTCGGATCACTCCTCCGCCCCCGGGTCCGGTCACCCCTGCGGCCCGGGTCCGGCTGCTCCTCCGGACCCGGGCCGGTCACTCCTCCGGCGGGGCGACGAACAGTGCCGCGAGCCGGGGCAGCCGCCGTCGGGCCTGCTCCTCGTCATCGAAGTCCCAGAACCCGTCGAGGTCCGGGATGGGTACCGGATCGGGGTCCACAGGCAGCTCGGTACCGGTCGCCCGCTGGTACGCGTGGAACGCGACGGAGAGCATCTCCCCGCCCTCGAACTCCTCGCCGGTGGCCGCCGCGCGGCGGATCGCCGGCAGTTCGGCCAGCGAGTCCGGATCGGTCACCGCACGGGCGAAGACCGCCCGCCCCTGGGCCATCAGCCAGCCGCGGAAGTAGTCGAACCCGTCATCCGAGCAGCCACCGTTGATCAGGTACGCCGCCCCCCAGAGGTCCTCCCGGTAGGAGGCGGCCAGCACCCGGGCGAGATGCCGGTCGAACCCCTCGATCTCGGCCGGTTCCCGGTCCGCCAGTTCCGCCGCGACCCGCTCGGCGACCACCTCGGTCCGACCGTCCGCCCCGGTCCGGGCCCGTTCGATCACCGCCCAGAACTCATCCGTCCGCATGGACCGGAAGTCTGGCGGAGTCCTACGACGGGGTGCCGCGGGCGCAGCGTAGGCGCCGGAAACAGCGGCGGGGATGAGCCGTTTTGGCTCGTCCGGGCGGACCTGGTAACCTGGCTCTTCGCGCAGCGGTGACGCCTGCTTGTCGCCCGCGCATCCGAGCAGACCAAACCCGAGCTATAAAGACGAGGCTGTCGCGTGGCGAACATCAAGTCCCAGATCAAGCGCAACCGGCAGAACGAGAAGCGCCGGCTGCGTAACAAGTCGGTCAAGTCGTCGCTGAAGACCGCCATCCGCAAATTCCACGAGGCTGCCGAGGCCGGTGACGCCGCCAAGGCCACCGAGCTCATGCAGGACGCCTCACGCAAGCTGGACAAGGCGGTCAGCAAGGGCGTGATCCACAGCAACCAGGCGGCGAACCGCAAGTCTGCGATCGCCAAGCGCGTGCTGTCGCTCGCTGCCTGACGGTCCCGAGACCTCACAGAATCCCCCGGGTGCACCTCGGGGGATTCTGTCGTGCGGTCGTACCCGGTTGCCGGTCCCGGTGACCTCGCTGCCGTATCCCGGTGGCCTCGCTGCCGCTTCCTGCTGACCTCGCTGCCGCTTCCCGGTGATCCGGTCAGCGTGCCCGGTCGGGGTCGGCTGACGGCACCCTCGCCCGACCGACCGCCGGTTCCATCTGCCGGCGAAACCGGTCCCGTTCACCCTGCGGCACCAGAGCCGCCGAACGGACCACCACGGCGACGACCAGGTCGTTCATCTTGACCAGGGCGGCTACGAAGGCGGGCAGGATCAACACCGCCCACCAGGTGACCAGTTCGGCGAGGGCGAGCAGCACGGCGAGGGCCACCGAGCCCTCGAAGAAGACGAAGCAGAGTATCCCGCCCGGGTTCACGAAGCGCAGGCCGAGCACGCGGGCGTAGAGCGGACGCAACCCGTCATCCTCCGCTGAGCGGACCAGATGGTCCACCCCGGATCGCCCGGCTGCGCGACCGGTCACCGTGGCTCGCCCGCCGACCGCCGGCGGATCACCGCGTACCGTCCTGCCGGGCTGCGGCGACCGCGAAGACCGCCCGTTCCAGGGCGTACGCCCGGTCGTCGGCACCGCCCTTGACCGCAGCGTTGCACTCCGCCGCCGCCTGCATCGCGGTGACCAGACCGTCCGGCGTCCAGCCCCGGCCCTGACGCTGGGCCCGTTCGATCTTCCACGCCGGCATCCCGAGAGAGCTGGCCAACTGGTAGGCGCTCCCCCGACCGGCGGACGCCACCCGGGCCACCGTACGGACCCCGTCGGCGAGCGCGTCGGCGATGGGTACCGGATCGACCCCGACATGCAGTGCCCAGCGCAGCGCCTCCAGCGCGCCGGGCACGTCACCGACGATCGCGGCGTCCGCCACCGTGAACCCACTCACCTCGGCCCGCCCCCGGTAGTAGCGGGCCACCGTGTCGGGACCGATCCGACCATCGGTGTCGGCCATGAGCTGGGCGCAGGCGGAAGCCAACTCCCTCAGGTCGTTGCCGATCGCGGCGAGAAGCGCTGCGGCGGCCTCCGGCGTGCACTTGCCGCCGGCACGGCGGATCTCGTCACGGACGAAGGCGACCCGGGCCTGGTCCCCCTTCAGCTTGGCGGCGGGAACGACCGTCGCCCCGGCGGTCCGCAGGCCGTCGGCGAACGCCTTGCCCTTCGCGCCACCGGCGTGCACCGCCACGAGGTGCACGTCCGGGTCCGGATTCTTCGCGTACGCCAGCAGCGCGGTCACCAGGTCCTTGCGGGCGTCCTGCGCGGCGCGCAGCACGATCACCCGGCGACCGCCGAACAGTGACGGGCTGAGCATCTCGGCGATCTCGCCGACGGCCAGGTTGCCGGCCTCGTACTCGCGTACGTCCACGTCCGGATCGGTCGACCGGACAGTGGCGACGGTGTCACTGACCGCACGGGTGGCGAGAAGTTCCTCGTCGCCGAGGACGAGCAGGACAGCAGGTACGCCAGCGGGGGTCACGGTCCCCATGTTCGCACGTGCCCCGACGCCCCGCCGCCGGTCACCGTTACTCGATCGGCACCCCGACCGCAGAAAGTGCGAATATCGACAAATACTGTATTTGGGGCGGGGTTCTCCCGACTCAGGGACCGTTTCCCCGGGTCGCCACCGCCGGCCCGCCGGGCAGTACCACCACGGCCAGGTCGCCCTCGATGTCGGTACGCAGTACCCGCGCCCCCTGACGGGACAGCCGCGCCAGCACCGACGGGCTGGGGTGGCCGTAGTCGTTGTCCGCCCCGACCGACACCAGCGCCACCGCCGGGGCCACCGCGTCCAGGAAGGCGGGATCCTGGTAGGCCGAACCGTGGTGGGCCACCTTGAGTACATCGGCCCGCAGGCCGGCGTCCCGCCGGTCGGCGGCCCCGACGTCGGCCTGCCATGCTCCCGGGGCACCGGAGCCCGACTGGCTCTCCAGCAACGCCCGCTGCTCCTCGGTCTCCGCGTCCCCGGCGAGCAGGATGCGCAGCCCGCCGATGTGCGCGAGCAGCACCAGGGAGTTGTTGTTCGGGTCGGACCGGGTTCCGCGCAGTGGTTGGGGTGGCCCGAGCACGGTCAACCCGAGTCCACCCGCCCGGTACGTCCAGCCCGCCGCGACCGCACCGACCGGTGTCCCGGCAGCGGTCGCCGCCGCATCGACCGCCAAACGCCCCGCCGCCGGTTCGGGCCAGGCGGGGGTCGCCACGACGGTCACCCGGCGCCCCCGGAACACCCCGGCGACGCCACCGGTGTGATCGGCATGGAAGTGGCTGAACAGCAGCAGCGGCACCTCGTCCACCCCGAGTCGGCGCAGGCACCGGTCCACCGCCGCCGGGTCCGGTCCGGCATCGACCACCACCGCCCGCCCGGCCCCGGCGGGTAGGACGACGGCATCCCCCTGCCCGACGGCACACACCACGGCCACCCAGCCGGCCGGTGGCCAGCCGTCCGCGACCAGGCGGACCGGCAGCGCCCCGACCACCACCGCGACGGTCACCACGGTCACCAGTCGCCGTACCACCGGATGCCGGACCCCGACCAGCAGCGCGACGGTGACCGCCGCGAGCAGCAGCGCCCCGGTCACCCCGCCGATCCAGGGCAGCGTGCCGGCCGGGGTCTGCGCCCCGTAACGGGCTACCGTGACCAGCCACCACGCCGGCCAACTGCCGAGCCAGGCGGCGAACTCGGCCCCGCCCGGCCAGACCGGTGAGACCACCGCCGCCGCCACGCCCAGGACGGTCGCCGGTGCGATCGCCGGTACGGCGAGCAGGTTGGCCGGTACCGCGACCAGACTCACCGTCCCGGAAAGCCCGGCGACGACCGGCGCGCAGGCCAGTTGCGCGGCGGCCGGCACGACCAGGGCCTCCGCCACTCCGGCCGGTACGCCCCGACGACGCAGCGCGTCCCGCCAACGCGGGGCGAGCAGCAGCAGGCCGCCGGTGGCCAGTACGGAGAGCGCGAACCCGGCGTCGCCAGCCAGCTCCGGGTCGACGACCACCAGCACGGTGACCGCCGCACAGAGTGCCGGCACAGCGGCCCGGGGCCGACCGGTGGCCAGGGCCACCAAGCCGATCGCGCCCATGGTGGCCGCGCGTACCACGCTCGGTGAGGGGCGGGCGAGGATCACGAAACCGACCAGGGCCAGCGCGCTGAGCCCGGCGGCGGGCCAGGGACCGGCCCGTGCCCAGCGGGCGAGCAGGAGCACCAGCCCCACCACGATCGCCACGTTTGACCCGGAGACCGCGTTGAGATGGGTCATCCCGGTGGCCCGGAAGTCCTCCTCGACGGCGGCGGGCAACTCGCTGGTGTCCCCCACCACCAGACCGGGCAACAGGCCGCCCGGCTCGTCGGGTAGCGGCGCGCAGGCCCGTTGCAGGCCGCTACGGAGGGTACCGGCGATCCGCTGCGCCCAGGATGGTCGGCCGAGGAGCGTCGGCGGTCCGGTGCTGGACAGCACCACTGCGGTGAGGTCGCCGCCGCGTGGTACGGCGAGCCGGCCGGTGGCGGTCAGCCGCTGGCCCGGCAGCAGAGTCCGCCAGCCCGGATGGTTGGCCAGCACCAGGACACGTGCCGGTACGACGGTGCGGGTCCGGTCGTCCACCGGATCGAGCCAGGCGGATTCGGTCGCGACGAGCAGGGTGGCCGGCCGGCCGACGGCACCACGTACCGGGCGGGGATCGTCGCGGACGACGAGTTCGGCGGTCACGGTGGCACGCTGCTCGGCCAGGGCACGCACAGGCGGGGCGTCCCGCACCACCAGACGCGCCGCCGTCGATCCGGCACCGCAGACGAGCCCGAGCAGCACGGAGACCGTGAGCCAGCCGTACCGTCCGATGATCTGGTGCCGTCCGGTCCGGCCTCCTCCGGCCCTGCCGGTATGCAGGTATACCGCGAGCAGCACTGCCGACCCGGCGCCGGCCACGGCCAGGACCAGCGCGGTGGTCACGTTCAGGTGCAGCCCGGCCAGCGCGCTCAGCCAGGTGGCCACGGCCAGCCCGACCAGCCGTAGGTCCGGTGGCCGCGCCCCGGCCGCCGTCGCACCGTTCCCGGCGTGCTGGCCCGGGCCACCGTTCCTGGCGTGCTGGCCCGGGCCACCGTTCCCGGCGTGCTGGCCTGGCCCACCGTCTCCGGCATGTCGCGTGGTCACACCGTCACCAGGTCCTTCAGCTGCTCGTACCGGGACTCACCGATCCCGTCGACTTGGCGCAAATCGGACACGGCCTTGAACCCACCGTGCTGGTCCCGGTGGGCCAGGATGCGCTGGGCGAGTACCGGGCCGACGCCGGGCAGCGAGTCGAGCTGGGCCAGGGTGGCGGTGTTCAGGTTGACCTTCCCGCCCGCCGGGAGTCCGTCCGCCGGAGGGCCGCCCGGTGCGCCCGGAACGGCACCGGATCCGCCCGCAGGTGCGGCGGCACCGGGTGGGGCGGTCACCCCGACCAGGATGAGTTCCCCGTCGCTGACCCGGCGGGCCAGGTTCAGCAGGGCGACATCGACGCCGGGCAACGCGCCACCGGCCGCCGCGAGGGCGTCCGCGACCCGGGCCCCGGCGGGGAGGCGTACCAGACCGGGCCGGCGTACCTTGCCGGCGACCGCGACGACCAGTTCGCCCGTACCGGAAGGACCGGCGGCCGACTGGCCGACGGGCGGGCCCGGAGTTGACGACAGGCCGGCGGGCGCGGACGGGGCGGCCCGGCCCACCGGCTCGGTACGCGGCCGGGACTGCCAGGCCCAACCGGCCGCGAGCAGGACCACCAGGACAGCGACAGCGGCAAGCGCCTTCACCCCGCGCCGGCCCGGGTCGAACGGGCCGGGGCCGGCCAGGCGTGGCGCCTGCGGGCCGGCCGGATCGTCCTGGTTCACGCTCGCAGCCGTCCCGGAACGGCTCGCCGGATCGGTGGCAGCAGCAGGCTCGGGGGCCGTCGGCTGCGGCCCGGATCGGGGTACGCCGTCACGGATGGAACGGTCGAGCAGGCTCAGCAGCCGCTGCCGTACCACGGACTCCTGGTCGTCTGGCACGGGCCGACCGTAGGACTGCCGACCCATCCGGGTCGCGCCCCGGCCCCGCAGCTGTGGACAACCGGGTCGCCTGTGGAAAAAGCCCTGATCATGGGTCCGATGTGGTACCCACGGGCTGCGACCGGCGGAACGGTCGAACCACCCGGCACCTACCGCGACCGGACCGGACCCGGGAGATCGGATTGCTGAAGTCCAGAAGCTCCAGGCCACTGTCTCACTGTATCCACTGTCTCAGTGTAGTCAAGTTCTCACTGTGCTCACTCGCTTAGCCCGCTGGCTTGTCGGTCGATACAGGAGCTGGAAGCATGATCTCCGCTGAAGTCCAGGAGAGCCGATCATGCCGACCAGACCACCTCACTATCGGCGGGTAGCCGACGACATCGAGCAGAAGATTCGATCGGGCGAGTATCCGGCCGGGCACCAGTTGCCCTCCGTCTCCGAGATCGGAGTGATCTACAACGTCGCCCGCTCGACCGCCTACCGCGCCGTCAAGGAGTTGCACGAGCGGAATCTCGTCTACGGGCAGCAGGGGCAGGGCGTCTTCGTGGCTGACGCGGAATAGCCGTCGTCGGCTACCCAGAGCAGACGCCACACCGAGGCGTACCCCTTCTTTACCGGTGGAAGGAACACGATGGCATCGGACATCCGAGGGCTGAACGAGCGGGCCGTCCGTACCAGCGTGGAGATCGTCTCCCGGGTGACCGGGGACGACCTGGCGTGCACCACCCCCTGCGCGGGCTGGACCCTCGCCGAACTGCTCGCCCACATGACGATCCAGCACCACGGCTTCGCGGCGGCGTCCGCCGGAAACGGCGCCGACCCGGCCGTCTGGCATCCGCGTCCACCGGGCGACGACCCCATTCAGGAGTACGCCGTGGCGGCGGAGCAGGTCATTGCCGCGTTCGCCGGGGACGGGGTACTGGACCGCCCGTTCGCCCTGCCGGAGATCAGCACCACGACAGCCTTCCCGGGTGCCCTGGCAATCCGGTTCCACTTCATCGACTACGTCGTACACAGCTGGGACGTGGCCCGCGCCCTCGGCGTTGACGTGTCCTTTCCGGACGAGGTCCTGCACGCCGCCCTGCTCACCGCACGGGCCATCCCGGACGGGCCGGAGCGGCTCCTGCCGGGCGCCGCGTTCCGCCCTGGGCTACCGGTGACCGACGGACTGGACCCACTCTCCGAGACACTGACCCGGCTCGGCCGCTCGCCGGACTGGCCCGGCTGAGCCGATCCGGCTGAGCCAGCTAGCTGTTAACAAGGGGCCCTTCCTCTACCGAAAGCGTTAATAGGGGGCCCTTCCTTACACCCACTTCCTTACCTCCGGTGGACGACCACGCAGGCCAAGCCAGGGCCGGCGTGGGCGGCGACCACGGCGCCGGCCTCCGAGACGTACGCGTCGCGCAGCCGGTCGCCGAGCCGGGCGCTGAGCGCCTGGAGGAACTGGTCGGCCCGCTGCGGCGCGTCCAGGTGGTGCACCGCGACGTCGACCTCGTCGGTGTCGGCCGCCTCGACGGCCAGGTCGACCAGGCGGGCCACTCCCCGACTGGCGGTCCGTACCCGGTCCCGCAGCACGATCGACCCGTCCACCATGTGCATGATCGGCTTCACCGAGAGTGCGGTACCCAGCAGGGCCGCGGCGGCGTTGATCCGGCCGCCCCGCCGGAGGAACTCCAGCGTGTCGACGTAGAAGAACATCCGGGTCCGGTCGACGGCATCCAACGCGGTCCGGCGTACCCGGTCGAGGTCGGCGCCCCGGGCGGCGGCTGCGGCGGCGGCCAGCGCCGGAAAGCCCAGGCCCATCCCGGTGGAGCGGCTGTCCACCACTGCGACCCGGTTCCCGACCTCGGCGGCGGCCAGCCGGGCCGAATCGACCGTGCCGGAGAGTTCCGCCGACAGGTGCACCGACAGCACGGCATCGGCACCCTCGGCGAGCAGCCGTCGGTAGGTCCGCGCGAACTGCTCCGGTGCGGGACGGGAGGTGCTGACGGTCACCCGCCGCCCGCCCAGGGCACGGATCGCGTCGCCCGGGAAGACCTCGACCCCTTCGAGCCCTTCGGTGCCGTTGAGCACCACGGTCAGCGGCACGACGGTCAGGCCGCGCGAGCCGGCGAGGTCGACGGGCAGGTATGCGGTGGAGTCGGTGACGACCGCGACGGGCATGCCCGGCACGCTAGCCGATCGTGGCGACGGACAGCCGCGCCATTCATGATCATCTGCTGCCCAGCGGTACGACACGCCGTCCAAAACCCCGCTGAACCGCAGACGATCAAAGCCGGTCAGGCTGCTTCGACAACCGCCGGCTGGACGATCAGGCCGACGTTGTGCGCCCGCAACTGCCAGCCGCGTACGTCGTCGTGGCGCAACTCGGTCCAGTGGCAGTTGTGCAGCCCGCCGACCGTACGCAGTACTGCGCTGTCCCAGCCGAGCAGGTGTCCGCAGCCCTGGCGGGCCGCGCCGCCGTGGGTGGCCAGCACCACGGTGCCGCCCGGGTACGCCTCGGCGGCGTCGGCGAGCGCCGACCCGACCCGCTTGCCGAGGTCGTCGAGGGATTCGATACCGCAGCCCGGATCGGGGTCGCCGGCCCGCCAGCGGGCGTACCCGTCGGGGTACTGCTGCGCCACCTCGTCGATCAGCAGCCCCTGCCAGTCGCCGTAGTACCGCTCGCGCAGCCGGGGGTCGCTGGTGATCGCGAGCCCGGTCAACGCGGCGAGCGCACCGGCGGTGTCGGCGGCCCGACGCAGGTCACTGGCGATGATCACATCCGGCCGGAGGGCGGCCAGCAGCGGTGCGGCCCCGGCCGCCTGGTCGTGGCCACGGGCGTTGAGCGGAACATCGGTCTGCCCCTGCACCCGGTTGGCCGCGTTCCAGTCGGTGTTGCCGTGCCGCCAGACGATGAGCCGGGTCATTCGACGCTGGCGGCTTCGGCCTCGACCAGGTCCCGGTCCACGAACGGGATGGTCGGGCAGTCCTTCCAGAGCCGGTCGAGGGCGTAGAACTCGCGCTCCTCGGTGTGCTGTACGTGCACCACGATGTCGACGTAGTCGAGCAGTACCCAGCGACCGCCCCGCTCGCCCTCGCGGCGGACCGGCTTGGCCTTCTCCGGGAGACCGAGCAGCCGTTCCTCGATGGCGTCGACGATGGCGAGCACCTGGCGCTCGTTGGGCGCCGCCGCGAGCAGGAACGCGTCGGTGATGGCGAGCTGGTCGCCCACATCGATGATGACGATGTCCTGCGCCTTCTTGTCGGCGGCGGCCTGGGCAGCCGCGGTCGCCAGCTCAAGAGCGCGTTCGGAAACTGTCACCGTACTCCTTCGATCAACCGTGCGATCCTCCTAGCCTCTCACACCCGACCGCACCACGACTCGGCACACTGCTCCGCTACCGGCACAAAGCAGGACGAAACCCCACGAGAACCAGGGTACGAATCACTGCTGGTAGAGCCCACGCTTGGCGATGTACTGCACCACGCCGTCCGGCACCAGGTACCAGACCGGCTCTCCCCGGGCCACCCGCGCCCGGCAGTCGGTCGAGGAGATGGCCATCGCCGGCACCTGCACCAGACTGACCGTGTCGGCCGGCAGGTGGGCGTCGGTGAGCTCGAACCCGGGGCGGGTCACCCCGATGAAGTGCGCCAGCTCGAACATCTGGTCCAGATCCTTCCAGGAGAGGATCCGCTCCAGCGCGTCCGCGCCGGTGATGAAGAAGAGCTGGACCTTGGGGCCGTACTCGGCGTGCAGGTCGCGCAGGGTGTCGACGGTGTAGGTCGGCCCACCCCGGTCGATGTCGACCCGGCTGACCTGGAAGCGGGGGTTGGAGGCGGTGGCGATCACCGTCATCAGGTAGCGGTCCTCGGGCGGGCTGACCGGCTCGTCGGCCTTCTGCCACGGCTGCCCGGTCGGCACGAAGACCACCTCGTCCAGACCGAACCGGTCCGCCACCTCGCTGGCCGCCACGAGGTGCCCATGGTGGATCGGGTCGAAGGTGCCACCCATGATCCCGATCCGCCGGATGTCGTCCTCCACGCGTTGATCGTATGTCGCGGCCGGGCACGGCCGGGCACGGCCAGGCCGCCGTCTGGTGGACCGACCACCGGACCGCCGAGCCGGCCACGTCCAGGGCTCCAGCCCTGTCCGGTGCTCCAGCCCTGTCCAGGGCTCCGGTCACGACCAGGACTCCGGTCACGACCAGGGCTCTGGTGAACGGCCGCCCCGGTTACCTGCCGGGCCGGGGCGCCGCCCGGACCCGAGCGGCCCGGGCGGTACCGTCACCGGCCGACGGAAGCCGCCGGCACGGACGTGACCTGGAGCGACCGGCTGCCGAGTCCCCGGGCCTGCAGAGCCCGGCGGAGATCGTCGGCCGCGTCGGCCACCGCCCGCCGCAGGCCGGGGGTGAGGTCGTCCCGGGCGAGCAGGGCCCCGGCCAACCGGTCGGTCCGGGGGTCGACGGCATAGCGCGGAAACGCCAGCTCCGCCACCCGCTCCGCGGTGTAGGGGGTGCGTAGTCGCGCCGCCGCCAGCATGTCCGCGAAGTACCGCTCCACGTACCCGGCGGTCAACGCCGCCTGCTCGGGCTGCCAGAACCCCTCGGCGGTCGCCTCGACCAGTCGGTTGGACAGGGTGGTGCTGCGGGCGACGATCTCCCATGCGGTTTCCTTGGCTGCCGGGTCGGGCAGCGCGGCCCGGCAGCCGGCGGCCCGCTCCGCGCCGGTGGCGCTGCGGTCCGCCGCCGACTCGGCGGCGATCTCCGGCTCGCCGACCGCCCCGAGCACCACCAGCCGGCGCAGCAACGACCAGCGCAGATCCGCGTCGACCGCCAAGCCGTCCGGGGTCCGCCGGCCGGCCAGCCAGTCGGTGAGCAGCGCGGTGTCGACGGTCGCCGAGATGAGGCCACGGACCGCCGCGAGTTGCAGGGATCCACCGGCCGGTGCACCGGTGAGCAGGTGCCGGCAGGCGTCCGCCAACCGCTGGAGCGCGGCGGCGCGCTGTGCCGCGTCCAGGTAACGGTCGATCAGCACCCGGCTCAGCACCAGCACGTCCTCGGCGATCTTCACCTCGGTCTCGACCGGCAGGGCGGCGCCGATCAGGGCGACCAGGTCCGCCACCGGATGCTCCCCGTCGGTCACCGCGTCCAGCGTCGCCCCCCAGAGCAGGGCGCGGGCCAACGGATCAGCCAGTCGGGGTAGCAGCGCCGGAACGGTGGCGGCCGAGGCCGGGTCGAGCCGCACCTTGGCGAAGGTCAGGTCACCGTCGTTGGGCAGCAGCAGCGCGGCGGCGGGCGTACCGGTCAGCGTGGGGACCACGGTGCGTCCCCCGTCGACCGCCGGATACAGGTCGACGTCGAGCCGGTCCGCCACGGCCGCCCCGGCTGTGGTGTACCGGCCGAGTCCGATCCGGTGCGGTCGGAGCACCGGGTACGCCGCCGGTGCGCTCTGCACCAGGGCCACCTCCCGGTACCGGCCGTCTTCATCGAGCGAAACCTCGGCACGCAGGGTGTTCACCCCGGCCCGGCGCAGCCAGAGTTCCGCCCAGCCGGAGAGGTCCCGACCGCTGGCGGCGGAGAGTGCGTCGAGCAGGTCGGCGAGGGTGGCGTTGCCGAACCGGTGCGCCGCGAAGTGGGCCCGCAGTCCGGCCAGGAAGTCGTCGTCGCCGAGTACGGCGACGAGTTGCCGGAGCGCACTCGCGCCCTTGGCGTACGAGATGCCGTCGAAGTTGACCAGCGCCTGCGCCGCGTCGGTGACCTCGGTGGGCGCCACGGGATGGGTGGAGGGGCGCTGGTCGGCGGCGTACCCCCAGGCCTTGCGCCGCATGGCGAAGGTGGTCCACGCGTTGCCGAAGCGGGTCACCTCGGCGGTGACCCGGGTGCCCAGATACTCGGCGAACGACTCGTTCAGCCAGAGGTCGTCCCACCAGCGCATGGTGACCAGGTCGCCGAACCACATGTGGGCCATCTCGTGGGCGATGGTGGTGGCCCGCTGCTCGCGTTGACTGTCGGTGACCTGGGAGCGGAAGATCAGCTCGTCGCGGAGGGTGACCAGACCGGGGTTCTCCATCGCCCCCATCGCGAACTCGGGGACGAACGCCTGGTCGTACTTGCCGAACGGGTACCGCTCGCCGAAGAGCGCGTGGAACCGGTCCAGGCACCGTTTGGTGATGTCGAGGATCTCCCCGGCGTCCCGGTCGAGGTGTCCGGCGAGGGACCGACGGCAGTAGAGGGCCAGCGGGATGCCGTCGTGGGAGTCGTGCCGGACGTGGTACGGCCCGGCGATCAGCGTCATGAAGTAGGTGGCCAGTGGCGCGGTCGGGGTGAACTCCCAGCGCCCGGGGCGGGGGTTGGCCGCCAGCTGGCCGTTTCCCACCACCGTCCACTCCGTGGGGGCGGTGACCGCCAGGGTGAGCGGCGCCTTGAGATCCGGCTGGTCGAAGGCGGCGAAGATGCGCTGCACCTCGTCCAGGAAGGACATCGCGTAGACGTAGGTCAGCCCATCGGCGGGATCGGTGAAGCGGTGCAGCCCCTGACCGGTGTTGGAGTACGCCATCTCGGCCTCGACGGTGAGGACGTTCTCGGCCCGCAGCCCGGTCAACGCGAACCGGTTGTCGACCAACGCGGACGGGTCCAGGGTGCGGTCGTTGAGCCGTACCCCGAGCAGTCGGGCCGGCCTGACCTCGACGAAGGTCGCGCCACCCGGCGCCGCCCGGAAGCGGATCGTGACCAGCGACCGGAACCGGTCGGTCGCGGTGAGGTCGAGGTCCACACTGTAGGCCTCGACCGTGATCAGCGCGCTACGTGCGGTAGAGTCTTCGCGGCTCAGGCTCGGCATCCGCCCATCCTGCCCGATAGGCTGGTCGGACGGTGTCCAGGATTCTCGGTAACCGGGGAAGCAACGACGGCCGGCCCCTGGGACCGGCGTCAGTCTGACCGGCGCGGGCCGGGCAGCCGGGAAACCTCCGACCACACCGCCGCGAAGCCGAATCAGGTGGGCCAGCGGCAACAGCCGTCCAAAAATCCCGTTTTTTCGACCACTTCGGCTCGCCTTGCAAAACTTTCCGGAAATCGAATGGGCCCTCAGACCCATATGGTTCCACCTACCTTGACTTCACTCCTCGTCGCCCGACACAGTTTGTGCCGTCAACATCAAACGATGTGGCAGTGAGCAGCAGATATGCCTCACTCGACTGGTGCCAACCCCCATTTCTGGCACCTATTTTTGCGCTTTTCAGAAAATGAATTTGCGGAGGCAACCATGCAACGTTCGACAACCATGAAGAGCTTCCGAATTCCCGCACTGGCGGCGTCGGCACTGGTGCTGCTGACCGCGAGCCTGGTACCGGCGGCGGGCACCGCGTCGGCATCGGAGCCAGGGAGCAACTGCACCGAGTACAGCGTGCCGGTCTCACTGACCGCCGGCGGCCCGGCCGACCAGACCCTGGTGGGCGAGCTGTGCATGCCGACGTCCGGCACGCCGGAGACGGTGCAGCTGCTCGTACACGGCGCAACCTACAACCGGGCGTACTGGGACTTCCCGTACCAGCCGCAGATCTACTCCTACGTGAAGTACGCGAACCGGGCGGGCTACGCGACGTTCAACGTGGAGATCGTCGGCAGCGGCGAGAGCTCGCGTCCGCACAGCAGCCAGGTCGACATGTTCACGTCGGCCCACGCGCTGCACAACGTCATCACCAAGCTGCGGGCCGGCGACATCGGTTCGACCGCCTTCAACAAGGTCATCTGGGTCGGCCACTCGATGGGCACGGCCATCGGCTGGGTCGAGGCGTCCACCTACAACGACGTCGACGCCTTCATCGGCACCGGCGCCCTCCACCCGCTCAGCGCTGCCGCAACGTCTGCGTCTCCGTTCCCGGCGTCGCTGGACCCGAAGTTCGCCTCGCTCAACCTCGATGACGGCTACCTCTCCACCGACGAGGCGTCGCGGGCGAACACGTTCTACTACTCGAACACGACCGACCCCCAGGTCAAGTCGGCCGACTACGCTCTCCGTGACACCTTCACCCTGCCCATCCTGATCACCGGAGGCGCGCAGTTCAACGCCCCCGTGGCGACTGCGTCCACGCAGGGCATCACCGTCCCGGTGCTGAGCCTGATCGGGGAAAAGGACTTCCTGTTCTGCCAGCCGGACGCCAGCGACTGCAGCGACCGGGCGGCCGTGCAGCAGAGCGAGGCCAGCTACCACTCCAACGCGTCCAGCTTCGAGATGGTCGTCGTCCCGCAGACCGGCCACGACCTGAACCTGCACCACACCGCGCCGTTCAGCTTCCTCACCATGCTCAACTGGGCGAAGCAGCACGTCGCCCCGTAGCCAGTCCGGACAGCAGAACGGGCCCCGCAGAACTTCGCGGGGCCCGTTCTGCTGTCCGGACCTTCTCCGCCGATCCACCCGGCCGCCGCCAGGCGCGGCCCACCCGTCCCTCCGGTCGGGGCAAAGGAATCGCCTTTCGGTAATCGACACGCCACACGCGGTAGCCTCTACCCGGCACTGGCTCGGCATCCGCTTATCCTGCCCGGTGGGGAAAGCCGGACGGCTCTCCAGGATTCTCGGTAGTGGAGGAACGAGCAATGGCGCAGCACCCCAAGGGTGACTTCGATCTGTCCCGTGCGGTGTGGCAGCGGGCCGACGGCGACAACTCCGACAGCGCGGTGGAGGTCGCCTTCGTCGATGACCTGATCGGCATGCGCAACTCGGCCGAACCGGACGGACCGGTGCTGGTCTTCACCCAGGCGGAATGGGACGCGTTCGTCGCCGGCGCCCAGGACGGTGAATTCGACCTCGACTGACGCTGATCGACGGCCTGCGCCGCACCGCGCCGCCGGCTCGACGCCGGGCACAGGTGATCGCCTCGTCATCCCCGGCCGGGACGATCACCTGGCCCCGTCGTCCCGGCCGGGGATGACGGACCCGCACCGCCGGGCCACCTCACCCACTGGCGCCGGAGCTGTCACCGTCCCCCCAGCCCAGGCTGCCCACCCCGGGACCGTGGTGGAAGCCCGGGTGACCGAGCACATCCGCGCAGCGTTCGTCGTCGGGCCCGACTGCTCCGCAGAAGATCCGCTCCGGCCGCCCGTTCTCCGCAGTGGAGAGCGCGGCGGCTCCGGGAGCAACCTCGGGACACAGCAACGACAGCGCCTCGACGTAACCGACTGCCCGTTCCCGGGCATGGTCCATGGAGCCCGCCTCGAAGCCCAGATGGAGGGTGAACCGGCGGACCGGGGTGGACGCACGTCGGCCTGTCGGCTCATCCGGCGGCACCCACCTGCTCGACCGCGCCGGGTCGCGGGGAGGCCGGGCGAGCAGCCCCTGCCGTTCCGCGACGCGCGGCGGCCGGATCCGCCGGGCCGGAGCGCCGTCGCGGCCCGACCCCCAGTGGGGCGAACGGTTGCTGTGCATGTGGCCTCCCATCCGGTCCGGCCCACCGGCGGTCGACGACGGATCAACGGACCTGCCTACCAGGCCAGCCAAGCAGGAAACCGCGCCCCGGGGAGGGGCCAGCGGTGTGGGCCAGAGTGCTGGCCGGACGGCTACCGCCCGAACCGGTCGCCCAGCCGGCCGGAGCAGATCGGAGCCGGTCGCTCTCAGCCGGTCGGAACCGGTCGCCCAGCCAGTCGGAGCCGGGGCCCGAAGCCCGGCGGGGTTCAGTGCCGAACCCCGGGGTATGTCCGGAGGAAGAGCCGGCCGGCTGGCGCAGACCCCCGGGAGCAACAGGAGAGACCATGGCCACCACGCCCCGTGACCGCAGCCCGGAGAGCACGCTGAGCTTCGCCCGCGAGGGTTACCGGTTCATCGGCGAGCGATGCGAGCGGTACGACAGCGACATCTTCCAGACCCGGCTGCTGCTCCGGCCCACCATCTGCCTGAGGGGGCGGGCATCGGCCGAACTCTTCTACGACGACGAACGGTTCCAGCGCCACGGGGCGGCCCCGGCACGGCTCCAGCGGACCCTCACCGGCGTGGGCGGCGTGCAGGGGCTCGACGGGTCGGCGCACCGGCGACGCAAGGCGATGTTCCTGTCGCTGATGACCCCGGCCGGGATCGGGGAACTGGCCCGGCTCTTCGCCGAGGCGTGGCAGGAGCGGCTGCCCGACTGGCAGCGGCGGGGACGGATCGTCCTGCACGATGCGCTGGGTGAGCTGCTGACCCGGACGGTGTGCGCGTGGGCGGGCGTACCGCTGCCGGAGTCGGCGGTCCGGCGCCGCCACCGGGACCTGCGGGCGATGATCGAGTCGGGGCCCCGGGTCGGGCCGGGGTACTGGCGCGGCCTGCTGGCCCGTCGACGGGCCGAACGCTGGATCGCCGAACTGGTGACCCGGGTCCGCTCCGGGGCGCTGCCCTCACCGGCGGGCTGCGCGTTACGGGTGATCGCCGAACACCTCGACCAGAACGGGCGACCGCTCAGCCCCCGGATCGCCGCCGTCGAGGTCCTCAACGTCCTACGGCCCACGGTGGCCATCGACCGGTTCATCACCTTCACCGTCCTCGCCCTGCACGAGCACCCGGAGTGGGTGGACCGGGTACGCGCCGACGACGACGCCGCCCGGCAGTTCGTCCAGGAGGTGCGCCGCTACTACCCGTTCTTCCCGGCCGCCGTGGCGAAGGTCCGCCGCTCCTTCGACTGGCAGGGCCACCACTTCCCCCGGGGTCGACGGGTCCTGCTCGACCTGTACGGCACCGACCACCACGACGGGCTCTGGGCGGACCCGGAGCGGTTCCGGCCGGAACGGTTCGCCGGGGTGACCCCCGACGCGTTCAGCCTGGTCCCGCAGGGCGGTGGTGACCATGTCACCGGCCACCGCTGCGCGGGTGAGTGGGTCACCATCAAGCTGATGGGGACGGCACTGCACCAGCTCACCGCGACGATGCGGTACGACGTCCCACCGCAGGACCTGACGGTGGACCTGCGCCGGATCCCCGCACTGCCCGCGAGCGGACTCGTACTGACCGGGATCCGGCCGGTCGGTTGACCGGGGGCGCGATGGCGGCGGCACCGCTGCCCGGGTCGTCCTGACCGGCCGGCAGAGCACCCGGATCAGGCGGGTGTGGGATGCAGCACCGCACGCAGGCAGGCGTCCTCCTTCTTCTCGAACAGTTCGTACCCGCGCGGCCCCTCCTCCAACGGGATCGGATGGGTCGCCAGGTAGCCGGGGTCGAAGTCACCGGCGGCGAGCCGGTCCAGCAGCATCGGGATGTACCGCTGGGCGTGCATCTGCCCCATCCGCAGCACCAGTGCCTTGTTCATCGCCGCGCCGAGCGGGAACTTGTCCACGAAGCCGCCGAAGACCCCGACGATGCTCACCGTGCCACCCTTGCGGCAGGCCATGATCGCCTGACGGACCGCAGTCGGCCGGTCGGTCTGCAACCGGACCGCCTGCTTGACCCGGTCGTAGCCGTAGACCGGGCCGACGTCGTGCGACTCCATGCCCACCGCCTCGATGCAAGCGTCCAGCCCCCGCCCGGCGGTCATCTCCCGCAGCGCCTCCAGCACGTCGGTCTCGGCGTAGTTGAGCGTCTCCACGCCGAGCCGGTCAGCAGCGGTGGCCAGCCGCTCGGGCAGCCGGTCGATGACGATCACCCGGCCGGCGCCGAGCAACTGCGCGGAACGGGCCGCCATCTGGCCGACGCCGCCCGCTCCCCAGACCGCCACCACCTCGCCGCCACGCAGGCCGCAGAAGTCGGCCGCCATCCAGCCGGTCGGCATCGCGTCGGAGGCGAAGACCACCGCGTCGTCGGGTACGCCCGCCGGCACCGGGAACGCGCCGACGTCGGCGAACGGCACCCGCACGTACTCGGCGTGACTGCCGGCGAAGCCGCCCGCCGCGTGCGAGTACCCGATGATGCCGGCCGGTGCGTGCCCCCACAGCTTCTCGGTGAGGACCGGCTGGGGGTTGGAGTTGTCGCAGAGCGAGTACTGCTCGGTACGGCAGTACCAGCATCCGCCGCAGGCGAGGACCGAACCGACCACCACCCGGTCGCCGACGGCCAGACTGCGTACCCCGGGTCCGACCTCCACCACCTCGCCCATGAACTCGTGGCCGAGGATGTCCCCCTCCCGCATCGCCGGCAGGTACCCGTTGATCAGGTGCAGGTCGGAGCCGCAGACGCTGCTGGCCCGGACCTCGACGATGGCGTCCCCCTCGGCCCGGATCCGTGGTTCGGGTACGTCCCGGACGGCGAGGCTGCCCACGCCCTCCCAGCACAGCGCCCTCATGCCCGTCCTCCCGTCGTCAACTTCCCGCGTACCGCGTCGGTGAACCACTCCTGCACCGGGCCCCGCCCGGACGGATCGTGCCGGGTGTCGAGCACCTGGCCGCACTCGACCAGCGCCTTCACCCGACGCAGGACGTCCCGTAGGCGCAGGTCCGGCTCCCGGCCGGTGACCAGCCCGAACATCCGACCCACCGGGCCGCCGTAGCGGTAGCGCAACTCGATGCGGATCTCGGTACCCCGGCCCTGCGGGGCGTCGACCAGTCGGATCCGGCCCTCCTGCGGTACCGGACCGTCGACGACCCGCCAGCTCAACTGACCCGGCTCCTCGACCGTGATCCCGGCCCGCCACTGCGTACCGTCCCCGTCCGGCTCCACCGCCGTGCACTCCCACCGGTTCCCGTCGAGTTGGCGCAGGGTGGCGGTCGCACCGAGTGCGGTACCGAGCCGTTCCGGGTCCGACCAGAAGCCGATCACCGCGTCGACCGGTCGGTCCACGGTCACCCCGCGGTGCACCACGTACCAGCCGTCCCGGCGCTCCGGCTGGTGGCGGCGACGCCGGGCGGCGAACGCCACGCCCGCGCCGGCCACCCCGGCCGTGGCGAGCAGCGTCCATCTGGTCCTGTCGCTGGTCATCAACCCTCCTAAAACCGAAGGAAGGGCCCCTTCTTAACGCTTTCGGTAGAGGAAGGGGCCCCTCTTAACACTTCCGGTGCCCATGACACTCAGTGCCGCATCGCGTTCCGCGCGGCGTCGCGGAGCCGGTCGAAGACCGCCACCGCCGGGCCGGCCAGCAGGTTCCTCGACGCCGACTCCGCCCCGGGATGCGGGCGGGTCGGGGCCACCGCCTCGGCGGCGCGTACCGCCCGGGCGGCGCCACGCAGCCGGTCGGCGTCCACACCGTGCCGGAGCTGTGGGAACTCGTACCGTTCCTCGTAGGTGGCGTGGGCGAGGACCGCGTCGCGCAGTACGACGATCCGGGTGTCGAAGCTGGGCGCGTCCGGCCCGATGTCGTGCAGTTCGGCGAGCAGTTCCTTGGCGGCCCGCTCCTCGGCCAGTCGGGCCTCCACCACGTCGTCACCGGCGTCGATGCTGCGCCGGGCCAACGGGTGGACGATCTCCTCCTCGGCGGTCTCGTGCACCGCCAGCAGCCGGACCAACTCGCGGAACGACTCCCGGCGGGCGTCGCCGGAGCTGGCGATCACGGTGGCGAACAGCTCCTCGATCCGGGCGTGCTGGGCGAGCAGCAGATCGACGACGTCTTCCTGGTCAGACATGCTGCTTCTCCTCCCGCAACGCGGCGACCGGGTGCGGTCCCTGGGTCTCGAGCCGGTACTCGTCACCGAACTTCGCCCGGTGCTCGTCGATCACCCGCTCGCTCGCCGGTGCCTCCCCGCCGTGCAGCTGCTGCTGCATCCGTTCGAAGCGTTCGTGGGCCTCCCGCACGTACCCGGCACCGAGGGTGGTCAGGTCGATCTGGGTGGCCAGCAGGTTGCGCAGGAACTCCTTGTTGGGCTCGAAGCGCACGGGCTCCGGCAGGGCCGGGGCGAGGATGTCGGCCGGTTCCCGGCCGTCGTACCGGCGCATCAGGTCGCCGGCGATGCGGAGCTGCTCGACCTCCATGTTCAGGTGCAGTTCCCAGATCGCCCGGACCTTCGGGTCGCTCTCCTGCGTCATGAACGAGTAGTAGAGGTAACACTCGTTGTACTCGTGGTTGACCAGCCGCTCCCACCAGGTCTCCCCGGGGTCGACCAGCGACTCGTAGTGGGTGACGTGCTCCTCCTCGATCAGCCCGATCTCCTGGTAGAGCTGGCGGGCGATCGGCTCCATGTACTGCGGGCCGACGTTCATGTAGAAGTTCATGGTCTGCTGCTCGGCGGCCATGATGGTCAGCGCGTGCAGTTTGGACAGCGGGTTGACGGTGGTCCGGTCGTACGGGTCACGGACGTTGTCCACCGGGTGCCGGTGGTGCGCCTTGGTGGGCCGGCCGGGCATCACCTCGGTCAGGTCGTCGACCACCTTCGCGGCCTTGCGCCGTTCGATCAGCTCGAAGAGGTTGGCGTACCGGTACAGGTGGTCGAAGTCCTCCAGCACCCCGAACTCGTACGCCTGCTGGAGGTAGGGATCCGGCTCCATCCGGGCCACCCACGAGGTCAGGTCGACGGCGACCTGCTCGTACGCGAGGGTGGTCTCCAGCGCGCTGGGCACTCCGGGGAGCAGCCAGTTCACCACCCGCTGCTGCTGCGCCTCGATGTACCGGATCTCGGCCAGCTTTCGCTTCACCTCGGGGTCGGTGCAGGTACGGGCGAACTGGTGGCTGAAGAGGATCGCCTCCACCTCGATGCCGTTGAGCGCGATGATCCGGCACCGGGTGTACGGGTCGGCGGCGAGCGGGTCGATCGGGTCCACGTCGAGTTCCCGCCAGTTACGGAGCTGACGCTCCAACGGGATCCCCTGATGGTCGAGCGGGTTGAACATCTGACTTCCCTTCGCTACGGGGGCCGTACCAGGGTCGTACCCCGCTTCCGGTCACGAAACCAGATGATCACCTCCTTTTACGCTAAAACCCCGTACATGTACATAAACGGCGACCCGCGACCTCCGGTGGGTGGCCGGGTGGTCGCGGGTCGCGGTGGGCTTCCGTGTGGCGTCGCCGACGGTCACGGGTACCCGACGCCGGTCGGGCCCGGTCAGGAACGCACCTGTTCACGCGCGTGGTCGCGGACCTCGTGCGCCGCCGAGCGGCTGTCGTCCCTGACCGCCTGTACCGCCTCGCCGGCGGTGGCCCGGACCGACTCGGTGGCCTGCTGGGCCGGCTCGCGCAGCTCCTCCTTGGCCTCGTGGGCAACCTCGGCGAGCTTCTCCTTGACCGCCCCGGTGTGCTCACCCGCCTTCGCCCGGACCTGGGTGGCGACCCGCTGCTCCCGGCTGGTGGCGGGCAGCAGCGACGAGGAGAGCCAGCCCACCCCGAACGCGATCAGGCCGGCGGCCAGCGGGTTGCCCTCGGACTTCTCGCGCAGCTTCGCGGGCGTCTGGTGGGCGGCTTCGCCGACGGTCGACGCGGCCGAGGAGGCCCGGTGCGCAGTCGACGAGGCCCGATGCGACAGCGACGACGCGGCCGAGCCGGTGACGTCCCCCAGGTCCGACGCGGTTCCCATCACCCTGTCCCTCACTTTCCGTACCGCGCCCTGGGCGCGCTGCTTGCGGTCGTCGACGATCCGGCTCGGGCTGACCTTGTACGCCACCGCGTCCACGTCGTGGCTCAGGTTGTTGCGGGTCTGCTCGATCTCCCGACGGATCTGCTCGGGGTCGGTGCTCATCGGCTCACTCCTTCCCGGTCCGGCTTCAGCGCCTCCGGAATCCGGTGCATCGTCTCGGTGGTCTTCCTGAGGCCGCGCACCCGCTCGGCCTGCGACTTGCCCTTGGCGTACAGCACTGCGGCGATGACGCCCCAGATGACCGCGACGACCAGCGCCGCCCATCCGGAATCCAGCACGTTGGACAGGCCGCCCCAGAGGGCGAGGGAGAGAAAGAGCAGGACCATGTACCCGCCGAAGCCGGCGCCACCGAAGAAGCCGGCAGCCTTGCCCGCCTTGCTCCCCTCCTGGCGCAGCTCGGCCTTGGCCAGCTCGATCTCCTGGCGCATCAGCGTGGACAGGTCCTCGGTGACGTGCCGCATCAGGTCGCCGAGGGACTGCCGGGTCACCTCGGTGGCGGAGTCGGGCCGGTACCCGTTGGTGAGTCCGGGCCCCTGGGTGGGCACGGTCATCGCTGTACCCCGCTCGACGGCACACCGGGCAGCGGGTCGGTCCGGGTAGCCGGCGGCAGCCCGCCGTGCACGGTCCCGGTCGGCGGCAACGCACCGGCCCCGGTCGGCGGCACCGGGGTCGCCGGTGGCAGCACGGCCGTCCGCTCGTCGGCGTACGCGTGCTCCTCGGCGTAGGTTCGCTGGTTGGCGTAGCCGGCAAGCGGCACGGTCTCCGCCGAGGAGAAGCCGGGGGTACCGGTGGCCAGCGGCTGCTGACCGTTGTCACCGGCAGCGGCGACGTTGCGGGTCAGCCGGCCGGCCAGCACACCGAGCAGTGCGGCGCCGACGAGGAAGGTGCCCGGGTTACGGCGGGCGTAGTCGCGCACCTCGGCGACCAGGTCGCCCGGCTCCCGCTCCTCCAGCCAGCCGGCCACTCCGTGCACCCGGTCGGCGGCCTGACGGGCCAGCTCACTGACCGGTCCGGCCTGGCCACCCTGTTCGACCATGGTCCGCATCTCGTCGGCCAGCGAGCGCAGTCCGCCGGCGGCGCGCCGCTGCTGGGTACCGGCCTGCGTGGTGAGCTGGTCGCGGGCCTCACCGTAGAGGTTGCGGGCCTGCCGGGTGGCCTCGGCGACCACCTCGCGGCCCTGCTCCTTGGCGGTCTGGGCCACCTCACCACCGGCCTGCGCAGCGTGGTGGCCGACCTCGCGGGCCGCCTCGCGGTTCGACGGGGTACCGGCCGGGGCGTACTGACCGGTGCCGGCCGACTGGCCGTTGGGGTACGGCTGACCGTTGGGGTACGGCTGGCCGTTCGGGTACGGCTGACCGTTGGGGTACGGCTGACCGTTGGGGTACGGCTGGCCGTTCGGGTACGGCTGACCGGTCGGGGGCGGCGTGTTCGAAAGATGGTGAGTCATGAGATCCCTTCCGCTCCGAACTACTGCATTCGCGGTTCCTGGGGGTGGCCGGTCATTGTCCGACCGGCCTTTCTGCTACCCCCACCGGTCGGATCCATGCGGAATTCGTGAATGTCGTGCGGGGGTCCATCGTCACCGGTACAAGTTGGTTGGTCGCCGTTTCGTTCGCTCCGCACAGGAGAAAAAACGAGCGACAGTCGTATCCGGGCAGATGTCGATGTGGTGACCGAGAGGCGAGGAAGATGACACGTGACGTGACGGGTCGCCGACGGCGCCGGTCGGACCGCGTCGGCAGCCGCATCCAACGGGCCGCCGCCATCGTGGCGGCGACCTTCGTCCTGGTCGGGCTCCTCGGCTTCGTACCCGGGGTGACGACCGGCTACGGGGACCTCGGTTTCGCCGGGCACGAATCCGGGGCGAAGCTGCTGGGCGTCTTCCAGGTGTCCGTGCTACACAACCTGGTACACCTGCTCTTCGGCCTGGCCGGCCTGGCCCTGTCCCGCAGCGTCGCCGGATCCCGGATCTACCTGGCCGGCGGCGGTGCGGTCTATCTGGCCCTCTGGCTGTACGGGCTGGTCATCGACCATTCCAGCGCCGCCAACTTCATCCCGGTCAACGGGGCCGACAACTGGCTCCACCTGGGTCTCGGGCTGGCCATGCTCGTACTCGGTCTGCTGCTGTCCCCCCGGGCGAACGCCGACGCCCGGCAGTTGGACGCGCCCGCGCCCTGACGGCCACAACCGGTGACCGGAACCGGGCAGCCGGTGCCCGGTCGGTCGGTGCCCGGTCGGTCCGTCCCACGCCGGCCACTACCCTCCCGACCTGCCGTTTCGTTCCGTGGAACGTTTGCGCACCGACCGACCAGGGCATCGGACGGACACAGACCTGACCGTTTTAAGGAGGGGTACGGATGCCCCGGTGGATGAGAGAGAATGCGCTCTCGATCGTGATGCTGAGCGCTTTCCTGGTGTTTCTCGCTCTGCACAGTTTCTTCGGCTGGCATTCACACAACGATGGACTACGCGAGTACGGCATTGCGCCCCTCGGATATCCCAGCTACCTCGCCAGCGGCCATTTCATCGAGTCGGTCTTCGAGAACTGGGAGTCGGAGTTCCTCCAGATGGCCGGCTACGTACTGCTCACCTCGTATCTGGTGCAGCGTGGCTCCTCGGAGTCCAAGCCGGAGGGGCAGCACGACCGGCCCGAGGACTACCGGGAGCACGCCCGACCCGATTCCCCCCGACCGGTGCACACCGGCGGCCTGCCGCTGGTGCTCTACCGCAACAGTCTCTCCCTCGCCCTCTTCCTGATCTTTGCCGGATCGTTCATCGGCCACCTGCTCGGCGGCACCGCCGAATACAACCGGGAGCAGGCGTTGCAGAGCGGCGCCGCCCCGGTCGGCGCCTGGGAGTTCCTGCGGACCAGTGAGTTCTGGTTCCAGTCGATGCAGAACTGGCAGAGCGAGTTCCTCGCGGTGGGCGCGCTCATCCTGTTGAGCATCGTCCTGCGCCAGCACGGCTCGCCGGAGTCCAAGCCGGTAACCGCCCCGCACGCGATGACCGGCGGCTGAGCCCCGCCACAGCCGGCGACCGACGGCTGAGTGACGGACCGTCAGCGGACCGCGACCCCTCCTAAGCGGGCCCCTGCGATGCTAGTCTGGCCGGGTGCGGATGATGACCACGCAGTGCTGGTGGGCGCCCTGAACGGGCGGCCCGCATCCGCGCACCCATGACCAGAAACGGCCGCCCCTCGCGGGGCGGCCGTTGCACGTTCAGCCCCGTCCGGGGGTGGTCGGCTCGATCACGAAGGAGCCAACGATGACCACCACGACCCTCCGGACCGTCCGGCGACTGACCGGTTTCACCCCGTCCGGCCGGCTGCACCTGGGCAACCTGCTCGGCGCCATCCGACCGATCGTCGACGGGCAGGACCGGTCCGACACTGTCGTGTTCCTCAGCGACCTGCACGCGCTCACCATCGAACACGATCCCGGGCTGCTCCGGGCCCGCACCCTGGAGCAGGCCACCCTGCTGCTCGCCGCCGGGCTCGACCCGCAGCGTGCGCTGCTCTACGTCCAGTCGCAGGTACCGCAGCACACCGAACTGCACTACCTGCTCGAATGCGCCACCGGTTACGGCGAGGCGCACCGGATGATCCAGTTCAAGGAGAAGTCGGCCGCCCAGCAGCAGGTACGCCTGAGTCTGCTGACCTATCCGGTCCTGATGGCGGCCGACATCCTGCTGCACGACGCGGACGAGGTACCGGTCGGCGACGACCAGACCCAGCACCTGGAGCTGGCCCGGGACCTGGCCGAACGGTTCAACGCCCGGTACGGTCCGACCTTCACGGTGCCCCGGGCGGTACGCCCGCCGGTCGCCACCCGGGTCATGGACCTGACCGAACCGACCCGGAAGATGAGTAAGTCCGCAGCGGGCGAGGCCGGCAGCATCCTGCTGCTCGACCCGCCGGAGGTGATCCGGCGCAAGCTGCTGCGGGCGGTCACCGACTCCGGTCGGACCGTCGGGTACGACCCCGTCCGGCGGCCCGGAGTGGCCAACCTGCTGGAGATCCTGGCCGCCTGCACCGGCGGCACGCCCGACCGTCTGGCGGAACGGTTCTCCTCGTACGGCGAGCTGAAGCAGGCCACCGCCGACGCGGTCATCGGGTTGATCGAGCCGGTGCAGCGGCGGTACGCCGAGCTGGCCGCCGCCCCGGAGCAGGTGCGGCGGATCCTCGCCGACGGCGCCGGGGCGGCCCGGGAACGCACCGCCGGGACGGTGGACCGGGCCCGCACCGCCCTCGGTCTGGCCTGAAGGCCGGGACGGTCACCGCCGGTACCGGGGCGTGCCCTCGTACCGGCGGTGACCGGTGGTCAGCTCAGACAGCCACCGGGAGCCACTTGGCGAAGCAGACGCTGTACGGGTTGTCGACGTACTCACCGTAGACCGGGATCTCGCGGTACCCGCACGAGCGGTAGAGGGCGATCGCCGCCGGGAGGTACGTGCCGGTCTCCAGGCACACTCGTTTGTGCCCGGCCTGGAAGGCCAACTCCTCCAGCGCGACGAGGAGGTGCCGGCCGATCCCCTGTCCTCGGTGGGCGGGGCGGACGTACATCCGCTTCACCTCACCGGTGCCGGGGTCGAGCGCCTGCAACCCGCCGCACGCGACCGCATGTCCGCCGACCACGACGACCAGGTACCGGATGTCCTGGTGGGTCACGGTCACCTGCCCGTCGAGTCCACCGTCCGCTTCGCGCAGTTCACGCTGCTGAGCGGTGATCATGGTAAGCAGTTCGGGGTCGGTGGCGGGGCGGGGCTCGATCAGCACATCGTCACGCTAGTTCCGGGGGGTTTCGGCCAGGTTTCCCGCCGATTACCCCGAGGCACAATCCACCAATCTGGTCCCCGAACCCCCAGCTCAGCGTCGGTCCATCGACAGAGCCGGCAGCCGGGCGGCCGGCCAGCCCTGCCCCGGTCCGCCGGGCCCGAACCAGACCAGCCGGACCGGAAGCCGGGCGACCGTCAGCCGGCCTCGCCACGGGTGAGCCGGCCGACCGCCTCGTCCCCCGCCGGTTCCGACTCCTCCGACTCGCCCGCCACCGCCACGTCCGCCGACGGGATCTCGTCGGTGGGCCGCTGCCGGCGGGCCTTCCGGGCCGCCAACCGCTCGGTTGCGCTGGCCCGACTCGACTTGTCCTCCAGCCGGAAGTCGGTGCCCCGGTTACCCGGGGTGAAGTCCACCCCGGCGTACAGGGTGGGCTGCCAGTCGAACTCGCGTTCCCCGATGCGCACCAGGCTGCCCGGCTCGGCACCGGCCTTGGCCAGCTTCTCCTCGACGCCCAGGCGGGCCAACCGGTCGGCCAGGTACCCGACCGCCTCGTCGTTGTCGAAGTTGGTCTGCCGCACCCACCGTTCCGGCCGTGGGCCGCGTACCACGTACGCGCCGTCGGGCGCGGTCTCGATGGTGAAGCCGGCGTCGTCGACCGCCGTCGGTCGGATCACGATCCGGGTCGGCTCCGGGGTCGGGGCTGCCGCCCGGGATTGCTCCACCAGCTCGGCCAGGGCGTACGTGAACTCGCGCAGTCCTTCCCGGGTGGCAGCGGACACCTCGAAGACGCGGCAGCCGCGTTCCTCCAGGTCGGGGCGGACGATCTCGGCGAGATCCCGGCCGTCCGGCACGTCGATCTTGTTTAGTACCACCAGGCGGGGACGGTCGGTGAGACCGCCGTACTCCGACAGCTCGGCCTCGATGGCGTCGATGTCGGCAAGCGGGTCCCGGCCCGGCTCCAGCGTCGCCGAGTCGACCACGTGCACCAGCACGGCGCACCGCTCGATGTGCCGAAGGAACTCCAGCCCGAGCCCCTTACCTCGGGCCGCGCCCGGGATCAGCCCGGGTACGTCGGCCACGGTGAAGGTGTGGTTGTCGACCCGGACCACACCGAGGTTGGGTACCAGCGTGGTGAACGGGTAGTCGGCGATCTTGGGTTTGGCGGCGGAGAGCACCGAGATCAGCGACGACTTGCCGGCCGACGGGAAACCCACCAGCCCGACGTCGGCCACGCTCTTGAGCTCCAGCACCACGTCCAGGTGGTCCCCCGGCTCGCCCAGCTCGGCGAAGCCGGGCGCCTTACGCCGGGCGTTGGCCAGCGCGGCGTTACCGCGCCCGCCCCGACCACCCCGGGCGACCTCGAAGGTGGTGCCGGCGCCCACCAGGTCGGCCAGCACGGTGCCGTCCGGGGTCTGCACCACGGTGCCGTCGGGCACCTTGATGACCAGGTCCCGGCCGTTCGCGCCGTCCCGGTTGGAACCCGCCCCGCCCTTGCCGTTCTCGGCCTTCACGTGCGGCCGGAAATGGAAGTCGAGCAGGGTGGTCACCTGCGGGTCAACGACCAGCGACACGCTGCCGCCGTGCCCGCCGTTACCACCGTCCGGTCCGCCGAAGGGCTTGAACTTCTCCCGGTGGATCGAGACACAGCCGTGCCCGCCGTCGCCGGCCTGCAGATGCAGGACGACCCGGTCAACGAACGTCGTCACGCCGCCAATCCTTCCAGCGGGGCACGTCCCCGCCACGAGAAAACAGCGAAGCGGGCCGGGACCTTCGGTCCGCGACCCGCTTCGCCGAGAGAACTACTGCTTCGGCACGATGCTGACGACCTTGCGGCCGCGCTTGGTGCCGAACTGGACCGCACCGGCGGCCAGCGCGAAGAGCGTGTCGTCGCCACCACGGCCGACCAGGTCACCGGGGTGGAACTTGGTGCCGCGCTGGCGGATGAGGATCTCACCGGCGCTGACCACCTGGCCACCGAACCGCTTCACGCCGAGCCGCTGAGCCGCGGAGTCGCGACCGTTACGCGAGCTGGACGCACCCTTTTTGTGAGCCATCTGTGGACGACCTACTTCCCGCTGGAGATGCCGGTCACCTTGACCTGGGTCAGCGGCTGGCGGTGACCCTGGCGCTTGTGGTAGCCGGTCTTGTTCTTGAACTTGTGGATCCGGATCTTCGGGCCCTTGGTGTGCGCGGCGATCTCGCCGGACACCGCGACCTTGGCAAGCTTCGCCGCGTCGGTCACCAGGTCGTCACCGTCGACGAGGAGCACCGCGGCGAGCTTCACCGCGTCCCCGGGGGCACCGGTGAGCTTCTCGACCTCGATCACGTCGCCCTCGGCGACCTTGTACTGCTTGCCGCCGGTCTTGACGATCGCGTACATCGGACGCGGACTCCCTGTCGTTGAGGCTGCTGACTGGCAGTGCTCGCGGCGGCGCGGCGCGGTAGCAGACGCGACGGCGGGCACGCGAGAACTTGGCACACAAGGGTGCGCCGCAGGCAAGCGTACGCCATGACCGGGTCGGGCCCCAAACCGGCCCCACCGTTTCACCTGGCCCAGCGCCCCCGGCCGGGGGTCGGGCGACTCAGCCCGCGCAGAGCTGGTCGAGGCGCTGCTGGAGCTGGTCCAGCTTGTCCGAGTCGATCGAGTTGATGTCCGCCTTCATCGTGCCCACCTCGGCGGCGATCTCGGCCAGTACGGTCTTCAGGCGCGCGTCGGTGGCCAGGCCGGACTGCCGGGTCAATTCGGTCCGCCATCCGTTCAGCGCGGCCTCAGCCCGCTGCCTGGCCGCCTCGGCGGCCTTCGTGTCGCCGGCACCGGTGGCGGTGAGCATCTTGCCCAGCTCGCTGACGTACGTCTGCACGGCGGTCGAACCGGCCCGGGTGGCGGCGTCACAGACCTCCCGACCGTTCCCGCCAGCCGGAGCGGCGGTGCCTCCGGACGTCCCGCCGCCCGGCGTACCCGGCCCGGCACCCGTCGGGGTGGTCGGCCCGGCCGCCGGAGCCCCGGTCGAACCGGCGGTTGCGGCGGGCGTCGCGGAACCGGCGGTCCCGTCCCGGTCAGCGGAGCACCCGGCTCCGGCCAGCATGGCGACGGCCGTGACGGCGATCAGGCGACGCATCGGGGTACTCCTCGACGGGGTGGGAACGACAGGGGTGGGTGGACCGGCACGTGACGAGCACAGGGCCCCTTCCCATGGTGCCTGGGAAGGGGCCCTGTCGAACGTCGGGGTCGGTCGGATCAGCCGGTCACGGGCGGGTCCGCCGCCGGGCACCGCGCCGCGCCCGGCGTCGACCACCGTCGGGCTCGGTCTGGTCCTCGTCCTCGTCGCCGATCGCGTCCGGGTCGTCGGCGCCGGCCAGCCGCGCCGACTCGCCGCGCTGGGCGTCCGCCACCTCGGGCGCGGCCGGGGTGTCGACCTCGTAGCGGGACAGGTCGTAGCCCATGGTGTCGTCGTCCTCCGACACCTCGACCACGGTCCGCTCGGGCGTCGCCGCGGCGGACCGGCGGTCGCGACGCCGCAACGATCCACCGGCCGGGGCCTCAGCCGGCGCCGGGGCGGCGGCCGGCGCATTCGCCGAGGCCACCGCCTTGACCTTGTCACCCGCGCCGGGCCGGCTCTTCTCCGGTACCGGCTCGGTGTGGATGATCACGCCACGGCCCTTGCAGCACTCGCAGGTCTCGCTGAACGCCTCCAGCAGGCCGGCGCCGATCCGCTTGCGGGTCATCTGCACCAGACCGAGCGACGTGATCTCGGTGACCTGGTGCTTGGTCCGGTCCCGGCCCAGGCACTCGGTCAGCCGGCGCAGCACCAGCTCCCGGTTGGACTCCAGCACCATGTCGATGAAGTCGATCACCACGATGCCGCCGAGGTCCCGCAGCCGCAACTGCCGGACGATCTCCTCGGCCGCCTCCAGGTTGTTACGGGTGACCGTCTCCTCCAGGTTGCCGCCGGCACCGGTGTACTTGCCGGTGTTCACGTCGACCACGGTCATCGCCTCGGTCCGGTCGATGACCAGGTGACCGCCGGAGGGGAGGAAGACCTTACGGTCCAGGCCCTTGAGGATCTGCTCGTCGATCCGGGACTCGGCGAACACGTCCGCCGTACCGGTGTGCCGGTGCAACCGGGTCACCAGGTCGGGCGAGACGTGGGAAAGGTACGACTCGACCATCTCGTACGATTCCTCGCCCTGCACCACGAGTTCCCGGAAGTCCTCGTTGAACAGGTCCCGGACCACCCGGATGACCAGGTCGGGCTCCTCGTAGAGGAGTACCGGGGCACCGCCCTCGGTCGCCTTGGCCTCGATGTCCTCCCACTGCGCCTGCAGCCGCTTGACGTCGCGGGCCAGTTCGTCCTCGCTGGCCCCCTCGGCGGCGGTCCGGACGATCACGCCCGCGCCGTCCGGGACGAGCTTCTTGAGCACGTCACGCAGCCGCTTGCGCTCGTTGTCCGGCAGCTTCCGGCTGATGCCCGAGGCGTTGCCGTGCGGTACGTAGACCAGGTGCCGGCCGGAGAGCGCGATGTGGCTGGTCAACCGGGCGCCCTTGTGGCCGATCGGGTCCTTGGTCACCTGCACGAGCACCGAGTCGCCGGACTTCAGCGCCTGCTCGATCGAGCGGGCCCGCCCCTCCAGACCGGTGGTGTCCCAGTTGACCTCACCGGCGTAGAGCACCGCGTTGCGACCGCGCCCGACGTCGACGAACGCCGCCTCCATGCTGGGCAGGACGTTCTGCACCTTGCCCAGGTAGACGTTGCCGACCATGGTGCTGGCCGAGTTGCGGGTCACGTAGTGCTCGACCAGGATGCCGTCCTCCAGGACGGCGATCTGCGTCCGGTCACCGCGCTGGCGGACCACCATCACCCGGTCGACCGCCTCCCGGCGGGCCAGGAACTCCGACTCGCTCAGGATCGGCGGCCGGGTACGACGCTGTTCCCGCCCGTCCCGGCGCCGTTGCCGCTTCGCCTCCAGCCGGGTCGAGCCGGAGACGCCCTGTACCTCGTCGACGGTGCGCCGCGGTTCACGGATCTTGACGACGGTCGGCACACCGTCGTCGGCGGTGGCCGCCTCGGTCTCGCCCGCGCCACGGCGCCGGCGCCGACGACGCCGACGGGTCAGACCGTCGCCCTCGGCCTCGTCCTCCTCGTCGCCCTCGCCCTCAGCTTCGGCCTCAGCCTCGGCTTCGGCTTCCGGCTCGGCCTCGGCGGCTTCCTCGGCCTCGTAGTCCTCGGTCTCGTCGGCGCCGCCCTTACCTCGGCCCCGGCCCCGACGGCCCCGCCGGCGACGGCGACGGGCCGCCGCGCTCTCGTCCTCGTCCTCCTCCTCGGTCTCCTCGGCCTCGGTGGTGGGTTCCTCCAGCGGCGCGGCCTCGACGACCTCGGCGTCCCGCCGGCCACGGCGGCGACGACGCGCCCCCTCGGTCGGCTCGGCCGGTTCCTCGGCCTCGGTGGTCACCTCGGCGGGCTCGACCGGGGTGGCCCGGGCCGCCAACGCCTCCGGTTCGGGGGCCATGAACAGCACCACCGGGGCGGAGAGCGCGGCCCGACGTCGTCGGGTGGTACGCGGCTCCTCAGCAACGGCCGGCTCACCGCTGACCACGGTGCCGGTGGGCTCGCTGGTGGGGCCGGGCACGCTGACCCCCGGCGGTACCTCCCCGGCGGTGTCGGGAGCACCACTGGTCGCAGCGGTCACCTGGGCACCGGGCTGCTCCGTGGAGGTCGGCGCGCCGGTCGGCGCGGTCGGCTCGGCGGCCGGTCCGGCCGCGTCGGGCTCGACCGCCGGGGGTACCGCCTTCTTCCGCCGGGTGCGGGTCACCTTCACCGGGGGTACGACCTCGTCGGTCGCCTCGACCGCCCCGGTGGCCACCACGGGCGCCTCGGTCGGCGCCGGCTCGGCGGTGGTCGCCTTCCGGCGACGGCGGGTGGGCTTGGGCGCCGTCTCCCCCTCCCCCGCTACCGGGGTGAGCACCTCGCCCTGATGGGATTCGCCGCTGGCCGGACCAGCGGTGGAGGGCGCCGCGACCGGCGCCTCGCCCTGGTCGGTCAGTGGGGTGCTCCGGCGGCGCGTGGTGCGGGTACGCCGGACGGGTGCGGTCCCGGTGCTGTCGGTGGCGTCGCCGGCCGGCTGTGAACCGGTCCGTTCGCTGCCCTCGGGCTCGTTTTCGAGCATTGGACGTTCTCCAGTTCTGGCTTCCCCGGGCGCGGGTGAGCGCTGCCACGCAGGGTTGCCGCAAAGTGTTTCCGGCGGCACGCGAGGTGCGCGACCACCGAAGTCTGCCTACCTGACCACCGACCGGATTGCCGGTCAGCGTTCACCGATGCTTACCCCGTCGCGGTCCGCCTCCAACGGATCCGCGATCCCTCCTTGCGCGGTCAGCGTGCCCTGCGCCAGACGGGTCGCCCGAGGCGGCACCGGCGGCTCCAGGTCGGCCACCACGCGGAGGCCGGAAAGGACGTCATCGGGTCGTACGGACGGGGTGACCTGCCGGACGACTAGGTCGAGTATCGCACACGGGACGGCCACGACCTCGGAAGGCGCCGGGGTAGGCTCGATGACATCGATGTGATGGACCGCGCCACGTGCGTCGAAGGTCCGCCTGCCCTGTTTGGTCATCCGCTCGACGGGCACCTCGGGGGCGGCGGTGAACGCGGCGACCGCCTGACGGAGCACAGCCGGGTCGACACCGGGCAGTTCGACCCGCCAGTGTGACGCCTGGATCCGGTCGGCCAGGCTCCCACCGGTGGCCACCACCGCGTCCAGGACGTCCAGGCCGGGGCTGAGTGCGGCGTCCAGCGCGGCGCGCAGCTCGCCCGGGTCGACCGTCTCCCGCAGACCGATCTCCAGGTACTCGGCCTCGCTGGCCACACCGGTGGGCGCCGCACTGGCGTAGGAGATCTTCGGGTGCGGGGTGAAGCCCTGGGAGAAGGCGATCGGTGCGCCGGCCCGGCGCAGGGCCCGCTCGAAGGCCCGGGCGAAGTCGCGGTGAGAGGTGAACCGCAGCGGGCCCCGCTTGGCGTACCGGATCCGGATGCGCTGGACGACCGGCGCCTGGCCGCCCTCGGGCTGTGGTTTTCTGCTGATCGTCGTGCTCCTCGGAAGTCAGAACCGGTTGATCATGACGGGCGGCGTCCCGGTGTGCCGCCTGACCATAACGTCGTGATCGACCCAGGAGGCGGTGGGCGCCGCGGTCCGCGGCCACGGTGCGGACGCAAAGCCCGCGGCCCGCACCGTGGCGTCAATACTGCTGGGCGCCGGTGGGGACCTTCAGGCCGCTACCGCCGATCGGGGTCAACGGCAGCAGCTTCCTACCGGTCGGCCCGATCTGGATCTCGGTGTCCATGGCCGGGCAGACCCCGCAGTCGAAGCAGGGCGTCCACCGGCAGTCGTCCTGCTCGTACTCGGAGAGCGCGTCCTGCCAGTCCTGCCAGAGCCAGTCCTTGTCCAGGCCGGAGTCGAGGTGGTCCCAGGGCAGGACCTCCAACTCGTCGCGCTGCCGGGTGGTGTACCAGTCGAGGTCGACCCCGAACGCCGGCAGTGCCTCGGCGGCGGCGTCCACCCAGCGCTGATAGGAGAAGTGCTCGCTCCAGCCGTCGAACCGGCCACCGTTCTCCCACACCCGGCGGATCACCGCGCCGACCCGGCGGTCGCCCCGGGAGAGCAGCCCCTCGATCAGCGACGGCTCGCCATCGTGGTACCGGTAACCGATCGCCCGGCCCAGCGAACGGTCACTGTTGATCGCCTGCTTGAGCAGCTTGAGCCGGTGGTCGATCACCTCGGGCCGTTCCATCGGGACCCACTGGAACGGGGTGTGCGGCTTCGGCACGAACCCGCCGATCGAAACCGTGCAGCGGATGTCCTTCGAGCCGGTCGCGGCCCGCCCCGCCTTGATCACCTCGTGGGCCATCCGGGCGATCTGGAGCACGTCCTCGTCGGTCTCGGTGGGCAGCCCGCACATGAAGTAGAGCTTCACCTGCCGCCACCCGTTGGTGTACGCGGTGACCACGGTGCGGATGAGGTCCTCCTCCGACACCATCTTGTTGATCACCTTGCGGATCCGCTCCGAGCCGCCCTCGGGGGCGAAGGTGAGACCGGTGCGCCGCCCGTTGCGGGACAGTTCCTGCGCGAGATCGATGTTGAAGGCGTCCACCCGGGTCGACGGCAGCGACAGCGACACGTTCGTGCCCTCGTACTGCTGGGCCAGGCCGGAACACATGTCGCCGATCTCGGAGTGGTCGGCCGACGAGAGCGACAGCAGGCCCACCTCGTGGAAACCGGAGAACTCCAGCCCGTCGCGGACCATCTGACCGACCGTGGTGATCGACCGCTCCCGGACCGGTCGGGTGATCATGCCGGCCTGGCAGAACCGGCAGCCCCGGGTGCAGCCCCGGAAGATCTCCACCGCGTACCGCTCGTGCACCGTCTCGGCGAGCGGGACCAGCGGCTTCTTCGGGTACGGCCAGGCGTCCAGATCCATCGTCGTGCGCTTGTGCACCCGGAACGGCACGTCCGGGCGGTTCGGCACGACCCGCTGGATCCGCCCGTCCGGCAGGTAGTCCACGTCGTAGAAGCGCGGCACGTAGACGCTCTCCGTGCGGGCCAGCCGCAGCAGCAGCTCGTCCCGACCGCCGGGGGAACCCTCGGACTTCCACTGCCGGACGATGTCGGTGATCTCCAGGACCGCCTCCTCGCCGTCGCCGAGCACGGCGGCGTCGACGAAGTCGGCGATCGGCTCCGGGTTGAACGCGGCGTGTCCACCGGCCACGATCACCGGGTCGGCGTCGGTCCGGTCCGCCGCGAGCAGTGGGATCCCGGCCAGGTCGATCGCGGTGAGCAGGTTGGTGTAGCCCAGCTCGGTGGAGAACGAGACCCCGAAGACGTCGAAGTCGCCGACCGGCCGGTGCGCATCCACGGTGAACTGCGGTACGCCGTGCGCCCGCATCAGCTTCTCCAGGTCCGGCCAGACCGCGTAGGTCCGCTCGGCCAGGACGTCCGGCAGCTCGTTGAGCACCTCGTAGAGGATCTGCACGCCCTGGTTGGGCAGCCCGACCTCGTACGCGTCGGGATACATCAGCGCCCAGCGGACCGTGGCGGAATCCCAGTCCTTGACCACGGCACCCAACTCGCCACCAACGTACTGGATGGGCTTGGTCACCTGGGGCAGCAGCGGCTCCAGCCGCGGCCAGACGGAATTCGCCACAGCGGGGCGCGATGCGGTCGACGGGACGCTCATGATGTCCAAGGGTACGCGGCCGGTCCGGGCCGACCACGACGGTGGCGGCAGGTCGGCCACGACAACGCCGGTCCATCGGCCGGCCAGCGGCGACGGGGTCGTGACGCCACACGGCCGGCCGGACCGGGCCGGGTCACCGGCCGTCGCACGGCCCTCGATCCACCGGAACTGGCACAGCGGTACTAACCTCGGTTCGGCCCGAGAGGAGATTGCCGCGATGCTCCAGCCGCAGCCGGAGGCGGAACCACCGGCCGCCGAGCCGCCCCGGGGGGTGCCCACGCCCCGCGCCGGCGAGCCGGCAGTCCCCGTGGACCAGCCGGAGAGCACCCTTGCGGAGCCGGCCGGGTCGGAGAGCACCCTTGCGGAGCCGGCCGGGTCGGAGAGCACCGCCGGGGCCACCGACACCACCGGTACCGACACCCGCCCTGACCCGGATGGGACCACCGCCGCCGGGCAGCCACGGGTGGCCGGGACGGCACCGGCCGGCCCCGCACCGACCCGGCTGGAGGTACCCCGCTGGACGGGGTCCGCACCGGTACCCCCCGCCGCCCGGCGCGACCGGCCGGGCCAGCCCGTTCCCGCGCCCCGGAACCCCGCCGGCGACCTGCCGGTCCGGTCACCGGAGACGGCCGAGCCGGTCGATCCGTGGGCGGACGCCGACACCGAAGCCGATCCCTGGACGGTGCCCGGCACCGCCTATCCGCCCGTGTCGCCGACACTGCCCTACCCGGCGTCGGGACCGGCGCCCACCAGGCCGTACCCGGTACCACCCGACCCGGGGCCCGCCGTCGGGCCGGCCGCCCACCCGTTCCCGGGACCGCCGGTCTCCCCGCCGCAACCGGTCACCCCACGACCGGTGACACCCCCGCCGGCCGCCAGCCGACCGGTCTCCCCACCACCCGTGCCCGCCCCGCCAGCCAGGCCCGCCCCGTCGGCCGGTCCGTCCGGCCGGTCGCTGAAACGCCGTCAGCCGGACCGGCCGCAGCCGGCACCGCCGGACTGGCAGGCCCCCCGGGGGTACGTCCCGGTGGCGGTACGCCGCAAGCGGCGCTGGCCAGGCCGGATGATGCTGCTGACCCTGCTCACCATCGCCTGCTGCTGCGGCTGCCCGGCGTACTTCGGCAAACCCATGTGGGAGCAGTACCCGGCCAAGGCCGCCCTGCCGGACCAGGTCCGTGACCTGACCCTGCGGGACGACGCGGCCAGCCAACGGCTGTCGCAACGGCTCGTCCAGGAGACCGGTGCGGCCCACCTGCTCGCCGAGGACATCTTCGCCGGGGTGTACCGGACCAGCGGTAAACAGGTGATCGTCTTCGGCAGCACCGGGTTCCGGTTGACCCCGGAGCAGGACGTGACGGACGAGCTGACCCGGCTGGGCACGACCTACCAGATCACCGGCATCGAGTCCATCGAGACCGACCTACGCGGTCAGTACCAGAGCTGCGGCACCGGTCGGCTGGACGGCGCCGCCGTGGTGGTCTGCACCTGGGCCGATCACGGCAGCCTCGGCACCGGGGTGTTCACCCGACTCTCGGTGACCGACAGCGCCGCCCTGCTCGCCGAGTTCCGCGACGGGATCGTCACCCGGGGCTGACTGTCGGCAACCGGCCACGCCCCGACCCGCCCTGACCGGTCAGCCCTGCGGGGTCGGCGCGGTCTTCGAGGGCGCGTACCTCGGCACGTACTCCTGCCCGGTCAGCCGCTGGATCTCACTCATGATCTCGTCGGTGATCTCCCGCAACGACGTCCGGTCGTCCGACCGCCCGGTGAACTCCAGCGGCTTACCGAACCGGACGGTGACCCGTCCGGCACCGAGCCGCGGCACCCGGGCACCGATCGGCTGCACCCGGTCGGTGCCGATCATGCCGACCGGGATGACCGGTACCCCGGCCGCCAGGGCCAGCCGGGCGGCTCCGGTCCGGCCCCGGTAGAGCCGTCCATCCGGGGAGCGGGTCCCCTCCGGGTAGACCGCGACCAGCTCGCCGGCCCGTAGCGCCGGGATCGCCGCGTCGAAGGCGGAGAGCGCGGCCCGACCGCCGGCCCGCTCGACCGGGATGGCTCCGAGGCCACCGATCACCGTCTTGGTCAGCCAGCCCCGGAACCCGGTACCGGTGAAGTACTCCGACTTGGCCCAGAAGGCGATGTGCCGGGGTACCACCGCACCGAGGAAGAGTTCGTCGGCAACCGAGAGGTGGTTGCCGGCGAAGATCGCGCCGCCGGTCTCCGGTACGTTCTCCAGCCCTTCCACGGTCGGGCGCCAGCCGAGTCGCATGCCGTTGCCCACGGTGAGCTTGCCGATGGTGTAGAGCAGCGGCACGGGTCCTCCGGCGGTCGTGCTGATGGAGCGGGCGGTCTCACGTTACCCACCCCCTCGGGCGGCTGGAACGGTGACCCGCTGCTGACCCGGATGGTGGATGGCACCGTCCTGAGCAGCGTCGACACGGCAACCCGGCAGCTCCGGGCGCGGTCGGTACGCCTGCGACCGTCGTCACAGCCGGGACCGGTCACACCACCGCCACGAGCCCCGTCCTGACGGTGACTGACTCACCACAGGGAGGTACTCCATGCGACGGATGAACCTGGCCGAGGTGGCCCCGGAGGCATACCGCGTCGTACGCGGGCTGGAAGGCTACATCCGGGCCAACATCGACCATCGGCTGCTCGAACTGGTGAAGGTGCGGGCCTCGGTCCTCAACGGCTGCGCGTTCTGCATCGACATGCACACCCGGGACGCTCTCGCGGCCGGCGAGACCAGCCAGCGGCTCTTCGCCGTCGCGGCGTGGCGGGAGGCGCCCTTCTTCGACGAACGGGAACGCGCGACCCTCGCCCTCACCGACGCCGTCACCCGGCTCGGCGAGCACGGCGTACCGGACGACGTCTGGGACGCCGCAGCGAAGCACTGGTCGGAGAAGGAACTGGCCGACCTGGTGGTGGCGATCGCCACCATCAACGTGTGGAACCGGATCGCGGTGAGCACCCGGATGCAGCCGCCGGTCCAGGAATGACCGGCAGCCGGGCAGCCGCACCTGCGGTGGCTGCCCGGCCCCGTTCACGCCATTCGGTTCAGTCCAGCTCGGGGAACCAGAGGGCGATCTCCCGCTTGGCGCTGTCCACCGAGTCGGAGGCGTGCACCAGGTTCTCCCGGTTCGACAGGGACAGGTCACCCCGGATGGTCCCGGCGGCGGCCTTCCGCCCGTCGGTCGCCCCGACCAGACCACGGACCACGTCGATGACCTGGTCGCCGGAGAGCACCAGGGCGACCAGCGCACCACCGGTCATGAAGTCCTTCAACGGCGGGTAGAACGCCTTGTCCACGTGCTCGGCGTAGTGCTCGTCGGCGAGCTGCGCGTCCATCATCCGGGACACCATCGCGTCGATCCGCAGACCCTTGCGCTCGAAGCGGCCGATGATCTCGCCCACCAGGCCCCGCCGGACCGCGTCGGGCTTGATCAGTACGAGCGTGCGCTCGTCCGGGTTGCTGCTGGACACGCTGGTTCCTCCTGGGAGCGGTACGGCCTCTGGCTGGGTACGGTCAGCCTAGCGAGCCACCCCCGGCGCCGCTGCGCCGGCCGGGCGGATCGGTCCCGCATGCCCCGGCGGAGTCTTCCCCTGCATGGCGGGTCCGGCCTAGCCTGGCCTTAACCCAGGGAGGTCCACTGTGGCGAATGCCCAACGACCGGTCGCACCCGCGCGTAAGCTGCTCGCCGCGCTGCTCGGCACCGTGGCCACCTTCATCACCCTGTTCGGGTTGGGCATGACCAGCTGGGCGATCGTCGCCCTCGGGGTCGCCCTGGTGGCACTGTCGATCGCGCTGGGCACCGTCCGCAGCGGCGGACGGGCCTGGGTGATCGGTTCCGCCCACGTGCAGAGCGTCTCCGAGCCACCCGCGTCGTACGCGTTCGGCCGCTGCGAGTTGCAGATCGTGATCGACGCACCCGGGCTGCCACCCCGCTCCAAGAAGCTCATCGAGCCCCGGGTGCCGGTGGCGAAGTGGCCGGTGCCGGGGCAGACCCTGCCGGTCCGGGTGGCCATCGACGACCAGCGGCGGGTACGCATCCTCTGGGACGAGGTCCCCACGCACGCCGAGGCGGCTGCCGCCGCAGCCGCCGCCGGCCTGCCTCCCGAGTTCGACGAGCCCGCACCCCTCGACGAGGTGCTGATCGGTCAGGACGCCCCGCCGTGGGCCCGCCGGGAGCAGGACCCGCCACCGTGGACCACCCGGTCGACCGACGACGATCTCCTGCCGCCCATCGGTGACCCGGTCCCGACCGGTCCGGTCGACGACCTGGACGGGCTGCCGGACGACCGGGAACCGGTGGTGGTCCGGCACACTCCGGGCGGTCTGGTCGTCCTGGAGGGCACCCTGGTCGAGGCACCACCTGCCGCGCCGCTGCCCCGCCGTCCGGCCGCCGCGCCGACGGTCCCCCCCGCCCGGATCGATCCGGAGGTCGAGGCGACGGTAAATGTCACCACCGTGTCTGCGGACCCGGTGGACGGGCCGCTCCTTCCGCCAACCGGCGGCGACGAGCGGGACGAGCTGGTCGACCTGCCCCTCGACGACCTGCCGACCGGCGGGGACGGCGACCTGGTCGACCCCGCCCTATACCCCGCCGAACCGGCCACCGGCAGCGGGGCACCGATCAGTGGCGTCGGGATCACGCTGCTCGTCACCGATCTGCTCCGGTCGGTTGCCTTCTACACCGACACCCTCGGCTTCCTGGAGATCGACGGCGGCGACGGCAACGCGGTCCTCGCCTCCGGCAGCACCCGGCTCGTGCTCCGGGAGATCGCCGAGGCGGCCCCGATCAACCGCCGGCTGGTGCACCTCAACCTGGAGGTACCGGACATCGACGCCGCCCACGAACGGCTACGGGATGCCGGGGTGCGGTTCACCTACGCCCCCCGGGTGGTCAACCGGGGTACCCGGCTGGAGCTGTGGGCGGCGGCGTTCCGCGACCCGGACGGGCACGGCATCGCCCTGACCCAGTGGCGGGACCGCACCATCCACTGACCCGAGACGCCGATCGGGCCGGTGGGACATGTCCCACCGGCCCGATCGGCGTCCGTCGACCGACGCGCTCAGCCCAGGATCGCCCGCCGCACGTGCAGCACGTACGCCCAGACCAGCGCGAAGATCACCCCGAGCGCGAAAAGCGACCAGTGCAGGAAGCCGGCGAGCATCAGCAGCCCCTGGAGCACCGTACCGGCGTGCCACGCCCAGCCCCGATCGAGCAGCCGGGAGAGCACCACGGCGAGCACCGCCAGGGCGACGATCACCCCGATCGTGGTACCGGTCAACTCGCCGCCGAGTACCCGGATCGGCTGGATCGCCAGCAGCAGCACCAGCGTCTCCAGGATCAGCGTCCCGGCACCGAGCCCTTTCACCGCCCGCCCCGGGTTCCGCAGGCCGGACGGGCGGCCCTGCACCGGTCCGCCCGCTCCCTGCTCCGGCCCGGTCACTTCTTCAGCAGCCGACGGGCGTCGGCGACCGTTACCACCGAACCGGTGATCAGCACGCCCACCCCGCTCAACTCGCCCGGTACGTCCGACTCCGCCAGGGCCACCGCCGCCTCGATCGCGTCCGGCATATCGGCGGCCACCTCGACCCGGTCCGGACCGAAGACCTCGGCGGCCAGCCGGCCCAGTTCGTCGGCGGGCATCGCCCGCGGTGAGCTGTTCCGGGTCACCACCACCGCGTCGACCACCGGTTCGAGCAACTCCAGCAGACTCGGCGCGTCCTTGTCGGCCAGTACGCCGACCACCGCGACCAGCCGGCTGAACGCGAACTCCTCCTGCAACGCGGTGACCGTGGCGGCCATCCCGTGCGGGTTGTGCGCCCCGTCGAGCAGTACCGTCGGCGCGGTCCGGACCTTCTCCAGTCGCCCCGGCGAACTGGCCGAGGCGAAACCCTCCCGGACCGCCTCGACGTCGAGCTGCCGGTTCGCCCCGGCGCCGAGGAACGCCTCGACCGCGGCGAGCGCCACGGCGGCGTTCTGCGCCTGGTGTGCCCCGTGCAGCGGGAGGAACACCTCGTCGTAGACCCCACCGAGACCCTGCAACGTGAGCACCTGACCGCCGACCGCCACCGACCGGCGCAGTACCCCGAACTCCACGCCCTCCCGGGCGATGGTGGCCCCCACCTCGGCGCAGCGTTCCAGGATCGGCCGGGCGGCCTCCTCCTCCTGCGCGGCGGCGATCACCGTCGCCCCCTTGTGGATGATCCCCGCCTTGGCCAGCGCGATGTCCTCGATCCGGTCACCGAGCCACTCGGTGTGGTCGAGCCCGATCGGAGTCAGTACGCACACCCCGGCGTGCAGAACGTTGGTGGCGTCCTCCGCACCGCCGAGCCCGACCTCGACCACCGCCACGTCCACCGGCGCGTCGGCGAACGTGGCGAAGGCCAACGCGGTGGTCATGTCGAAGTACGTCAACGGTTCGTCGGCCCGTTGGTCGATCAGCTCGGCCAGCGGCGCCACCTCCCGGTACGTGTTGACGAACCGCTCCTCGCTGACCGGCTCGCCGTCCAGGCTGATCCGCTCCCGGACGGTCTCCAGGTGCGGGCTGGTGTACCGCCCGGTGTGCAACCCGAACGCCCGCAGCAACGAGTCGATCATCCGGGCCGTGGAGGTCTTGCCGTTCGTGCCGGTCAGGTGGATCGATGGGTACGCCCGCTGCGGGCTGCCGAGCAGGTCGAGCAGGTCGGAGATCCGGTCCAGGTCGAAGACCATCCGGGTGAAGCCGCGCCCGGACAGCGCGGCGTCCACCTCGGCGGAATCAGTACGGGCGGTCACGAGGGCAGCGCCTCCAGAGCGGTGGTGATCCGGGCGAGGTCTGCCTCGGCGGTGGCCAGCCGTTCCCGGATCTTGGCGACCACCGGTTCGGGTGCCTTGCCGAGGAAGGCCGGGTTGTCGAGCTTCGCGCGGGCCTGGGCGGCTTCCTTCTCGGCCGCCGCCCGGTCCTTGGTGAGCCGGGCGCGTTCGGCCGCCACGTCGATCGAGCCCCGGGTGTCCAGTGCCACACGCACCGCACCGGCGACCGCGAGGGTCGCGCTGGCCTGGAACTCCGCACCCGCCTCGTCGAGGCGGACCAGCGACCGGATCAGCGGCTCGTGTGCGGCGATCCCCGCCCCGTCCAGCCCGTCGAGCCGGGCGACGACCCGCTGGGCCGGCCGCAGCCCCTGGTCGGACCGGAACCGGCGGATCTCGGTCACCACGGTCTGGAGGGTCGCGATCTCCGTCTCGGCGGCGCTGTCGGCCTGCTCCCCGGCCACCGTCGGCCAGGCCGCGGTCAGCACGGTGTCCTGGCCGGTGAGCGCCGTCCAGAGTTCCTCGGTGACGAAGGGGATGACCGGGTGCAGCAGGCGCAGCAACTGGTCCAGCACGTGCCCGAGCACCCGACGGGACACCTCGGCCCGCTCGCCGCCGGCAGCCAGCACCGGCTTGGACAGCTCCACGTACCAGTCGCAGACGTCGTCCCAGGCGAAGTGGTACAGGACGTCACAGACCTTCGCGAACTCGTACGCCTCGAACTGCTCGTTGACCTCGGCGACCGTGGTCGCGAGCCGGGACAGGATCCACCGGTCGACGGTGGAGAGCTGGTCACCGGTCGGCACCGGGCCGTCGCAGTGCGCGCCGTTCATCAGGGCGAACCGGGTGGCGTTCCAGAGCTTGTTGCAGAAGTTCCGCGAGCCCTGACACCACTCCTCGCTCACCGGCACGTCCTGGCCGGGGTTCGCGCCCCGGGCCAGGGTGAACCGGGTCGCGTCCGCACCGAACCGGTCGATCCAGTCGAGCGGGTCGACCACGTTGCCGAACGACTTCGACATCTTCTTGCCGAACTGGTCCCGGACCATGCCGTGCAACGCGATCACGTCGAACGGCGGCCGGCCGTCCATCGCGTAGAGGCCGAACATCATCATCCGGGCGACCCAGAAGAACAGGATGTCGTACCCGGTGACCAGCACGCTGGTCGGATAGAACTTCGCCAGGTCGGCGGTCCGCTCCGGCCAGCCGAGCGTGGAGAACGGCCACAGCCCGCTGGAGAACCAGGTGTCCAGCACATCCTCGTCCTGGTACCAGCCGTCGCCGGTCGGCGGCTTTTCGTCCGGCCCGACGCAGACCACCTCGCCGTCCGGGCCGTACCAGACCGGGATCCGGTGCCCCCACCAGAGCTGGCGGGAGATGCACCAGTCGTGCATGTTGTCGACCCAGGCGAAGTAACGCTTGGCCATGTCGGCCGGCTCGATCCGCACCCGACCGTCCCGCACCGCGTCGCCGGCCGCCTTGGCCAGCGGGCTGGTGTTGACGAACCACTGGAGCGACAGCCGGGGCTCCACCGTCGTCCGGCACCGCGAGCAGTGCCCGACCGCATGCACGTACGGCCGCCTCTCGGCCACGACCCGGCCCTGCTCGCGCAGCGCGGCGACGATCGCCGGGCGAGCCTCGAACCGGTCCAGACCCTCGAACGGCCCGTGGGCGGTGATCACACCACGTTCGTCCATGATCGTCAGCGAGGGCAGGTTGTGCCGCTGGCCGATCTCGAAGTCGTTCGGGTCGTGCGCCGGGGTCACCTTCACCATGCCGGTCCCGAACGACGGGTCGACGTGCTCGTCGCCGACGATCGGGATCCGCCGGCCGGTGAGTGGCACCTCGACCTCGGTGCCGATCAGGTGCCGGTACCGCTCGTCGTCCGGGTGCACGGCCACCGCCGTGTCACCGAGCATGGTCTCCGCCCGGGTGGTCGCCACCACCACGTCGTCGCTGTACCGGATGGAGACCAGCTCACCGTCGTCGTCGGTGTGTTCCACCTCGATGTCGGACAGCGCGGTCAGGCAGCGGGGACACCAGTTGATGATGCGCTCGGCCCGGTAGATCAGGCCGTCGTCGTAGAGCTTCTTGAACATGGTCTGCACGGCCCGGGAGAGGCCCTCGTCCATGGTGAAGCGCTCGCGGTCCCAGTCGACCGAGTCACCCAGCCGGCGCATCTGGCCGAGGATCTTGCCGCCGGACTCGGCCTTCCACTGCCAGACCCGCTCGACGAAGCGCTCCCGGCCCAGGTCATGCCGGGACAGGCCCTCCCCAGCGAGCTGCCGCTCGACCAGGTTCTGGGTGGCGATGCCGGCGTGGTCCATGCCGGGCAGCCAGAGCGCCTCGTACCCCTGCATCCGCTTGCGGCGGGTCAGGGCGTCCATCAGGGTGTGCTCGAACGCGTGCCCCATGTGCAGCGAACCGGTCACGTTCGGCGGGGGGATCACGATGGTGAACGGGGGCTTCTCACTGTCGGTGGAAGCCCGGAAGTATCCGGCGGCTACCCAGTGCTCGTACCGTCGCTGCTCGACTTCGCCCGGCTGGTACTGGGCGGACAGGGTCGGGGCATCGGTGCGATGGGCATCCAGTCTCTCGGTCACCCACAAAGTCTACGGAGCGGTTCGGTGGACCTGACGTGCGCCACCTCCTGTTCGCGTACGGTGGCGGCTATGTCCGATGCGCATCTTTCCGCCCGGCACCCGCTGGACGAACCGCAGCCGGTCGAACTGGCCCCGGAACCGATCCCGTTGGGCTATCCGGATCCGGCGGAGGACCGTCGCCGGGGTACCCCGGCAGGGCGGCGGAAGCGGATCCTGCTCGGCGCGGTGCTCCTGGTCAGCCTCGCCGGCCTCACCGCGGGCGGCCTCGCCGGCTGGCGGGTGGTCAGCCAGAAGGACGCCGTGCTGGAGGTACCGGCCGACGCCGGCGGCCTACGCCGGGACGACAGCCAACGCGCACTGGCCACCGCCGAGTACCTGCGCAGCGGCTTCGCGGCCGACATCGAGCTGGACCGCAGCATCGGCGCGGTCTACCAGGACCCGGCCGACCCGAAACGCTCCGTCCTGGTGTTCGGCGGCACCACGCTGCTCTGGCAGCCGGAGCGCGACCTGGACAGCCTCTTCACCCTGATGTCCGACGAGACCGGCAAGGTCACCAGCATCCGTGACGTACCCGCCGGCGACCTGGGCGGCGTGATGAAGTGCGGCCGTACCACCGACGCGGAGGGCAGCTTCGCGGTGTGCGGCTGGGCCGACCACGGCAGCGTCGTGATGGCGATGTTCGCCAACCGGGACGCGGACAGTTCCGCCGCCCTGTTGCGTCAACTCCGCCAGGACATGCAGACCCGGCGCTAAAAGCAACGGGAGGGCAAGGCTCCCCAGCACGGTCCGAGGAGACCCTGGCGTCCGGCTGCCGTCGAACCGAACTGCGTCGAACCGGCCTGCGGCGGCAACCGGGGGCACACCTGGTCCGCGATGCCCCCGGACGCTGCGGCCCGGAACGAATTGCTCACACAACGACAGATACACGTGTGGGCCATCCCTTACGGGATGGCCCACACCTGTAAAGTTGTCCGGCGGCGTCCTACTCTCCCACACCCTCCCGAGTGCAGTACCATCGGCGCTGGAAGGCT